>DATEHC010000118.1:0-9341 GCA_035279785.1 Candidatus Dormiibacterota bacterium
CATCGAGCCGGGCGAGTTCGTCGCCGTCGTCGGCCGCTCGGGCAGCGGCAAGACGACGATGCTCGACCTGTTGGGGCTTCTGTTGAAGCCGACGTCGGGCAATCTATTGATCGACGGCGTCGAGACCACCACGCTCGGCGACCGCGATCGCGCGCGCATGCGGGCGCGCAAGGTCGGGTTCGTGTTCCAGGAGTACAACCTTTTGTCGGGCCTGAACGTGCTCGAGAACGTGATGCTGCCGCGCCGATACGTGAAGGACGGCACAGACGGCCGGGCTCGAGCGATCGACCTCATCGAACGCGTGGGACTCACCGACCGGATCAAGCACCGTCCGACCGAGCTGTCCGGCGGCCAGATGCAGCGCGTCGCGATCGCCCGGTCGATGGTCAACCGACCCTCGCTCATCCTGCTCGACGAGCCGACTGGAGCGGTCGACACGGAGACGGCCCAGCAGCTGGTCGATCTCTTGAAGCAGCTGAACGCAGAGGAGAAGGTGACGATCGTCCTTGTCACGCACGATCTCGACGTGGCCGGGCAGGCGCAGCGGCAGATCAGGCTCAAAGACGGGAAGGTCCAGAGCGACGATCGGGTCAAGGAGCTGGCTCCGGCCTAAGTGCCCCGGCCCCTCCGGCGCCTTCGGCGCCACCTCCCCACTGCGTGGGGAGGACACAACCCGGCTGAAGCGTTACGCCCTCGATTCATACTTCGTTAACCACCCATGGCCCGCCGCCTCCTGATAACCCTGGGCGTCGTCGTCGCCCTCATCGTCGCCGTCGTGATCGCCGGCGCCGCCTACACCGCTTTGAAAGCACCGCTGAGCCTGTCCTCGACCACCCCTCTCGCGCCGGAGAACTGCTCGCCCGGGCCGTGCACCGACCTCCACGGCTACACGATCTGGGTGTCGAACATCAGCGTCACCAACGACGTCGTGCACATGACCGTGAAGTTCAAGAACTCGTCGACCTCCACGCACGCGGCACCGTCCGACCTCACGCTGATCGACGCCGAGCGCCGGCAAGGCACCCTGATCACCGACTCACCTGGGTGCAAGACCTTTCCCCGCACGAACTTCGACCGCGGCGCCACCCTCGGTCCGCTCGACGTGTGCTTCCGCGTGACTGACACGACGCCGCCGTTCATCCTCGACTGGTCGCCCGACATAGGCGCGTTCTGCTGCGAGACCCGGCTCACGATCTGGCCTTCCTGAGCTTCAGGGCGAGGTCGGGGCGGTTGGTGATGATTGCCTCGATGCGCGCATCCTTCATGTAGCGCTTCATCGAGCGCTTGTCGTCGACGGTCCAGACCCAGATCGGTCCGGTTCCGCTATAGCCGTCGAGCTTGTCGCGGTCGACCGCGACGAAATCAATCGGGCTGACCCTGACTTCGCGGTTGTGCTGCTTGATCGCTCTCACCGATTCTTCGAAGTCGGGCGTCACGACGACCTTGTTTGCCGGGATCGCCTGCAGGACCCTGGTCATGAGCTCGACTTCGAAACCGGCTTCTTTGAGGTCGAGGTGCAGCCCGTTGCGTCCGATGTCGTTCAAGACATCCTCGAGCCTGGGATACGTTTCGTTCGGTCGCGGCTCGTCGTGGGCGAGGATGATCTCGTTGCTTGCGTCGCGCCGGATGTCGACCTCGATGAAGTCCGCGCCTGAATCGAGCAAACGCGGGTAACCGTCGTGCGCGGATACGATCACCTCTAGATCATGCCGACTGTCGTCGTGACGGGGGCCACGGGCGCGATTGGATCGGCGACGGTCGAGGCTCTGAAGCAGAGGCGCGCGTCGGTCATCACGTTGAACCGACCTGCCTTCGACCTCGCCTCACTGACGTCGATCCGCAACGGCGCGCGCGAGCTGGCGCGCCAGGTGCCCCACATCGACGCTCTGCTGCACATCGCGGCGGTGTTCACGACGCGGTATCAGAAGTCGGCCGACGGATATGAGCTCATGTTCGCGACGAACCACCTCGGGCCCTATCTGCTCACAAATCTGTTGCGCGACAAGCTGATCGGCGGCGGGCGCGTGATCACCGTCACCGCGCCGTCGCGGTCGCACGTCGAGGTGGACCGCCTGCTCGACCGGAACCAGTTCGGCGCGATGCACAACTTCGGCGCGTCGAAGGCGGCGAATTTGATGTTCACGTTCGAGCTGGCGCGTCGCGGCCATCGGTGGGACGTACGCGCGAACGCGTTCCACCCGGGGATCGTGAAGTCCAACCTGATGCGCGAGACGCCGGCATTCGTCCGGTTCGTGCAGCGGACGTTCGGCAGCGCGCCGGAGCGCGCGGCCCACGACCTCGTCGATCTGGCGCTCTCGCCAGCGCACGCCGGCACGACGGGCTGGCTGTTCAAGGGTTTGAAGCACATCGACGCGCCGAAGGCGGCGGCGGACGTCTCAGCCCAAGGCGCGCTCTGGCAGAAGAGCGCGGAGCTGGTCGAGCTCGAAGGCACAGGCTTCTAGCTTTCTTCGCGGCTCGTTCACAAGTCGCTCACAAGTGGTGGGAACGATGTGTGTCAACAGCAAATCTCGTTCCCACACAAGGAGTGAATCGACATGAGACGCGGTTTCGGTTTGATCGGTCTGCTGGTGACCACGATCCTGGTCGTCATCATCGGCGTGATCGCCTACAACATCGGCTGGTCGGACGGGGTGAACACGCACCTGCCGGCCGCCACCGACGGCACGGCCAACGTCGCGCCGTACTACTACGGCTATGGCCCGCACTTCGGGGGCCCCGGGTTCGGACTGTTTGGAATCTTCTTCTTCCTGCTCATCCTCTTCGGCTGCTTCTGGCTGTTCCGGATCGCCTTCTGGGGATTCGGCGCCCGCCGGTTCATGGGCGGCGGCGGCGGCTGGGGCTACGGTCCCCGCGGCCACTGGGGCTCCTTCGAAGAGCGCGCCCAGGAATGGCACAAGCGGCAGCACGGAGAGACGCCGCCTGCGGGTTCGTCGGGTTCGACGCCTCCCCCACCCCCGCCTGACACGCGCTCCGTGTAGACGGAGCGATGCCGGCACCTAGGATGGTCGTCAACGTGGCGACCATCCTTGTCGTCGACGACGAGCCGCGCATCGTGCAGCTCGTGCGCGACTACCTCGAGCACGGTGGATTCACCGTGCTCACGGCATCCGATGGGCCGACGGCGCTGCGCACCGCCCGAACTGGCCGGCCCGACCTGGTGGTCCTGGACCTCTCGCTGCCCGGACTGGACGGGCTGGACGTGGCGCGGTCGCTGCGACGCGACGGCCTCGTGCCGATCATCATGCTGACCGCGCGGACCGAGGAGTCGGACAAGCTGGTCGGGCTCGAGCTCGGGGCGGATGACTACATGACCAAGCCGTTCTCGCCCAAGGAGCTGGTTGCTCGGGTGCGGGCGGTGCTACGCCGGGCGGAGGGTCTGGATTCCGCATCGGAGGTGATCCGGGTCGGCTCGTCCGTCTCGCTCGACACGTCTCGAATGGAGGCATCGTTCGACGGCCGGCGTGTCGAGCTGACCCGTTCCGAGTTTCAGCTCGTTGCCGCGATGGCGCGCCAACCGGGACGCGTGTTCACGCGGGCGCAGCTGCTGGACGTGTTGCGTGGCGTGGCGCTCGAGTCGTATGAGCGCGCGATCGATGCGCACATCAAGAACATCCGCCGCAAGATCGGCGCGCAGCACATCGAGACGGTTTTCGGCGTGGGTTACAGGTTCGCCGAACAATGAGAGCGGGTGCGGGGCCTCCGCGATGGCGGGGATGGGATTACGACCAGTGGCCGTTCACGATGCGGCGGCCGCCGTGGTGGCCGGAAGGCGAGCCGTTTCCGCCACGCCGGCGATTTCGCCGCGGACCTCGGCCGTGGCTTCGCTTTGTCGGCTGCTTCGTGCTCGCGGTGTTTGGGCTGGCATTTCTCACCGGCGGATTCCTGGGCGCCCTCTTCGGCGGTCCGGGCCCCGGCCCGGGTCCGCATCCGCCCTTCTTTCTTCTGCCGATCCTGGTCGTGATCGCTCTGATCGTGATCGCGACGGCGGGCGGGGTCCGGCGCATGACGCGGCCGATGGACAACCTGATCGACGCGGCGCGGCGGATCGAGGCCGGGGACTATTCGGCGCAGGTGCCTGAGTGGGGATCGCCCGACATCCAGTCGGTGGCACGGGCGTTCAACTCGATGTCTGCGCGCCTGAAAGCAGCCGACGAGCAGCGACGTTCGTTCCTCGCGGACGTGACGCACGAGCTGCGCACGCCCCTGTCGGTGATCCGGGGCCAGGCGGAGGCGATCAACGACGGGCTCTATCCCGCCGATGCGGCACATCTCGCGCCGATCCTCGACGCAACTGCGGCGCTGGACCGATTGGTCGAAGACCTGCGGACGCTTGTGCTGACCGATGCCGGCAACCTGGTCCTTCACAAGGAGCCGACCGACATCGGCGCCCTCGTGCGCGACACCGTCGAGTCGTTTCGCGCCCAGGCCGAATCGAAAGGCCTGTCGCTCTCCACCGATATTGCTCCTGGTCTGCCGACGATCGAGGTCGACCCCGCACGGATCAGGCAGGTGATCGGGAATCTGCTGTCGAACGCCATCCGCCACACTCCGTCGGGGGGTTCGGTGAAGGTGGGCGTGGAACCGGCGGGCGATCAGATGACGATCAATGTCACCGACACAGGCGACGGAATCCCGCCTGAATTACTTCCTCACGTCTTTGAACGATTCGTCAAGGGCGCCGACTCTACGGGCAGCGGCCTTGGACTCGCTATCGCGCGGGACATCGTGAAGGCCCACGGCGGCTCGGTGTCAGTGAGCAACCAGGCTCCAAGCGGAACGAGCGCCGGCGTCTCACTTCCCATTAGCTGAAGTTCGCCGACGCGTCGTATTGTCGAGGTGAGTTGCCCGAGCCCCGTATCCAGGTCGTTGTCGTCGACGACAAGCCGGATGTCGTCGACCTCGTCGCGCTCGGATTCGGGCTAGATCCCCGGTTCGAGGTCGTCGGCGTCGGCTTCACGGGCGCCGACGCTGTTCGGCTCACTGAAAAACATCGGCCGGCCGCCCTCGTCATCGACCTCGACATGCCCATCATGTCGGGTCACGAGGCGATCCCACTCGTTCGGACGGCCAGCCCCGAGACCCGGATCGTCGTGTTCACAGGAACCCGCGAGCGCCTCTCCGGCGCCGCGGAGCCGGACGCGCACGTCCTCAAGGGAAGCAACCTCAAAGTCCTCCTGGAAACGATCGCCAGGCTGGCGACCGATGACTTGCCGAAGGACATCGTCGAGATCGATCTCGGCGAGATTCCTCTCGAGTCGGCCGTAGCCGCATTCGACAGCTGGGTCGGACTCCATGTCCGCATTCGAGAAGCCATCAGCCGGGAGCCGCCCTTGACGACCGCCGAGCTCGGTGGCGCATCGGCAGCCGACCTGCTGGCCTTGAACGGCCTTTTCCTACGCCTGGGTGACCAGCTTGTTCGTGCCGCTCAGGCCGGCGACGACACGGTGCACGTTGCCTTCAGGATCAGGCGCCGCGTCGCCGGTGCGGTGCGGCGCGCGCTCGTCATCCTCGGCGACGATAAAGTGTTGGCCGCCTTCTACGAGTCATGGGGGCATGAGAGCGTGCCCGCCTCACGCGCTGCTCTCGAAGAGCTGCGGCATCGATTGATAGCCCAGCTTCCGCACTGATTTGAACGAGTCGTTCAGCGAGTAGCTCCGCGCCGTGTCCAACGCCCGCGCATCGGCGTCGAACGTCGCCGATTGTGCGTCGGGGATGTGCGCGCTACTTGAGGTAGAACCTCCTCGAGGTAGAGCCAATCTCCAGATCGCGCAAACGCCGCCGCATCCACTGGTCGCAGAGCGGGGGCGCCCTGCCGGCGCAGCTTCGCCCATTTCTCGTGGTCCTCGGCCGTGATGAACGTCAGCGCCCGACCTGTCTTGCCGTTGCGGGCTGTTCGTCCGACCCGATGGGTCAATGCCTCTGCGGTCTCCGGCAGCTCGTAGTTGATGACGAGGCCGACGTGGCTGAGATCGAGCCCCCGAGCGGCGACGTTGGTTGCGACCAGGATGTCCGCGCGCTGGTTGCGGAACGAATCCATCACCGCTGCCCGCGCGGGCTGAGCCATGTTGCCCTGCAGCTCCACCGATTTGTGGCCCATCCGCAGCAGCTCGCGGTTCAGCTTCCGCACACCGTGCTTGGTGCGCCCGAAGACGATCGCGGGCGGATGCTGACGCAGGATGTCGCTGAGCAATCGCAGCTTCAGGCCGGAGTCGGTGTGGACCAATCCATGCTCGAGCAACGATTGGCCCTCCGTCACGAGCTTCACCCTCAGCGGGTCCCGCAGGTGCTTGCCGATCATCCTGGAGACCCAGTCCGGCATGGTTGCCGACGCCAGAACAGTCTGCGTCGAGTAAACGAGCCCGAGGATCCGTTCGACCTGAGGCGCAAATCCGGAGTCAAACATCTGGTCCGCCTCGTCGAGGACTAGATATTCGACCCGGCTGAGCGAGAAGACCTTCTTTGTCACCAGGTCAAGAATCCGCCCGGGAGTCCCGATCACCACGTCGACGCCGCGCTTGAGGCTCTGGATCTGCTGTTGATACCCGACGCCGCCGTACAGCAGCGCGCTGCGCAGTCCGGAGTCCAGTGACTTGAAGACGGCATCGACCTGGATGGCGAGCTCGCGTGTGGGCGTCACGATGAGAGCGCTCGGCCCGGGCCTTCCAGGCTCAAACCGCTCCACGATCGGGATCAGGAAGGCAATTGTCTTGCCGCTGCCGGTCGGTGATTGGATGACCACGTCTCGCCTATCGAGGAGAGCAGGGATCGCTTCAATTTGAACGCGATTGGGGATATCGATGTCTTGCCGGTCCAGCGCGGCCAGAACGCGCGCGCTTACGCCGGCTTCGGCAAATGTCTGCAACGAAGCTCCAGGGTGCCTCTCTCTTTCTTCTTATTTGCCGGAGCTACAGGACTCTGTGTCGTGACAGGAAGAGAGGACCCGAGCGGGCGACGCACCATTGCGTCGGGGTGAGTGTACCGGATCTGGTGTTTTGCCAAACGCCGGCGGCGTGATCGAGCGCTCGAAGAAACGGATCGGGGTTCCCGTATAGTCAGCTCATCCGGCACGCCGCCGGCGCTCACCCGCAGGCTCCGATTTCTCGAACAGGCCCGCTAGTTGAGTCGGCCTTCAGTTCGAGAGATAAGGAGATGGATATGCCTTCAGGCACCATCAAGAAGCTGGTTTTGGACCGCGGGTTTGGATTCATCGCGGCCGAGGATGGAAAGGAATACTTCTTCCACCGGAGTGGAACGGAGGGCGACTTCGATCGTCTTCAGGGCGGCGAGAAGGTCTCCTTTGAGATCGAGTCGAGCCCGAAGGGCCCGCGCGCCAATCGCGTCCGCGTCGTTTAAGCACCGAGACTAGATGGAGCCCCGAGCCAGCTCGGGGCTTTTCTATTTGTGAAGCTCCATAGGGCCGCCGGCGTCATCCCCTCACGGCCCCTCCAAGGAGCGCGGCGATCACGTGTCGCTGAAACACGATGAACACGAGCAGCGTCGGCAGCAGGATCAAGACGGTGCCGGCACACAGGAGCGGGATGTCAGTCGCGTAGTGGCCCTGGAAGGCGCCGAGCGCTCCAGCCATCGTCCGCTGCAAAGGATCCTGGACGAGAACCAGGGACAGCAGGAACTGGTTCCAGGTCCAGACGGACATCAGGATGCCAAGCGACGCGATCGCCGGTCGCGCAAGGGGTACATGGATCCGCCAGAAGAGATCCCAGGTGGTGGCGCCGTCCGCCCGCGCCGCATCCGACAGCTCGGCCGGCATGTTGATGAAGTGGGCCCTCATCCAGAACACCGCGAATGGCATATACAGGCCGATCAGCGGCAGAACAATCGCGAACCTAGTGTTCAGGATTCCCATTTGCTGCTCGAGGAAATAGAGCGGAACGACTATGCCCTCGAATGGCAGCGTAAGCCCGAGCACAAACACGAGAAAGAGAGCGCGCGCGCCGGGGATTCGAAGGAGTCCGATCGCGAAACCGGCCATGGTCGCCATGACCAACGCCACCGGCACGACTGCCAGGACGATGAACGAGCTGGACGCGAGGAGCACGCTCATGTTTGCGACGTTGAAGGCCTCGATGAAGTTGCCCCACTGAGGGTCGGCCGGCCATGAGAGCCCACTCGGGACCGTTCCGGAGCGATGCAGCGCGGTGGTGAAGATGCTGATGAACGGCAAGATCGTGATCGCCATCAGCACTAAAAGCAGGGCCCTGCCGGCGTAGAGCTCGGTGCGCGGCGTCGTCATTCCATCCGCTCCCGGCTGAACCACTGCAGAGGAAGCACGATTGCCAACACCAGGGCCGTGAGCATCACGGCAAGGGCCGACGCCAGCCCAACCTGACGCTCTACGAAGGCGAGGATGTAGATCTGAATGCCGGGCACTGCGGTCGCGTGACCCGGTCCGCCACCGGTCGAGATGTAGACGATGTCGAAGGCGGCGAGCGCCGCAATCACCGTGACCGTGAGACAGACGACGATCTCCTGGCGAAGCGCGGGCAGGGTAATCGCCTTCAACTCGGTGAACCATCCAGCGCCATCGAGCCTGGCGGACTCGTAGAGCGCCGGATCGATCTTGCTCATCCCCGTGAGTAGCAGGACCGTGCAGAAGCCCAGAAGCACCCAGATGCCGATGATGCCCACGGCCGGCAGCGCTGTGCCGAAATCGCCGAGCCAGGCGCGAGTAACGCTATGGAGTCCGACCGCCGAGAGGATTTCGTTGACGAGGCCTGGGAGCGCGAGCAGCCATCCCCAGATGATTCCCGCCGCGACAAGCGGGATGACCTGCGGGAGGAACAGCACCGTGCGAGAAACCGTGCCCAGCGCGCCGCTCGCGACGCGATGAATCACGTTGGCGACGACAAGGCCGAGGCCGACCGGGACGAGGCTGAAAAAAATGGCCAACCGGAACGCGTTCAAGATCGTCTCGAGGAGATCCGGCACGGTCAGCACCGTCACGTAATTCCTGGTTCCGACCCAGGTAGCCGGACCGAAGCCATCCCAGTGATAGAGCGAGTACCAGACCGTCAGGCCGAGGGGTTGGAGAACGAAGACCGCATACATCACCAGTGCCGGCAACACGAACAGCCACCCGACGACGGTTTCTCCGCGAATCCACATCAGCGGCCACGGTCGAGAGGCGGAGAGCGGCGCTTCGCGCCGGCGCACATCCCTTGCTGTGGCCGGCGTGGGCACCGCTCTCTGGCGCCGAAGCACTACCCGGCGAGTTCCCTCAGGTACTCCGCTTGAACTGCCTTGAGCAGGCCGGCGGCGTTCTCCTGACCGCCGACCATCTTCTGGAGCTCGGGCGTCCAACC
>DATEHC010000119.1:0-13975 GCA_035279785.1 Candidatus Dormiibacterota bacterium
AAAGGTCGGCCGAACGCTGACCAATGTGCAGCACCTCGCCAACGGGGCGAGCTTCAAGGTCGATGGCCACTCCGTCAGCGCGGAGGTGCGGGGTACGCAATTCGAGGTGCTCGTCAACAGCAACGGCACGAACGTGATCAAGGTGTTCGCCGGGACGGTCACGGTTTCCGGGGGCGGCAGGTCCGTGAATGTCGGGCCGGGCCAGCAGATCACGGTCTCCGCCAACGGCACCCTGGGCCCCGTCACTCCGATCACTCGCGACCCGGAGGACCCGTACCCGCAGGCGGCGGCCTGCCAGAGCGCGGTGTCCGGCGGCACGCAATCAGGAACGAGCCAGACGACGACCGGCGACTCGCTGGCCACCGGCCAGTCGGCCGAGGTCGACTACAACTCGCCGGGCGGCGCCGTCACGGCGGCGATGTGCTACCCGGGCAGCACGATGTCGCTGACGTTGGTCGACCCCAACGGCGGCCAGCACGTTGTGGGCACAGGATCGCCGGCGCGGGCGACCATCAGCGGGCCGCCGGGAGTGTGGAAGGCGATCGTCCACGGCGACGCTGTGCCGGGCGGCGAGGCGTGGGCGGTTTCGTTCGCCACCGACGCGCCGTGCGTCGCTGACAACGTCGACACCGGGACTGTCGTGCGCGAGACATTGAGCAGCACGCAGATCGCAACCGCGCTTGCCGAGTCGGGCACCACGGGCGTGACCATCTTTGTATCGGGCACGTCGCCCAACTCGGCGCGGATCGTCTACTACTCCAACGTCGGCGGCGTGCCGATCTCGTGGATCATCGATTTCTACGCCGCCACGCCCGACCTCGGCGCCGTCATCACGCAGGCGACGGTGCACGGCATCGACGTCAAGACCGAGATCATCTCCACCTTCGGCGGGTTCGGCGGGCACTCCATCACCTCGATCCCGTCCGGCTTCGTGGTCGACCGCGTGTACTCGTGCGCGACGGCCGCCGGCGACAACTTGATGGTGGTCGAGGGCCACAGGTAAGCCGGCTCGGAACCCGAGCGTTCTGAGCTACATTTCCGGCCGCAAACATGGCTGCGCCCGCCAAGCCAGCTCCACAGCCCCGCCGCGGCGGGCGCCGGTTCCTCGTCGTCCTGGGGATCCTGGTCCTCGTCGTGGCCGGCGTTGTGGTCTGGTTGAACATGGCGGCGCAGGCGCAGATCGAAGCGTCCGGCTCGCTGACGGTCTACCAGCCGACGGCCTCACTCGCGCACGGCTCGGCAGCGGGCGTCGCGGCCGCATCGGGCGCCGCGGTGCGTGCGGGCGACACGGTCTCGACTGACGCCAAAGGCCTCGCCGGCATCGCGCTGCCGGACGGTACGTTGACACGCCTCGCCACCAACACGTCGATCACGCTCGACGGCGCGCACTTCTCGAAGAACGGGAGCATGCACGACGTGTCGCTGACCCAGCAGGTCGGCCGGACTTTCACGAACGTGCAGCACCTGGTGACGGGCGCGAGCTTCGACGTGCACGGCCACGCTGCGACCGCAAGCGTTCGAGGCACGAAGTTCGAGGTGCTGATCGACGCGGCGGGGAACATGACCGTAAAGGTGTTCAAAGGCACCGTGATCCTCCACAACGCGAACGGTTCCGTGACCATCCACGAAGGCCAGCAGGCGACCGCAAACGCGAACGGAACCTTGGGGCTGGCGATACCCATCGTTCCTGACCCGAACGACCCGTTCGGTCCCGCGGTCGACGCATCGAACGCGGTGTCCGGTGACACGACGCCGGGTACCGAGCAGGACTACATCGGCGCGCCATTGCACGACGGCGAGCAGCAGACGTACACGTACAGCTACGCGGGCGGGAGCACGGTCGAGGCTTCGCTCGGCTATCCGGGCAGCGCGATGAAGCTGACCCTCAAGGCGCCGGACGGCGATACCAGGACCGCGACCGGAAAGCTTCCATTCCTGCGCCGCGACGGCGCACCGGCGGGGATCTACACGCTCGTCGTCACAGGCGTGAGCGGACTTGGCACCAACGGTGAGGCACCGTTCGTCGCGGTCGCGTCCGTGGAGCTGTGCGTCAGCGCGGACACGGAGCAGAACGGCGCGATCCACCGCGGGTACACGGCCCAGGACCTCATCAACGCGGTCCAGCAGTCGGGTCAGGTGTCCGGTCTGTCCAACCTCAAGCTGAGCTTTGGCGGTGACTCGGTGTCGGGCGTGATCCTCAGCGCGTCAGGGACTTACAACGGAGTCAGCTGGAGTGGCAACGTCGTGTTGATCGCGCGCGACGGTCAGTTGGACATCATGCCCACGAGCGGAACGATGTTCGGCATGAACGTGCCCGCGCAGCAGGTCGTGCAGCAGATCGCATCGATCATCGGCCAGGACCCCTCGCACATCAGCCCTGGATTCTTCGTCGACCGGCTGTTCACCTGCAACGCCGTGATGATGGTCGACGGGCACGCGGCCGTATGACCTGGAGGAGCTAGCCCACCCCAAACAGTCGATGCGCCGTCTTCGCGACGAGCGAGAGGCCTGAACTCTGAACGAGCCACGTCACCTCCGCCGCGCCGATGACGAAGATGAGCACCGCGCTGACGCCGATGCCGCCGCCCTTGATCGTGGGCCCCAGCCATTTGGCGGCTCCGTCGGGGCTGCCGTTGGGCGAGTGGATCGAAGTCTCCAGCCGGTCGAGCAGCTCGCCGGCAGTGGACGGCCGGCGGTTGGGGTCGCGGTCCATCGCCTGCTGGAGCACGGCGGCGAAACCTGAAGGCAGCTCCGGGGCGAGCTCGCGGACGTTGGGCGGCGGCTCATAGAGGCGGCGGCTCAGCGTCTCGATCCAGCTCTTGGAGCTGAACGGACGTCGCCCGGTCGTGGCCTCGAATATGACCGCGGCGAGGGAGTAGACGTCGGCGCGACCATCCACCTCGCGGCCGACGAGTCGCTCCGGCGCCACATAGTCCGGCGCGACCGGGCCGCTTGCGCCGGGGCCGGTGTTGAAGCTTGCGACGGTGCCGAGACCGAAACCTGTGAGCAGCGTGCGGCCATCGTGCGCGAGGAGGATGTTGGCCGGCTTGACGTCGCGGTGGATCGTCGCGCGCGAGTGCGCGTAGTCGAGCGCGCTCGCGATCGGCCGCAGCAGGGAGATGATGCCGAGCGGTTCGTAGCGCTGGCCGTCGCCGAAGTAGGTCTCGAGGGTGCTGCCGGCAACGAGCTCGGTGACGAGGTATGGAGACTCGCCCTCGTACGCGAGCTCGTAGAGGCGCGGGATCGCCTCGTGCTCGAGCGCGGTGTAGGCGCGAAGCTCGAGGAGGAACCGCCGCGAGAAGCTGACGTCGCGCGCGACGCTGGTGCCGATGGTCCGCAGAGCGACGCGGCGGTGAAGGCGCGGGTGCTCCGCCTCGTAGACCGAGCCGAGGCTGTCGGTGTCGAGCTCACGGAGCAGCCTGTAGCCGCCGACGCTCGTGTGACCGTTGGAGGCTGCTTTGGGGCCGGACCCGTTCGAACCTGGGGCTTCCTGTCCCACTGAGATCAGAACTTTAGGCCACGAAGCGGGGTTCGGGCACCTTCACGCGAACGAAGATTCGGCTACAAAGTGTCGGCGACAACGCCGGATAGTCGCGACTATCCGGGGTTTTGGGGCCGTTGAAGCCCGGATAGTCCGGACTATCCGAGGTGTTGGTGTCGGCGAGAGGATTTGAACCTCCACGCCCTTTCGGGCACCAGCTCCTAAGGCTGGCGCGTCTGCCATTCCGCCACGCCGACTCGGCTCACAAATCTAGTTCGGGCGCCGGACTATGAGCGCGTCACCCTGCCCGCCGCCCCCACATAGGGCCGCCGCGCCCGCTTGCAGGCCGCGACGCTTGAGCTCGTAGGCGACGGTGAGCACGAGCCGCGCGCCACTCGCGCCGATCGGATGGCCCAACGCGACCGCGCCACCGTTGACGTTGACCCGTTCCTCGTCCAGGCCGAGCATGCGTGTGGCGTTCAGCGCGACCGCGGCGAAGGCCTCGTTGATCTCGACGAGGTCGAGGTCCTCGACTCTCATCGAGGCCTTCTTCAACGCGTTGCTCAACGCCAGCGCCGGCACCGTGTGCAGCCACGCGTAACGGTCGGCGCTCATGCCGTGCGCGACGATCTCGGCCAGCGGCTCGACCGGCAGCCTCGACGCGCGCTCCTTGCTCATCACGACCACCGCGGCTGCGCCATCGGAGATCTGCGATGCATTGCCCGCGGTGATCGTGCCGTCCTCCGTGAACGCGGGCGGAAGCTTGCTCAGCGTCTCCACCGTCGTCTCGGGACGGATGCCCTCGTCCTTTGCGAGCTTCAGCACAGGGACGACCTCTTCCTTGAGACCGTTGGCCCAGGCCTTCGCTGCGCGCTGGTGGGAACGCGCGGCCCAAGCGTCCTGCTCCTCGCGGCTGATCTCGAGCTCCTTGTTCACGTCGTCGGAGCTCTCTCCCATGTGCTGCTCGAGAAACGTGGACCACAGGCCGTCGTGGATCATCGAATCGACCATCTCCGTGTTGCCCATGCGCGCGCCGAAACGAGCTTTGGGAAACAGGTAGGGCGCCTCCGACATCGACTCCATCCCGCCCGCGACAACGACCTCGACCTCGCCGGCGCGGATCAGCTGGTCGGCAAGCGCGATCGCGTTGAGGCCGGAAAGGCAGACCTTGTTGATCGTCATGGCTGGGACTTCCTGCGGGATGCCCGCCTCGATCGCGGCCTGGCGAGCGGTGATCTGGCCCGCGCCCGCCTGGAGGACCTGGCCCATGATCACGTAGTCGACCTCGGCGCCCTTCACTCCGGAACGCTCGAGAGCGGCCCGGATGGCGTGCGCGCCGAGCGTCTTGGCGGGGACGTCCTTGAATGCGCTCCCGAACTTGCCAAATGGAGTGCGCGCGCCCGCTACTATCACGCTCGATACCGAGGTCATAAGGCCAGTCTAAGCATGAGAAACGCGCTCCTAATCGTCGACGTCCAGAACGATTTCGTCGAGGGTGGAAGCCTCCCGGTGACCGGCGGAACGGCCGTCGCCGCCATGATCGCCCGGCACGTCCGCCACTTTCGACAGCAATACGATTTCGTGGTCGCCTCGCGGGACCTGCACGAGAACGCGCCCGACCACATCTCCGACCACCCCGACTTCGTCAACACCTGGCCGCCGCACTGCATGGCCGGCACGCCCGGCGCGGGTTTCGTGCCCAACATCCAGAACCTGGTTCGCGAGAAGTACATCCAGGAGGTGGTGGTCAAAGGCCGCGACAAGGCCGCTTATTCGGCCTTCGACGGCTACAACAGGGCCGGCCATCCGCTGCTCGAGGTGATCAAGGAAAACCGGATCGACTTCATCGACGTCTGCGGGATCGCGACCGACTACTGCGTGCGGGCCAGCGCCCTGGACGCGCGGAAGAATCAGTTCCAGGTGCGCGTCCTGGTCAACCTGTGCGCGGCGGTCGACGCGGCCACCGGCCAGCAGGCCCTCGAGGAGATGAGGGCGGCCGGCTGCCAGCTCCAGGCGGCTACCGCGCCCTGACGGGTCGGCGCCCTAGCGCCGCTTCGTCGTTCTTCGGGCCGTGGTTCTCTCGGGCTCGTACTTGAAGGACACGTTCAGCTTCACGCGGTAGCTCGTGACCTTGCCCTTGTCGATCGTCACGTCCTGCTCGACCACCTCCGCGACACGCAGCTCGCGCAGGCTCTTCGCCGCCGTTTCGACTGCGTGTTTGGCGGCCGCTTCCCATGACTGAGTGCTGGTTCCGATCAGCTCCGTAACGCGATAGACGCTGTCAGCCATGAGCTACCTCCTTGCTGCGTGGACGGGACGTTCTCATTCTCGCGCAGCCAGCAAGTCGGCGAGCTTGAGCAGCTCGCTCTCACGTCCGAGCTTCGCGTTCTCGGTCCACAGGGCGTCGTGCATCGCATCGAAGGTGATCACGACACGCGTGCCGTCTTCTACCGGCGTCAGCTCGGTGATCGTTTCGACCTCGTAAGGCTCGACGCCGGGAATGAAGTCGGCGAGGTCGATGGTAACCAGGCGCCGCGGCGGGTCGACCTCGACGAACTTCACGCGCAGCCTGGTCACCAACGGGAGTCCAGCCTTGGTCATGTACTCGACCTGCTCCGGACCGACGGCGGTCATCGCGTACGCGAGCCATCCGCCCGGGCGCAGGTCAAGCTCGGTCACCGTTACGGTGAACCCGTCGGGCCCCATCCAGGCCTCCATCCCCTCGCGGGTCGTCCAGAGCTCCCAGACGTCTTCGATGGAGGCCTTGAATGTCCGCTCCACATTGAGCTTGGGCCGGGTCTTCACGCGACGCGAGCACCTCGGTACGCGCGCTCCAGCTCGGCGATGTCGATCTTCTTCATCTTCAGCATGGCGTTCAGGCACGCCTCGGAGTTGCCGGACTTCGGGTCGCCGAGCATCTGGCCCAGCTGCTCGGGCACGATCTGCCACGAGACGCCGAAGGGGTCCTTCAGCCAGCCGCACGGACCTTCCTCGCCGCCGTTCGCGGTGAGCGCGGACCAGTATCGGTCGACCTCCTCCTGCGTCTTGCAGGTCACATCGAGCGAGAAACCCTCGCTGAAAGAGAATGTCTCGCCGCCGTCCAGGGCGCGGTACTCGCGGCCGTCGAGCTCGAAGATCGCCACCAGGACCTGACCCTTGCGCAGCGGTCCGGCGTCCTCCTCGACGCGCATGATCTGCTTGATCCTCGAGTTCGGGAAGATCGAGACATAGAGCTTGACCGCCTCGTCGGCGCGCTCTTTGAAAGTGATGCAGGTGCGGACAGAGTTGCTCATCGGTTTTTCTCCTTCTTGTTCTTTTTGCGCCGCTCGAGCTCGGCGGCGATCCTGTCGAGACGCCCTTCCCAGATGGTCCGGAACGTGGTGACGAACTGCGACAGCTCCTGGAACGGCTCAGGACGCAGCGCATAGAAGCGCTGCCGGCCCTGCGGGCGGACGACTACGAAACTCGCGTCTTCCAGGATCTGCAGCTGGCGCGACACGCCGGGCTGCCCGATGTCGACCATGTCCACGAGCTCGTTGACCGACCGCTCTCCGGTGCGTAAGGCGTCGACGATGCGGCGCCGGGTCGGGTCGGCCAGGACCTGGAAGACGTCGGGCATTTCGTCGTCATATTACCCGAGCGATATATATCTTGTCAACGATATTCCGTCAGGCGGGCTGCAGCTGCCTCAGCGACGGCAGAGCCTCGGCCAGGCGCTCGGCCTGCCACACCGGCTTGTCCCCGCGCACATAAACCACCTGCTCCGTCACGCCGAGCTCGAGCAGCTTGCCGCTGAGGTCCACGAGCTCATCGCTGGAGCTGCCGTCCCAGTCGAACTGCAGCGAGCGCCGCACGCTCGACGGATCGCGTCCGACCGCGTGGCATGTCTCGTCGAACTTCTTGATGAGGCTCGCGACCGCATCGGGGCCGCCGCCCGAGATGTTCCACACATCGGCGTAGCGCGCGGTCAATCGCAGCGTGGCGTCGCCGGACGCGCCTATCCAGATCGGTGGGTGCGGCTTCTGAATTGGCTTCGGGTTGGCGATCGCGTCGGTCATCTTGTAGTAGCGGCCGTCGAAGTTCGTCCGCTCCTCGGTGAAGAGCGACCGGATGATCTGCAGCGACTCGCTGAGGCGGCCGACACGGTGGTCGAGGCCTTCGATGCCGTACATCGAGTGCTCGATCTCCGCCCATGCCGCGCCGATGCCGAACTCGAGCCTGCCGCCCGAGAGGTGGTCGACGGTCACGGCCAGCTTGGCCAGGAGCGCGGGGTTGCGGTAGGTGTTGCCGGTGACCAGGCAGCCGATGCGCACGCGCTTGGTCGCCTCGGCCATCGCGGCCTGGAGCGCCCAGCCTTCGTAGATCGGGCGGTCTGGCCCGAGCGGGCCGATCGAGGCGAGGTGGTCGAAGTCCCAGACGTGGTCGAACCCGCCCTCCTCGGCGATGCGCCAGCAGGCGCGCAGGTCCTCGATCGAGATGCTCTGGCCCGAGGCCTTCAGCCCGAATCGCAGCGGATGTCCGTTTGGCATCAGTGGAACTTCAACCTCCGTACGCGGATGACGTTGGGATAGCGGCGCGAGAACTCCTCCGGCGTCCAGCCGAAGCCCTTGATCTGTGACCCGTACTTGCGGACGTATTCCGGGACGGTGTGGGCTTGCGGCCTTGTCGTGATCGTCGCTTCGCCGGACGCCCGGACGATGTCGTCATCGATCTCGTTCAGGTGGAGCTCGACACGCGGATTGGCGCGGATGTGGTCCACCTTGGCGCCGTGCTGGGCGAAGATCAGGAACTCCCTGCCGTCCCACCAAAACCAGACGGGAACGGCCTGCGGCCGACCCTCCTTGCCCACGGTCACGAGCCAGACGACGGACTCCTTCTTGAGGCGCGACTCGACGTGCCGGTCCATCTCGTCCTAGTTTGGCGAGTCCGCGGATTTGGCAGAGTAGACGCGATGAAGAAGACAGTTCAGAAGAGCGAAGCCGAGTGGAGACAAGACCTGACCCCGTTGCAGTACCACGTGCTGCGCGAGAAGGGGACCGAGCGCCCATTCACGGGCGCGTACTGGGAGACGAAGACGCCGGGCGCGTACCTGTGCGCCGGGTGCGGCGCCAAGCTGTTCGAGTCGGAGACGAAGTTCGACGCCCACTGCGGGTGGCCGAGCTTCTACGCGCCCGCCGAGGGGGCGCCGGTCGAGGAGTCGGTGGACGATTCGCACTTCATGATCCGCACCGAGGTGACGTGCGCGAACTGCGGCGGTCACCTGGGGCACGTGTTCGACGACGGACCGGAGCCGACCGGGCTGCGGTACTGCATCAACAGCGCGTCGATCAAGCTCGACCCCAAGTAAGGCTTGGTCCTCCTCCCCACTTGTGGGAGGGTGCGGTTTGTAGTCCTCCCCACGCAGTGGGGAGGTGGCGCGAAGCGCCGGAGGGGCCGGAGAATCCTTAACGGGCCGGGTTTCCATCGCTCCTAGATCTGGTCACCCTTGAGCGATGTCCGCCAGCCGGACGATCACCTCGCGCCGCCTCCGGCGATCGATGGGTCGAACCGAAGTCAGGCTGTGGGCCGGCCTAAAGGCACGCCAGGTCGATGGCTGGAAATTCCGGCGCCAGCATCCAATCGGCCCCTATTTCGTGGACTTCTACTGCCCGGCTGCTCGCCTGATCGTTGAAGTCGATGGGCCGGCGCACGATGACGACAACCACGGAGATCGCGATCGACTCCGGGATGTCTGGCTCGACCGCCAGGGCTACCGTGTTGTTCGGATACCGGTCCGAGACATCGATGAGGACATGACGGAGGTTCTCGAGCGGATCTTTATGGAGTTGTCGGCCCCTCCGTCGCCTTCGGCGACACCTCCCCACTTCGTGGGGAGGACTACAAATCCCCGCTTTGTTGGGAAGACTTCAGATCTCTAACTTCTTCGGCCCCTCCGTCGCCTTCGGCGACACCTCCCCACTTCGTGGGGAGGACTGCAGGAGTTTCTTGACGATTGGGCTCGGCTCCTTGGGCTGCCAGGCGCGGTAAGCCTCACGAAGCGGCATCGGCCACACCACGTCCAGGTCGACCCGCGCCCCAAACGCCGCCGCGCCCGCCAGCACGCGAAGCCCCAACTCGAGCACGCGACGCTGCATCACCCGGTCGCCCGGCATGCCGAACGGGTGACCGTAGGGAAACTCCACCCCGACGATCCGCGGCGCCCGGCGCTCCTCGGCCACCGCGGGCATCATCGTCACGACCACGGTCGGAATTCCCGCCGCCTCGATCCACCGTGCCAGCACGGGCACGTTCAGGCAGCAGTCGGGTCAAGCCGGGGCGAGAACGACTCCGTCAGCGCCCTCCGCCTGCAGAAACGACGCGATCGCGGGCGCGGTGGTCGAGTGCCAATCGCGGAGGTTCCTCTCCTGGTATCCCATCACCGCGAGGTGCTCGGAGGCGGCCGACCCGATCACGCCCTCCTCGGCCAGGTTCGCGAGTAGCCCACGCGGCAGCACGATCTCCGGATCCGCCAGCAGGTCCTCGTCATTTATGTGGAGGTGCGCGACGCCCAGGTCCGCAGAGGCGTCCGCAGGGATGGCGCGCCACGACGGATCGCCCCACTCTGGCCGCGCGCGTTCGGCGTCGAGGTCGAACGGCTCCTGCGACCCGCGCACGTAAAGACCGGCCGAAGTCAACAGCGCGATGCGCGAATCCGCCAGCCGCTTCACGAAAGGCGCCCACACGGGCGCTTCCTCGCCGCGGTACGGCCCGCGCCCCTCATATAAAGGACGGAAGCTCCGCGGCAGGTAACGGAAGCTGTCGACGATCAACGGCCGAAATCGGCCAGTGTTCCGGTCAACACCGGCATCACCCCGCCGCCGACCTGGATCCGCGTCGGAATTTCCTTCGAATTCGTGTCGCCGTACTCGAGCTCGATGCGAAGGAAGCTCTGGCGCCCCATCTTCGTTCCCTGCTCGGAAACGATCGACACTCGCGGCGCGCGCGGAACCAACCCGTAGCGGACCGCGAAAGCGCCGAGCGGCCCAGCGGCCGAGCCTGTGGCGGGATCCTCGGGCACGTCCTCGCCGAACATTCGCGCGTACAGCCGGCCGTTTCCGCCCGCAGTGAAGACCACGACTCCGTGCGCGCCGCTGCGGCGCAGCAGCTTGCGCACCCGAGCCGGATCCGGAGTGCCCGCGTCGACGGCTCCGGCATCGCGCACGGCGACGAACAGGAATCCGGTGCCTGTGCTCGCGATCTGCGCGGGCACGTCGTGGATGATCCAGTCTTCGGCGATCCCGATCGTCGAGGCAACCTGCTTGTGCGCGAAAACGTCGCCGAAGGTCAGCGCCGGATGGTCCATCCACCACACGCCGTCGACGCCGTGCACCTTGACCGGTCCGACGTTCTCCTCCAGTACAAACTCGGCCGATTTCACGAGCCCCTCGGCGTGCAGCACCCACGCCGTCCCGATCGTGGGGTGTCCGGCAAAGGGCAGCTCCATGAACGGCGTGAAGATGCGCACGCGCGCCGCGTGTGACGGATCGACCGGCGGAAGGATGAACGTCGTCTCGGAGAAGTTCATCTCACGCGCGATGCTCTGCATGAGCTCGGCCGACATGTCGCGGCCGTCTAGCACCACCGCGAGCTGGTTGCCCGCGAGCGCCTTCTCCGTGAAGACGTCGACTACTCGGACCTGGCGGGGATGATCAGACACGTTGTCGTTCCATGCGCGAGCAGCTTGCCAGATGCGACCGCCACGAGCCGGCCCTCCGCCGTCGCCACCGTCGAACCGCGGTGCACGACCGCTCCCTCGCACCGCACGCGACCGGTTTCGAGAGTGATCGGCCGCACGAAGTTCGTCTTCACCTCGAGCGTGGTGTAGCGCTCGCCGACCTCCAGCGTCGTGTGCACGGCGCATCCCATCGCGGAGTCGAGGATCGTCATCGCGTAGCCCCCATGCACGACGCCGATGGGGTTGTACACCGACTCGTCCGGCTCGCCTTCGAAAATCGCATGGCCATTGTCGACGTGGACGAGATTGAATCCCAGCGTGTGTGCGATGGGCGGGGCCGCGAGCTTGCCGTCTAGGAGCGCCTGCATGAGCTCGAGGCCGGTCTTGCCCGGCGCGGCGCGCATCGCCTCGAACGGGTCTTCCCAGGTGACGAGGCGCGAGCGCTTCTTTTGCGTCTCCATACCTAACCTGAAAAGGCCGAGATCACGGCCAAAATTCCCAGGACGACGATCGCGGCGCCGCTGAAGGTGCTGATTCCGCGGACGACCGAGGGCGTCAGGCGGGCGCGCAGCAGCGTCGTCGCCGCGACCAGAACGACCCACCACGCCGCCGATCCCATCAGCACGCCCAGCGTGACGGTTGCCGGGCGTACCAATGAACCGCTTGTGCCCAGGCCGAGCGTCGCCGCCAATGCGGCAAAAGAAAGGATGGTGGCCGGGTTGGTGATGGTCAGCCCCACCGTCGAGGCGTACGCCCAGGCGAGGCCGCGTCCGGAGACAGGCGCCGCCTTCCCCTCGACCGAGCGCGCTCGCTCCAGCAGGATCCGAACGCCCAGGGCCACCAGGATCAGACCGCCGACCACGGCAAGCGGGCGCCGTCCGGCGACAAACGCCGCTGCCAGCGCCGCCACGCCGAACGTCGCGATGGCCGCGTAGAAACCGTCGACTGTGGCGACCCCGAAGCCGGAGAAGAGGCCGGTCAGCCGACCGGCGACGAGCGTGCGCCTAACGCACAGGAAGAAGATCGGGCCGGGCGACGCGGCGATGGCAAAGCCCAGGGCGAAACCCCTGAGCCACAGGCTGAACACCGCATCCTCGCATCGCCCGGCAACTGTATCAAGATCAACTTCGCGCCGAACCAGTCGCTCCCTGACGAGTGGAGCATCCCGTTCATGCTCGCGCTCGGCGCCCTGTGCCTCGGCATAGCGTGGCTCGCGTACAAGGGTCTGCGCCTGTATCTGCGCCTGCTCGCGCGCGGCTACCGCAGAGTGATGCAGCCGTCGTGACCGCAAGGTCGTCGGCACGCAGCCGATCCTTTACCCGCGTTTAGCTTCCTCGCACGTATCCTCGACAGACCCACATGGAAGTAGTAAGAAACGTCTTCCGCCACAAGCTGCGCAGCTCGCTCACCGTCCTCGGCATTCTCATCGGCGTTCTCGCTCTGACCACGATGGGCGCGCTCGCAGAGCACTTCAACGCCCTTCTCGACGGCGGTGTCCAGTTCTACAGCGGGAGCATCTCGGTCGGACCACCTGATGGGCAGGCGGCGATCCTTCCCCTGAGCAAGATCGACGAGATCAAGCAGGTGCAGGGTGTGCAGGCGGCGTTCCCCGGCTACCAGTTCGCCGCGAAGCCCGGAGACGTGACGACCGTCAGTTTCGGCATCCCCGACCTGATCCTCGCGGGCGACGCGGCTGAGAACGACTGGAGCCCGATCAAGCTGGCGCCTACGAGCGGCCATTACCTGACAGGCGCGCAGGGCGAGGTGGTGCTCGGCTCGCAGATCGACAAGGAGTTCAAAAAGAAGGTCGGTGACACCATCGACCTCCCCGTGCGGCCGGCCAACGCCAAGCCTGACTTCGTCAGTCACACGTTCACGGTGGTGGGCATCCTCAAGGAGACGCTGACCCTGCCCGACAGCGTCGCCTACATCAATATCCCGGACGGCCAGATGCTGCTCAAAGACAGCCTCCCGATCGCAATCCGAGACACCGTCGACGTGACGACCATCACCGAAGGCATCGACGTCTACGGCGCCAAGGGCACGGCGGTGCCGCAGCTCGATGCCATCGCCGACCGCATCAACAGCCAGGTCAACGGCGTCAAAGCGACCAAGCCGAGTGTTCTGATTCAGAGCTTCAAGGCAGGCGGCGCGGTGTTCACGGCGATCACCACGGCGGCCGCCTTGCTCGCCCTGATCATCGGCGGCCTCTCGGTAGTCAACACGATGTTCATGGCCGTGGCAGAGCGCGTGCGCGAGATCGGCTTGAAGAAGGCGGTCGGCGCCACCACGTTCAACGTCATGGGCGAGTTCTTGCTCGAAGCCACGTTCATCGGACTCCTGGGCGGTGTGCTGGGCTACGGCATTGGCGCGCTCATCACCGTCATCGTCAACGGCACGACGCCAGCCGGTCAGCCGACGCTGTTTCTCGTCACCGTCAACTTGACCGTCCTTGCCATTGGGTTCGCGGTCGTGCTCGGCGCGGTCGCGGGGGTGCTGCCCGCGTGGCGCGCGGCGCGCATGGACCCCGTCATGGCCCTGAGGGCCGAATAGATGGCAGGCGTCGAGCTCGTCAACCTCACCAAGAACTACAAGCGTGGGTCAGAGGTCATACGCGCCCTGGACGGCGTGACGCTGACCATCGAGCCGGGCGAGTTCGTCGCCGTCGTCGGCCGCTCGGGCAGCGGCAAGACGACGATGCTCGACCTGTTGGGGCTTCTGTTGAAGCCGACGTCGGGCAATCTATTGATCGACGGCGTCGAGACCACCACGCTCGGCGA
>DATEHC010000120.1:0-3720 GCA_035279785.1 Candidatus Dormiibacterota bacterium
GGCGCCCGCGCCCAGGCGCGGCAAGCCGCCGCGCAAGGCCGGACCTGCGCCCCTCGTTCTGATCCCATCCGGCAGCGAGGACGCCGACTTCCTCTACGCCACGGGGTTCGAGGTGGAGAGCGGCCTCTACATCCGGTTCGCGGCGGGCGATGACGTTCTGCTCGTCAGCCCCCTGGAGATCGACCGCGCCCGCGTCCAGGCGCACGTCAAGACCATCGTGGAGGACCGCGAGGCTTACGCGCACAAGGCGTGGGCGAAGGCGGCGCTGCCGCTCCTGCAGGCACGCGGCATCGAAGAGATTCGCGTCTCGCCCAATCTGCGCGCGATCCACCTCGAGGAGCTGGTGGCGCTCGGCCTCGACGTCACGATCGACCACGAGCTGTTCGTCGCCGAGCGCCGGCACAAGTCAAAGGAAGAGGCGAAGGCGATCCGCGAGGCGCAAGAGGCTGCGGAGTCGGCGGTCGTCGAGGTCGTGCGCGAGCTGGCGAAGGCGGACGTAAGAGAGGGGATGCTCTGGACTGACGGCGAGCCGCTGACCTCCGAGCGCCTCTACGCGACCGCGCAGCTGAGCCTGGGCAGGCTCGGCTTCACCTGCCCGAACATGATCATCGCCGGGTCGCCCGACAACGCTCTGCCTCACTACCGCGGCGAGGGGCAGATCAAGGCAAACGCACCGGTCATCATCGACGTATTTCCTACCAGCCGGCGGACTCACTACAACGGCGACCTGACCCGGACCGTCGTGGTGGGCGAGATCAGCGAAGAGTTCCGGCGCATGCACGCGGCGGTGCTCCAGGCGCTGGACGCGGGGATCGAGACCATCTCGGCCGGAGTTCGCGGCAAAGATCCGCACGTGGCGGTTTGCGAGGTCCTCGTCGATCGCGGCTACAGCACCACCAGCAAGGGTTTCGAGGGACCGGACGGAGTGGCCCGGATGAACCACAGCACCGGCCACGGCGTCGGCCTCGAGGTACACGAGGAGCCGGCCCTCCGCGAGACGACCGAATATCCGCTGGAGGAAGGTGACGTCGTCACGGTCGAGCCGGGCCTCTACCGTCTCGGCCTCGGAGGCGTCCGGATCGAGGACACCGGGATGGTGACCGGCCACGGATTCGAGAACTTCACGACGCTTACCCGCAGCCTGGACCCGCGCGACTACCTGTAAAAGCGAGGTTTACGATAGCGCCGGGGATCGGGATGGCCGACGAAGACGACCACGACCGTCAGGCGGAGAAAGAGACGCTCGGGCAGCGCATCAAGCGCATCCGGCAGCAGCGCGGGATGAGCCTGGCGAAGGTCGTCCGCGACGACTTCAGCCGGGCATTTCTCAACCAGGTCGAGCTGGGCAAGGCGCGGCCCTCGATCCGCGTGCTGCGCATCATCGCGGACCGCCTCGGCACCGAGGTCGAGTATCTGCTCGAGGGCCAGGAGGCGGGCATCGAGCGGGAGCTCGCATTAGAAAGAGGACGCGTGCTCGTCGCTCGCGGCGAGGCGCGCAAGGCTTTGCTTGCGCTCAAGCCGGCCGTCTCCTCGTACGACTGGCCGCTCGGCTCGGACGCGCGGGTTTGTCAGGCGCAGTGCCTGATCGCGCTCGGCCGCAAGGAAGAGGCTTCGGCGATCCTCGAGCAGGAACGCAAGCTCATCGAGCTGCACGCCGACAGCCATCGCCTGCAGCGGCTGCGGGTCGTCGAGCGCGGGGGGCAGTTCCACTTCGAGGGCGACGCGGTCGAGGCGCATCTTCATCTCGCCGACCGAGCGACGCGCAAGGGCGCCAACTACGACGAGCTGGAGCACTACCGCGCGGCGCGGGTGCTGCTGGAGGCTAGAGCCCCGAAGGGAACGTAAAGCTCGGCGGCGGGTTGGTGTCCGGCGGCGAGATCTCGATCGTGATCACCTCGTGCGACTTGAGCTGTATTGCGCTTGGGTCGCCGTTGTAGACCTGCGCCCCCTTGCCGTCGCCCAGGTCGATGTAGGTGACGATCTTCTGGCCGGGCTGGAGGGTGAAGGTCGCGACCTGCGTCGAGGTCAGCTTGCGAGGGCCGAGCCCGTGCCCGACGCTGTAGGTGTTCCACACGGCGAAAAACTGTCCGAGAGTGAAGGTCTGCGACGCGGGCGATTCGATGTGGATGACGTTTGGGCTGTTCCCGTGGACATGCAGCCAGTAGTAGCAGGTGACGTTGCCCGTCGAGCCCAGCTCGATCCCGGTGTTGGCGGGGATCTGCGTTACGACGCCGTTGTACATGATCTGCAGCGCCGCGTGGTAGTGGACCTGAGTGTGCTCGAGGTGGTCGCAGGGGATGCCCGCGACGGTCGGTGTCGTCGACGGCTGCGGCCGGCCGAGGTAGATGATCCAGACGATCATCGCGATCGTCAGCGCGGCCAGGATCGTGCCGACCACGATCGGAAGGATCGGGACGCCGGTGCCGCTCTTCGGCCGGATCGGCCTGCGCGAGGCCTTGCCTTTGCGCGCGCCAGCGCCGGCCTGGGATCGGGATTTGGAAGCCACTAGGGTTGGTAGAATACCGAAGACCTTTCTGGCCTCGGCCGAAAGCCTGAAGCTTTCGTTGGACCGGGGCCTCAAACCCAAAGGAAGGAGGTTCCCCGTTGCGGGATTACGAAGTTCTCTACATCGTCCGCGCCGACATCGACGACGACAAGGTGCAGGACGCCGTCAAGCGGGTCAACACGCTGATCCAGCGTTCCGGCGGCACGTCCGAAAGAACCAACCTATGGGGCAAGCGAAAGCTCGCCTACGAGGTCAAGCACCAGAAGGAGGGCGCGTACGTCCTCCAGGACTTCAAGCTCGACCCTGACCGCGTGCCGGAGCTCGAGTCGAGCCTGAAGATCACCGAAGAGGTCTTGCGCCACCTGATCGTGCGCAAGCCGGAGAAGGCGGCCGCGACCGCCGCAACGCCGCCGCCGGCGGAGGTCGCGATGGAGCCGATCGCAAGCGAATCGGCCGAGCCGGCGGGGCAGGTGCGCGATTCCGATCGGCCCAAGGTCGGAGAGGAGGAGGCTTAGATGTCCAACCTGAACAAGGCGCTTCTCATCGGCCGTCTAACCAAAGACCCCGAGATGCGGTACACGCCAAGCGGCACGGCGGTGACCAACTTCAGCATCGCCACCAACCGCTGGTCCAGCGGCCCCGACGGCGAGAAGAAGGAGTTCACCGACTACCACAACATCGTGGCCTACAACGCCGGGCGCAGAAACCTGGCGGAGATCGTGGCCCAGTACACGCGCAAGGGTGCGTTGGTCTTCATCGAAGGCCGCATCCAGACGCGGTCTTGGGAAGGCCAGGACGGGCAGAAGCGGCGGACGACCGAGATCATCGCGAACGACGTGCAGTTCCTCGACTCGCGCAGCGGCGGAGGTGGGCCGAGCGACGGCGCGCCACGCTCGCGGCCGCAATCCGATGACAACATTCCAGCCCCGGACGACGCGCCGCGCGACGTCGACCCGGACGAGATCCCTTTCTAGGAGCGATTGATGGCAGTTTCCAGACCACCGACAAGAGACCACGACGGGCCGCCGCGCTCGGGCCCGGGAGGGCCGCGCGGGCCGAAGCGTCAGCACCGGAAGGTGTGCGCGTTCTGCGCCGACAAGGTCGATTACATCGACTACAAGGAGATCTCGCGCCTGCGCCGCTTTATAAGCGACCGCGGGAAGATCCTGCCTCGGCGCGTCACAGGAACGTGCGCCAAGCACCAGCGACCCCTG
>DATEHC010000121.1:0-9354 GCA_035279785.1 Candidatus Dormiibacterota bacterium
TCCCGGCGAGCAACCAGAACGGCCCCGTGACCGGCGCCCAGTCGAAGTTGAAGAACACCCACACGCTGTACGCGACCAGCGCCGCGGCCAAACCCGCGGCATCCGCGTCGAGTCGCTGCCGCCAGGCCGCGCGCCCCACGACCAGGAGAATCCACCCGAGCGCGAGCAGACCGATCACTCCTTGAGTCGCGGCGATGTCGAGCGGCCCGTTGTGCACGCGGTCGAACGTCACGAGCGATGCGTAATCGCTGCTCAGGAAATGGCCGAACGAGAGGCCGGTCGCATCCTCGCCCCAGCCGGTCAACGGCCGCGCGACCATGAGTCGCAGTCCGTCCGCCCATAGGTGCAGGCGAAGATCGGGCGGGTCGTTGTTGAGCAGCCTCAGCGGCGACGCGAGCATCGCGATCATGCCGAGCGCGAAAACCCCGAACGACGTGGCTGCCACGCCGATCACAAGCCGGCCGCGGGTCGCGAAGACCGCGAGGACGAGTACGCCCGCGATGATTCCGAAGGCTCCGCTCCGCGACGTTGTGACCCACCACCCCGCCGTCAGCACGACGAGAGCCGCGCCCCACGCGAAAGCGAACGCGTCCCAGCGAAGGATCCGCTGCAGAGCCAGCGGAAGGGCCATGGCGACCAGGGCCGCCAGGAGGTTGGCGTTGCCCAGGTTCCCGTCGGGTCGAAACGCCACGTGGGCCGTCCACTGCTGGATCCCTTCGATGCAGGCGACACAGGTCCCGAACACGAACCCGGCCACGAGCCACTCCCGGTCG
This sequence comes from Candidatus Dormiibacterota bacterium, assembly GCA_035279785.1. GTDB lineage: Bacteria > Chloroflexota > Dormibacteria > Dormibacterales > Dormibacteraceae > 40CM-4-65-16. The sequence goes on from DATEHC010000121.1 coordinate 774, forward strand.
ACGCGGTCGCGGAGCAGCCACACCGCCGATACGAAGAGGCCGAGGTAAGCCAATCGCATCGGCAAGGACTCGTACCGCGTGTACGAGCCCGCGAGGCTCAGCCCCCACGAGATGGAGAAGGCAAAGGCCAGAAGCGCAGCCACCACCGAGGCAAATACCGGCCACCGAAGCGAGCCCAACCCTCCGGCGCGACCCGAAACCAGCGCCAGTCCGACCCCTACGCAGGCCCCGGCGATGACCAGCGAAGCCCGCGGCAGGATGTAGGAATCGGCGATTGTGGGTACAAAGACGATCGGCAGGGCAGTCGCGAGGGCCGCCGGAAAGAACCCGCCAAGCCGGTCGAGAAGGCGTGTCACGCGCCTACTCTTAACCGAAATCGACTCGCGGAGTTGGACGTTATATTAGGTGCAGAGGTACATACCGGTACCACTGAGCGTTAAGGAGGTGCTGGCCCCACCTAGGTAACCGAGAGTCCAGGAGGATTAGGGATTTTGTATCCATTTGAAAGATTCACTGAGCGGGCCAAGAAAGTCCTGACCCTCGCCCAGGAAGAAGCAGAACGGTCACACCACAGCTATATCGGTACGGAGCACCTGCTCCTTGGGCTCCTTCGGGAAGGTGAAGGCCTGGCCGCCAAGGTCCTCAACAACCTTGGCGTAGAGATCGGCAAGGTCCGCCAGACGATCGAATCGGTGCTCGGTCGCAACGAGCGGATCATCATCCAGCAGATCATCCCGACGTCGCGCGTGAAGAAGGTCATCGAGATCTCCTTCGAAGAGGCGCGGCGCATGGGCCACAACTATGTCGGCACCGAGCACCTGCTGCTCGGCCTGCTCATCGAAGGCGAGGGCATCGCCGCGCACGTGCTCGAAGACCTCGGCGCCAACCTGGAAAAGGTGCGCGGCGAGATCGAGCGCCTCCTGCACGACTCGAGCGCTGAGACAGAGGCTGAGCCAGCGCCCAAGAAGCCGTCGAAGACGCCGCTGCTCGACCAGTTCGGTCGCGACCTCACGGAGCTCGCGCGCCGCAACCAGCTCGATCCCGTGATCGGGCGCGAGACGGAGATCGAGCGCGTCATCCAGATCCTGAGCCGGCGCACCAAGAACAACCCGGCGCTCATCGGCGAGCCGGGCGTGGGGAAGACCGCCATCGCGGAAGGACTCGCGCAGCAGATCAACCTCGGCAACGTGCCCGAGTCGCTGCAGCACAAGCGCGTGCTGACGCTCGACATGGGCGCGCTCGTCGCGGGCACCAAGTACCGCGGTGAGTTCGAGGAGCGCTTGAAGAAGATCCTCGACGAGATCCGCTCGAGCCGCGAGGTCGTGCTTTTCATCGATGAGCTGCACACGCTTGTCGGAGCGGGCGCGGCGGAGGGCGCCATCGACGCGGCCAACATCCTCAAGCCCGCGCTCGCGCGCGGCGAGATCCAGTGCATCGGCGCGACGACGCTGAACGAGTACCGCAAGTACATCGAGAAGGACGCGGCCCTCGAGCGCCGGTTCCAGCCGGTGTTCGTCGACCAGCCGTCGCTGAGCGAGACCATCGACATTCTCAACGGCGTCAAGTCTCTGTACGAGAAGCACCACCGCGTCGTCATCACCGACTCGGCCGTGCACTCCGCTGCCGTGCTGAGCGACCGCTACGTGAGCGACCGCGCGCTCCCCGACAAGGCGATCGACCTGATCGACGAGGCGTCCGCCCGAGTGCGCATGAAGCTCACCACCACACCCGAGGACCTGAAGGACCTCCAGAAGGAGATCCGCAAGCAGCGCGCCGAGCAGGACGACTCCGTCAACAAGCAGGACTTCGAGGCCGCGGCAGGTGTCCGCGACCGCGTGAAGAAGCTGCAGGACAAGCTCGCCATCAAAGAGGCGCAGTGGCGCGACAAGCTCGGCGAGACCGTGCCCGAGGTGGGCGAGGAAGACATCGCTCAGATCGTCGCCGCATGGACCGGCGTGCCGGTTTCACGCCTGGTCGAGGAAGAGAGCGCGCGCCTCTTGCGCATGGAAGAGGAGCTGCACAAGCGAATGGTCGGACAGGACGAGGCGATCGTCACGGTCTCGCAGGCCGTGCGCCGCGCGCGCGCCGGTCTGAAGAATCCGCGCCGCCCGATCGGGTCGTTCATCTTCCTGGGACCGACAGGCATCGGCAAGACCGAGCTCGCCCGCGCCCTGGCCGAATATCTCTTCGACTCCGAGGACGCGCTCATCAAGCTCGACATGTCCGAGTTCATGGAGCGGCACACGACCGCTCGCCTGGTCGGTTCGCCTCCCGGTTACGTCGGCTACGACGAGGGCGGACAGCTGACCGAGGCGGTGCGGCGCCGGCCTTACTCGGTGATCCTTTTCGACGAGATCGAGAAGGCGCACCCCGAGGTCTTCAACATGCTCCTGCAGATCCTCGAAGACGGCCGGCTCAGTGACGCGAAGGGCAAGGTCGTCAACTTCGCGAACACCGTGATCATCATGACCTCGAACCTCGGCATCCGCGACGTGAACCAGGCGGGCACGTCGCTTGGATTCCAGCCCGCGGTCGTCGACGAGAAGGACGAGGTCGAGCGGCGCCACCAGAACACGAAGCAGAAGATCGACGAAGAGCTGAAGCGTATGTTCCGGCCCGAGTTCCTGAACCGGGTCGACGCCGTCGTCGTGTTCAAGAGCCTCACCACTCAGCAGATCCGCGAGATCGTTGACCTGCAGCTGCAGCGGCTCAGCAAGCACCTGGCCGAGCAGCAGATCACCATCGAGGTGACCGACGCCGCCAAGGACCTGCTCGCGAAAGAGGGCTACGACCGGACGTATGGCGCGCGCCCTCTGCGGCGCGTCATCACCAGCCGCATCGAAGACCAGCTGTCAGAGCATCTCCTGCGCGGAAAGATCGCGCGGGGCGACACGGTCCAGATCGACACGGATCAAAAAGAAGGCGACGAGAGCCAGCTGAAGTTCACGCCCGTGAAGCACTCGAAGCCGAAGGAGCCGGCGACCGCGGCGCCGAAGGCCTAGTTAGCTACGTGCTCAGCGGCTCAGCCAATCGGCGAGCCGCTGAGACAGCTTGGTCGGAGTGGTCTGGCTTTTGATGAGGTGGTCGAGCGCGCCGAGCGACGCTCCGCGCTCGATCAGCTCCTTCTCGTTCCAGTTCGACAGGATCACGACCGGAGTCCGCGCCGTCAACTCTTCGGCGCGGAGGCGCTCCAGCACGCTGATGCCATCGAGCTTGGGCAGCCTGATGTCGAGAAAGATGATGTCGGGATTCAAAGCCCTTGCTTTCTCCAGTGCGGTGAAACCGTCGCCGGCCACGTCGACGAGGTACCCATCGAGCTCGAGCTTCAATCGGTACATCTGCGCAACCGAGGGGTCATCCTCTACGAAGAGAACCCTGATGTCATCAGGCGCCGCCGCGGCACGTTGATTCAATGCCCATCCCCGGGTAAAGAACGCTTGGGGTCGCCCGTATACGACACAATCGAGCGCTGCAGCAGTGACGGTACCTGTTCCGCTCAGAATGCGTCCGCTCGAGGTCGGCGACCTCCTGGACGAAACGTTTCGCATGTACCGCCGGCACTTCCTCTTGTTCGGCGGGATGTCGGTGATCCTTTCGATTCCCTCCGCGGCGTTCTTTGGCCTGGCCCTCGGCTCTCTTTCGTCGGTTATGAACCAGACAAACGGGCAAATCAGCGACACGAGCTTCCTGACGCCTCTGCTCGCCGGCCTGGCCGCGGGGCTGCTCGTCAATTTCCTCTTTCTGCCCTTCTCGCTAGGCGCCATCACCTACGCAGCCTGCGAGTCGGCCCTCGGTAGGACGGTCACGGCGGGAAGCGTCCTGTCCGGGGTGCTTCGGCGCTACTTCCCGTTGCTTGGCTACTGGGCCTTGTTCCTGGTCAGCTTCTATGTGTCGCTGGTGCTCTGCATCGTGCCCGTCGCCCTGTGGGCGTGGATCTTCGTCGGCTGGATCGTGGTCACGCCCGCGATGTTCGTCGAGAACATCGGCCTGGGTCCGGCGTTCGGCAGGAGCTGGCGCCTGGTCGAAGGCCGCTGGTGGCGGACGTTTCTCGTGCTGCTCCTCATCGGGGTCATCTGGTACGTCGCCGGAGTCGCCCTGGGCGCGTTCCTCGAGCTCGGGCGGTTCCTGCTTCAGCTCGTGGTCTCGCCCTTCATCGCCATCGCGATCTCCAGCGTGACCAGTCAGATAGTGGCCGCTGTCGTCAACCCGGTCCTGCAGATCGCGATCGTGCTCGTCTACTTCGACCTCCGCGTGCGCAAGGAAGGCCTCGACCTGTTCCAGATGGCGTATCAGCTGAGCCCAGCTCCGCCCCAGGCGACCACCTGAGGACGCGACTTCTCGCGGCGGCGGCCCTGGTCCTGGCGGCGCTTGCGGCCGCGGCGCCCTCCGTGCTCGCCGACCCGCCGGCGCAGCCGACATACGTCGAAGCGGTGCGCCAGGCGAACGAAGTGATCCAGGGCGCGAGCGGGCAGGACTCGGTTCCAGCGCGACAGGCGATCCGGCTGCTCGTCGACGGCACGGGCGACTCGCAGCCAGAGATCCTGGCCGATCTGCGCGCGCGACCGCCGCTGTATGACGACGCTCGGCAACGGCTGAGCGCCCTCCTGGCAGAGCTGAACCAGCCGGCGGACACGTCCGACCCCGCGCTGGCGAAGCAGCGCCTGCATGACGTCATGTCGCTGAGCCGCTACGACCCGCTGCACCGTCCCCCCTCGCTGCTCGAGCGTTTCGAGCAGTGGATCCAGGACCGCATCACAGACCTTCTGCGCTTGCTCTTCGGCAACGGAGGCGGCGCGCAGCCTCCTGCGCTGTGGCTCTATGCAATCGGCATCTCGGTCTTGTTGGCCGTGATTTTCCTGACCGTTCGGGCGGCGCGCGGCAGGTTCAGCGAGGGGCTGGCTGCGCCGGCGGACCGCCCTCGCCCGCCGGCCGACTATTTCGCGGAAGCCGACCGCTCGGCGGCTGCCGGCGACCGGGTAGGCGCGATTCGCGCTTTGTGCGCGGCGGTCGCGGCCACGCTCGCCGGCGAAGGCTCATGGGCAGGCAGCCCACTGACCGTGCGCGAGATCTTTCAGCGCGCTCCGGACTACGCCTCGCTGCGGCCGCTGCTGCTTCCGTTCGAGGCGGCCGTTTACGGCGGGCGCGACGTCGACCCGGCGACTTACGCCCAGGCGGCGGCCGTCGCGGCGCCGTTCCGTGTCAAGGAAGAGGCAGCCGCATGAGAGGCGCGCGCGGATGGGTCGTGCTTTCGGCCGTCGCCATCCTCATCGCGGGCGCGGCGTACCTGCTGCAACCGAAGCAGGACTCTCCCGAGCACAGCACCAACAGCGACGCCACCAACGGGGCGTCGGCCGCGCTCCTTTACGCGCAGGCGATGGGGCATCCGTCATCGCAGATCACGGGCTCGTTCGTGCTGCCCAGCGCTGCATCGATGATGTTCGTCTTCACTCCGACGAGCCAGTACACCGCGGACGAGGCGGACCAGGTGCACTCGTGGATCCGCGATGGAGGCGTCCTCGTCTACGCGTCCGAGCAGGGTGACCCCGAGCTGGATCGCGCCCTGGGCATCTCGCGGTACGGCGTCCCGGTCGAAAGCGGCCTGTACTCCGCGCTGCCGACGATCGGTGGCGTGCGCGCAGTCGCGGGCGCGAGCGGCGGCGTGATCCCCATGAGTCCGTCCGCGGACCAGGTCACGTTCCTGCGCACAGGCCAGGGCTTCGCGGTCGGATTCATCCAGAAGATCGGGTCCGGCTATTCGGTCGTCCTCTCGGATCCGCTCGTGCTTTGCAACGGCTACCTGGAAAAGCTGGACAACGGCCGGATGCTCGCCGACCTCCTGGGACTGGTCGCACAGGGTGTGCCCGTGCTGTTCGACGAGTACCACCACGGCCTCACCGCCAGCGACTTCGCCCCGCAGGCGTGGCTCCTGACCCCGTGGGGCGCCGCGCTGTTGTGGCTCCTCGTCGCTGTGTTCTTCGGTCTGCTCTTACGCAATCGCAGGTTCGGGCCTCTCGTCGGCCGCCCCGCCGAGGTCGAGCGTTCGGACGTCGAATGGTCGGTCGCCGTGGGTCAGCTCCTTCGGAGATCGGGAGCACGGGCGGTGACGCTCGGCGTCCTCGCCACCGCGACCGAGCGGGCCGTTGCCGCGCGCACAGGACTTGCGCTGCAGCCGCGCGAGCGGTTCTGGAATGCTCTCTGGGTGCGTTCACCCGAGGTGGCTCGCGAGCTCGCGGACGTCGAATCGACCCTCCAGTCGGGGTCCGCGACGGAACGCGACCTCTTGAACACCGCGGAACGACTCCACCAGATCGCGCATCCCGCGGCTAGACCAAAGTGATCGGAACAGCGACCGAATTCTTCACCCGGTTTCGCGAGCAGCTCGCGAAGTCGATCGTCGGCCAGGACAATGCGATCCGACTGTGCGCGGTCGCGTTGATCGCGCAGGGCCACGTGCTGCTCGAGGGGGTGCCGGGGACGGGCAAGACGCTGCTCGCCAAGTCGATCGCGCGCGCGCTCACGCTCGACTACGGACGCGTGCAGTTCACGCCCGACCTGATGCCCGCAGACATCCTCGGCACGTCCGTGTTCGACCTGTCGAGCCGCACCTTTTCGCTCCGCCGCGGGCCGATCTTCACGAACGTGCTGCTGGCGGACGAGATCAACCGCGCGCCGGCGAAGGTGCAGGCGGCGCTGCTGGAGGCGATGGAGGAGCGCGGTGTCACGCTCGAGGGACAGCAGCTTCCGCTGCCACCGCCCTTCTTTGTGCTCGCGACCCAGAACCCCGTCGAATACGAGGGCACGTATCCGCTGCCCGAGGCGCAGCAGGACCGCTTTCTCTTCAAGGTGAGGCTCGACTACCCATCGGCCGAGGACGAGATGGAGGTGCTGCGTCGCTGGGAGTCCGGCATCGAGCTGCGCGACCCGGCCAAAGCCGGCGTCGAGCCCGTGCTAGGGGCCGGCGACATCGATGCATGCCGGGCCCAGGTCGCGAAGGTTGTGGTCGACGAGAAGATCCGCCGTTATGTCGTCGACCTCGCCGCGGCGACACGGTCGGCGCCCGAGATCGCGCTGGGTGCCAGCACGCGAGCCGAGGTCCTGCTCATGCTCGCCGCCCGCGTCTACGCGGCCTTCGACGGCGGGGATTACGTCACGCCCGACCACGTGAAAGCGCTGCTCGCGCCGGCGTTCCGGCACCGCTTGATCCTGCGTCCCGAGGCGGAGGTCGCGGGACAGACGCCGGACAGCGTCCTGGATGCGGTGGCGAGCCGCGTCGTACCGCCTCGCTAGATCTCCTCCGCGGGCTGGCGCCGCAGCCGCGGCTCCTCTGGGCGGTCGGCATCGGCGCCGGACTGTTCGCGCTCGCGGTCGTATCCCCGTTCCTTGGCTTCGTCGCCGTGGTTTACAACGCCGGCCTGTTGATCCTGGCCGCGCGCGACCTTGCGCTGCTGCCCGGACGGGCGGGCTACGTCGCCCGACGGACGATGCCCGACCCCTTCTCGTTGGGCGAGCCGGAGGAAGTGTCGGTGACCATCAGCAATGTCCGGGCGGCGGGCCTGACGGCGCAAGTGGCGGACCACGCGCCCGACGAGCTTCGCCCCGCGCCGCGCGAAGTGGGCGGTCGCTTCGACGCGAGCGGAATCCTGCAGGTCCGGTACACGACCTACTCGCCGCGGCGCGGCGCCTACGCCTTCGGGCCGGTGGACCTCCGCGTCTGGCGAGAGGGCGGATGGTGGCGACGCCAGGTCAGCATCCCGCTCGCGCAAAACGTCGCGGTGTTTCCGAACGTCGTCGCGATCAAGCGCATCCAGCTGTCGCTGCGTCGCGGCCTGCGCGCGATGGCCGGCATGAGGCGCGCGCGCCCGCCGGGTGCGTCGACCGCCTTTGCGGGCCTACGCGAATACGTGCGCGGTGACGACGTGCGGCGGGTCAGCTGGACCGCGACCGCGCGGCGCGACCGCCCGGTGGTGATCGAGGTCGAGGCGGAGCGTGGCCAGCAGGTGATCATCGCCCTCGATTGCGGGCGGCTCATGACCGCGCCGGCGGGCGATCTCGACAAGCTCGACCACGCGGTCAATGCCGCGCTGATGCTCGCCTGGGTGGCGCAGGCGTACGGCGATCGGGTCGGCCTGATGACGTTCGACGACCGCGTTACGTCGTTCCTGAAACCTGAGCGGGGCGCGACTCAGCTCCGCCGCATCACCGAGGCGCTGTACGCGGTGCGGCCGGAGTACGTGGAGCCAGACTTCGGCCATGCGATGACGCATCTCGCGCTGCGCGTGGGCCGGCGCTCGATGATTGTGCTGCTGACCGACGTCCAGGACATCGAGGCGTCGCGCGAGCTGGTCGCGCATGCGCTGCGCCTCGCGGGCAAGCACCTGGTCCTGGTCGTGGCGATGTCGGACCCCGCGGTCGCCAGTGCGCGCGACGCTCCGATCACGAGCTCGAATCGCGCCTACGAGTGGGCCGCGGCGGAGGAGTTCGTCGCCAGCCGGCGGCAGAGCTTCGAGCTGTTACGACGCGGCGGTGTTCTGGGCCTCGACGTGGTCGCCGGCCAGCTGTCGCCGTCGCTGGTCGAGCGGTA
>DATEHC010000122.1:0-22656 GCA_035279785.1 Candidatus Dormiibacterota bacterium
GTCGATTTCATGCGCGGCGTGATTCCCACCGCGGAGAACGTGGCGCTGGCCGCGTTTCATCGCCTCGAGCCGCACCTGAAACCGGTGCGCTTGCTGAAAGTTCGCGTGGTCGAGACCGAGAACAACGCGGCGGAGGTGACCGCGGACTAGGGGGCCGGGTGTGCCAGCTTCACCTCGACCACGCCTCCGCGCTCGCGCACGACCAGCGCCGGCTGGTCGAAAGTCGCCGGTCCGCCCACGACATGGCCGTCGCCGAACCGAAACCTCGAGTAGTGCCATGGGCACGTCACCGTCTCGCCGTCGAGCTTTCCCTCGTCGAGCGGACCGCCCGCATGCGAGCACACAGCGCCGATCGCGTGGAGCAGGCCCATCCGACGCATGACCAACACCGGGAGCCCGCCGGCGTCGACCCGTCGCATCTCGCCTTCGGGAAAGTTGTCGCGCGATCCGACGCGGACAAATTGCGAAGGCGCTTCGAAGAATGCGTTGTGATTGACCGCTGATCCGATCCCGAAGGTCAGATGACCGCCGAGGTAGGCGCCGGCCAGGACGATCAGCCACGCGAGGGACGACAGGATGACTGCGCCCAATCGCGTCGACGGTGCGGACAGCCGCAGCATGAGCGAAGCGAACTCGATGAGCACCGCGATCGCCATCACGAGGCCGTGCACCATCGCGGTCCGGCGCTCGTTGCCGGCCGTCTCGTGAAAGTCGGTCACCCCGGTCAGCGCGGCCAGGACCGCTCCCGCGAGACCGACGGCCAGCGCCAGATCGCCGGCAATCGGCGGCACGCGCCCGGTCGCGACGAACAACCAGTCCGCGAGCACGCCGAACGTCCAGGCCCCCAGCGGTATGTCAGTCAGGACGGGGTGGAGAGGATGCCGGAGCACGGTGGTTCCATGCATGACGTTCTTGAGCGCCTGGCCGGGATTGCCGAGCACCCCGTAGAACCCGCCCACGGCCTTCTGAGTAGCTTCCGCGGCCGGGTCGATCCAGGCCAGCGACCTCACGACACGGTCGAGCCATCGCTCCCCGTTTCGCTGCTGCCGGATCAGCCGCCGAATGCGCCGGCTGTCAATCTCCATTGATCCCCGATTCCTGGAACGCTCATGCGCGCCCGACCTACTTAGCAGCCCGCGCTAGTAAGGTGTGAGCCGATGGCTGCGCCAGAGATCGGGGTCGTCGGTCTGGGCACGATCGGCGGAGGCCTCGCGCGCAACTTCGCCTCGCGCGGCATCCACGTCGCGGTTTACAACCGCACCTATGCGCGGACCGAAGACTTCATGGCGCAGCACGGGACCGAAGGCAGGTTCTCGGTCGCGAAAACGCTCGACGATTTCACGCGGCTTCTGCAACCGCCGCGTGCGGTGGCAGTGCTCGTCAACGCCGGGCGGCCCACCGATGAGGTGATCGACGGCCTCGTAAAGGTCCTCGCGAAGGGCGACGTCATCATCGACGGCGGTAACTCGTTCTTCCAGGACACGCGCCGCCGCGCGGCCGCGGTCGAGAGCCAGGGATTGGGTTTCATCGGCAGCGGCGTTTCGGGTGGGGAAGAGGGTGCGCTGCGCGGTCCGAGCCTCATGCCGGGCGGCACGCGCGAGTCGTACGCGCATGTGCAGGACATGTTCGAGGCGATCGCCGCGAAGGTCGACGGTGTGCCGTGCTGCGCCTACATCGGGCCCGACGGTGCGGGCCACTTCGTGAAGATGGTGCACAACGGCATCGAGTACGCGGACATCCAGCTCATCGCCGAGTCGTATGACCTCCTCTGCAATGCGCTCGGCCTCACTCCCGACGAGCTGGCCGCCGTGTTTCGCGATTGGAACAACGGACGGCTGCAGTCGTACCTCATCGAGATCACGGCTCACGTTCTTGCGAAGCACGAGGACGGCACGCAAGCGTCACTCGTCGATGCGATCGAGGACGAGGCGGAGCAGAAGGGAACGGGACGCTGGACGAGCCAGTCGGCGCTGGAGCTCGGCGTGCCGCTCACCGGGATCACCGAGGCCGTTTTCGCCCGCGCGTTGTCGAGTCAGAAGGCAAGGCGCGTGCGGGCCGCGGAGCTCCTGTCCGGACCAGCCGCGTCGCGGGCGTCGCGCGAGCTCATCGACGATGTGGAGGAGGCACTCTACGCGTCGAAGATCGTGGCCTACGCGCAGGGTTTCGAGCACATCGCCGCGGGCTCGAAGGAGTACGGCTGGAACGTCGACGCAGGCTCGCTCGCGACCATCTGGCGGGGCGGCTGCATCATCCGCGCGACGTTTCTCGACCGGATCAAGGAGGCGTACGAGACATCACCCGATCTACCGAGCCTGATGCTCGCGCCGTTTTTCACCGAAGCCCTCGCCCAGGCGCAGCCGGCGTGGAGGCGGGTCGTGACGACGGCAGTCGAGCAGGGCATCCCCATCCCGGCGTTCGCGTCGTCGCTGGCGTACTACGACGGCTACCGCAGGGCTCGTGGCCCCGCCAACCTGATCCAGGGACTGCGCGACTTCTTCGGCTCGCACACGTATCACCGCACCGATCGCGAGGGCGCATTCCACACGCGATGGGCGCAGGACGGCCGAGAGGTGAAGTCCGGCTAGCGGGGATGTGGCTCGCGCTTGAAGACGAGAGCGACCAGCAAGTAGAGGCCGACCGCGACCGCGAGCCAGACGATAAGGGCGACGCCGATGCTCGGCACCACGCCGAACCTTTGCACCGTCAGCAAGACGAGGACGGCAAAGACGATCATCGCGGTCGCTCCGAGCACCGCACCGATCGAGTCGATGGATGCTTCGTCCTTGCCTTCCCTTTTCTGGATCAGGGTCAGCGAGGCGGGGAGCACAGCCGGGAAGCCGAGCAGGACGCCACCGACCTTCGGGCCGAAATACATTCCGACCAATCCGGAGAGGAGCGCGATGCCGCAGCCAAACGCAAAGCGCAACGCATAGGCGCTGAAGCGCTGGCCCTTGGCCTTTTCCGGCTCGACCCGCGGAACGAGGGCATCCCTCACCGCAGGAACACCGCGAAGACGATTGCGGTCGGTACCAGCCACGCTCCCCACGCGATTGCGCTGCCGGCAACCGCGTTGAGACGCTCGACGAGCCACGCCGCCGCCACGCTGTAGAAGACGAGCCCGATCGCGCCCGCGATCATGCCGGTCGCGTACGTCTGCGCCCGGGCAGGGCTCATGGCCAATCCGGTGACGAGAAGGCTGACTGTCGCGACCGACGGCGCGCCGGAGAAAAGCCCGGCGAACATCTTCGGCTTGAGCGTGTCACCCAGCATCGCGAACGCGGCGACGAGCGTGCCGCCCGCCAGGACACGCACGACCAGCAGCACGATCTCTTTCATTTGCGAAGAAGCGGCCCCGTCGGTCCTTTCGGGTCACGCGGCGTGCTTGTTCCGCGCGGCGCCATCGCTGTATAACCGCGCCACGAGCCTCGCTACCTTGGGGCGCACCGGCTCGCCCATGTAGAGAGCGATCACGTCGGGGTGGACGTAAGAGCGACGGCAGACCGCGCGCGTGTGCCCCAGCCTGTCCGCGACCTCGTCGATCGCTTCGATCACCTTGCGCCTGCCCTCGGTCTCCGACTCGAAGCCTCCGAGCGCGTGCAGTGCTTTCGCCGCAAGAGCGGAGGCTGCCCACGTGCGGAAGTCCTTCGCCGTGATGTTCTCTCCTGATGCATCGCGCAGGTAGCGGTTTACGTCGTCCGACGTGACGGCGCGTCGCTCGCCTTCGGCGTCGACGTACTGAAACAGCATCTGTCCCGGCAGCTCCTCGCAGCGCTTGATCACCGCGGCGACGCGGCGGTCCGTCACGGCGAGCGACACCTCGCGGCCGCTCTTGCCCTTGAACAGGAAGCGCACGCTCGAACCCTTGACCTCGACGTGCCGGTTGCGAAGCGTCGTCAGGCCGAACGAGCCGTTCTCCTGCGCGTACTCCTCGTTGCCGATGCGCGCGTAGGTCGACTCGAGCAGCCGGACGATCGTCGCGACCACCTTCTCTTGCGGCAGGCCGTCGCGCTTCAGGTCGAGGGCGACGCGCCTGCGGATTCGGGGCAGGACCCGCGCGAACGTGGCCATGCGCTCGAACTTGTCGGCGTCGCGCACCTCGCGCCAGCGCGGGTGGTAGCGGTGCTGCTTTCGCCCGCGCGCATCGCGGCCGGTGGCCTGCAGGTGGCCGCGCGGATGAGTGCTGATCCAGACGTGCTTCCACGCGGGAGGGATCGCCAGGGACCGGATGCGGGTGAGGGCGACGTCATCGCGCATTCGTTTTCCGTCCGGTCCGAGGTACTCGAACCGCTTGCCCTTCGCGATGCGGCGAATGCCGGGCTCGGCATCGCTGGTGTAGACGAGGCCGGCGTCGTGCGCCGCGTCCGCGGGGTCGGCGGCTACGCCGCGCTCGGAGGTGTGAGCCCTGGACCGCCCCATTCCGATCCGATCCCCGACAGAAGGCTGCGCTTGCGCGCCCACAGCCGCGGAATCAACTCCTCTCGTGGCGTGACGTCACTGCACGGGAAGCCGAGCTGCCACAGGCTCGCCTGGACGTCGACCGGCAGCACATCCTCGCAACGGTGCGGACGCGCCAGCTGGTCCAGAAGCCTACCCAACCTGACCAGGATCCTCTCGTGCTCGCTCATGTACCCCAAAAACGCTTTTCGGGGTGTTGCTACTGGCCCAGCTCCTTTCGCGTTTCGGCAAAGGCTTGCACCGCTCGCTCCAGGTCGTCGCGCGTGTGCGCCGCCGACACCTGGGTCCGAATCCGCGCCTTGCCCTGGGGCACGACCGGGTAGGAGAAGCCGACGACGTACACGCCCTTGTCGAGCATCGACGCCGCCATGCGCGAGGCGAGCGCGGCGTCGCCGATCATCACCGGCACGATCGGGTGTTCACCGGGCAGGATGTCGAACTCCTCCTGGGTCATTCGCGCACGGAAGAAGGCGGTGTTGTCGGCGAGCCGAATGCGCAGGTCTCTGGCGTCGCGGATGAGCTCCAGCACCTTCAGGCTCGCTGCCGCTATCGGGGGCGCGACCGAGTTGGAGAAGAGGTACGGACGCGATCGCTGCCGGAGCATCGCGACGAGCTCCGTGCGCCCCGAGACGTAGCCGCCGCTCGCGCCGCCCAGCGCCTTGCCGAGCGTGCCCGTGATCGCGTCGATGCGTCCCATCACGTGGTGATGCTCGTGCGTTCCGCGCCCGTTTTCGCCGGTGAATCCCACCGCGTGCGAGTCGTCCACCATCACCATCGCGTCGTGCTTCTCGGCCAGGTCGCAGATCTCCTTGAGCGGCGCCATGTAGCCGTCCATGGAGAAGACGCCGTCGGTGACGACCATGCGGAAGCGGGCGTCTCGACTGTCCTCGAGCTGACGCTCCAGGTCCTCCATGTCGCGGTTGGCGTAGCGCAGCCGCTTCGCCTTGCACAGCCGGATGCCGTCGATGATGCTCGCGTGGTTCAGCGCGTCGGAGATGATCGCGTCGCGCTCGTCCAGCAGCGCTTCGAAGATGCCGCCGTTGGCGTCGAAGCACGAGGAGTAAAGGATGGTGTCCTCAGTGCCCAGGAATTCGGTGAGCGCCGCCTCGAGCTCCTTGTGCACCTCCTGGGTGCCGCAGATGAATCGCACCGAGGCCATGCCGTAGCCCCATCGGTCGAGCGCATCCTTCGCCGCCGCGATGACCTCCGGGTGATCGGCGAGGCCGAGGTAGTTGTTGGCGCACAGGTTGAGCACCTTGTGATCCATGACAGCGACGTTCGCGCCCTGCGGGGACTCGATGATCCGCTCGGGCTTCCACAACCCGGCACTACGAATCTCCTCCAGCTGCGTGTTGAGGTGGGACCGCATCGATTCGAACATCTAGCTGTTACTCCAATCGAGAACGACCTTTCCGCACAGCCCCGAATGCGCCACGGCGAAGGCTTCCTTGTACTCCTGGTATGGAAAGCGATGAGTGATGACGGGCGAGAGGTCCAGCCCGCTCTGCACGAACACCGACATCTGGTACCAGGTCTCGAAGATCTGCCGCCCGTAGACGCCGCGCACCGTCAGCATCTTGAAAACGACCTGCGACCAGTCGATCGGAAACTCGTGGTCGGGCAGGCCGAGCATCGCGATCCGGCCGCCGTGCGCCATGTTGTCGATCATCTCCCGCGTCGCGCTCGGCACGCCCGACATCTCGAAACCGACGTCGAACCCTTCCTTCATGCCCAGCTCTTCCTGCACCTGCCGCAGACGCTGCCTGCGCACGTCCACCGCCGTGGTCACCCCGACCTTGCGGGCCAGGTCGAGGCGATAGTCGCTGACGTCGGTGATGACCACGAATCGCGCGCCGACATGGCGCGCGACCATGGCCGCCATGATCCCGATCGGCCCCGCGCCGGTGACCAGCACGTCCTCCGCCACCAGCCTGTATTGCGTCGCCACGTGGACGGCGTTACCGAAGGGGTCGAATATCGAGGCGACGTCCAAATCGATCTTCGTCAGGTGCGGCCAGAGGTTGCCCGCAGGCATGACGATGAACTCCGCGAACGCGCCGTCGCGGTGCACGCCGATGCCCACGGTGTTCGCGCAAAGAGCGCGCCTCCCGGCCAGGCAGTTGCGGCATTTGCCGCAGGTGATGTGGCCCTCGGCGCCGACGATCTCACCCGGGTAGACGTTGACCACGTCCGCGCCGAGCTCGACCACCTCGCCCACGAACTCGTGGCCGACGACCAGTGGCGGGTTGATCGTGTGCTGTGCCCATTCGTTCCACGAATCGATGTGGAGGTCGGTGCCGCAGATGCCAGTGCGGAGCACGCGGATCAGCACCTCGCCAGGACCCGGCGCCGGCTGAGGGACGTCCTGCAGCCACAGCCCCGGTTCAGCCTTGGCTTTGACGAGCGCCTTCATCGTGTGAGGGCAAGAGTAAGACGAGAAGCCCGGCGGCCGAGATGACCGCCGGGCGACCCGATAGGGGAGGCGTCTAAGGAGTTACGCGATCGAAGGCAGGACCTTGGTGCCCTCGGCCTTGACGGCCTGCAGCGCTTGCGGGTTCAAACCGAGCAGCTCGAGGATGGTCGGGGCGATCTGCGTCGTCTCGACTGAGCTGGTCACGGTTTTGCCGCCCTCGACGTCGCCGCCCGACACGACGAGCGCCACGTCGCGGTCCTGCGGGTTGTCACCGCCGTGCTCGGCGACCTTGCCGGTGCCGCCCGTGTAGACGGTGCCGACCTGCGCGATGCCGATGACGTCCGGCACGCGTGGGTCGCCGAAGGGTACGCCGGTGAAGTTGGCAGCGTCAGCGCCGGCGTGAACCGCGCTCAGGCCGGTGCTGGTGTACGGCTTGGCGCTGCCCTGGATGTCCGTGGCGATGGCCTTGCCGTCGCTGCCGTCGCCCTTTCCGTTGTAGGCGAGGAGAAAGGCCTTGGCGAAGTCGGCGGCGGCCTGCGAGGTGTCGTTGTCCCACTGCAGCCACCCGTCGTCGTTGACCGCGAACGCGACCAGGTCACCCTTGTGGCCTGCGGCCTTCCACGCAGCGTTCTCGGCCTTGATGACGGTGCTGTCCTTGATTCGAGTCAACGCCGATGGAGTGTTGGGCGACTGCCCATGCTTGGCCGAGAGGATCACGGTCGTGTTGTCCGCCAGGCCGCGGTGCTTAAGGGCCGCCTCCATGGCCGCGATCTTGTCGTTGATGTAGCCGAGAGCACCTTCGAGCAGCGCGCTCGGCGTCTTTCCGTCGGCCTGGTATCCGCCGTTCGGCAGCTTCTCGGCGGTCGAGATCGTCTGGAAGTTCATGCCGAAGACGTTCGGCGTGCCGACTCGGTTCTTCCCGCTGTGGTCGAAGCCGTTGATCTCGTTGATCACGGCCTGGACCTTGAAGCTGTCGTAGATCTGGGTGGATGCGTTGTCCTTCGTCCAGTCCTGGCCGTCGGTGTTCGAGGCGTTGCTGTTGATCTCGGGCGTGAACAGGTCCTGGATGGCGTTGGTCTTTCCGCCGAGGATCTGGTACGCCGGGTGCTTGTCCGACCATGCGGTGCGCAGGCCCGCGGCGCGCACCACCTCGAAGATGGTGTTCACCTTCAGGTACTGGTTCGGGTAGACGGGCTTGCAGGTTTTCGGGTCAACCGGCAGCTGGGTCGGATCGATCAGGGTCGTCGGATTGCCGGTCATGCTCAGGATGCTGTCCGGAAGTCCGGCCAGGCCTTGCCCGGCGTCGATCGACAGCGGGTTCTTGTCCAGCTGCTCGAAGTAGGTCACCTCGACGCCCGGAGCGACTCCGGCGCAGCTCGTCGTCCCGGCCGGAAGAAGCACGTGATTCCACGAGTCGTCGTAGTACACGCCGGTCGTCTTCGGGTTGCCGCCCGTCACCTGGCCGACCATGCCGGGGAACGAGTCAGACGGAAATGGGGTCTGGGCGTTCGTGAAGTTGACGCCGTCGTGGACGAGGTCCGCCAACGCCGAGTCCGGATGATGGCTGACATACCACGCAAGGTCGGTCTGATGAAGGCCGTCGACGGAGATGAGCAGCACGTGCTTTGCCGCCGCCTCGCTCGCGCCCGCAGGCTGTGCCGCGACGACCACGCCGGCCAACCCGAGCGTGGCCAGCACGGCAGGAATACGAAGTCGGATCAGGTTCATATCGCCTCTCCTCCAACAAGGCCGAGGGCCCGGCCTTCCCCAAATGCGACGGATCGAAGGTATCGACGCAGCGTTATGAGCCCGCCGCCTGCCCTTTAAAGCGGCGTTATGGCGCGGGGCCGTGCCTACAATGCGCGCGGGCGCGCCGCGGCACGTCCGAATTCAGGGGTGTGCCGGGAAGTCTGGTCGGCGGAGGTGAGAGGCCGCCCCGATGACCGCCCCGCAGAGCTTTCTTCTCTTCCTGATCGCGCTGGGCGCCGCGGCCACAGTCCTGCGCCTGGTCTCGCCCAGGATCGCCGCAGTCCCCTACCCCGTGCTGCTGGCGGTCGGGGGAATCCTCATCGGACTGGTACCGGGGTTTCACCTTCCGGCGATCGGCCCCGACCTGATCCTCCTGGCGTTCGTGCCCGGCCTGGTCTTCGAGGCTTCTCTCAACCTCGACCTCGAGGAGGTGCGGAGGCGGGCTCTGCCGATCGGCTTGCTGGCGACGGCCGGCCTGTTCGCGACGGTGCTGCTGATCGGATCCGCCGTCCACGTCCTTCTCCACTTCGACTGGGCCGGTGGGTTCCTTCTCGGTGCGATCGTCGCGGCCACCGATCCGATCGCGGTGGTTACGCTCCTGCGCCAGGTCGGCGCTCCTCGCGGAGTTGAGGCGATCCTCGACGGCGAGAGCCTGTTCAACGACGGCACCGGCGTCGCGGTGTTTGCGGCCGTGCTCGGCACCATCCTCGCCGGCCATCCGTCGGCCGGGGATGCACTGATGCGGTTCGCCTTGGTCACCGGCATCGGAATCGTCGCCGGAGTCGCTGCGGGCGCGATCGCGGTCTTCGTCCTTCGTCTCGTCAACGAGGCCGGTCTCGAGATCCTTATCACGCTCGTTGTCGCGTACGGGTCCTACCTGATCGCCGACATCGCGCACGCGTCGGGAGTCGTCGCGGTGGTGGTCGCGGGCGTTGTCGTGGCCCGATACGGCAGCCGTTCGGGCCGGCTGCAGGGAACGCAGCTGCACGGCTTCTGGAACCTGCTGGCGTTCGTGTTGAACGCGATGCTCTTCCTGATCGTCGGCCTCGCGCTTCCGGCCCACCGGCTCCTGACCGTGGCGGGGCTTGTGCTGGGCGCCTACCTGGTCATGTTTGTCGCGCGCGCGGTGCCGGTCTATGGATTGCTGGCCGTGGTCGATCCGAGGGCGCAGCGGATTCCGTGGGCCTGGCGGCACATGACAGTTTGGGGTGGGCTTCGCGGCGCGCTGTCGGTCGCCCTGGCGTTGTCGGTGTCGGCGTACGCCGTGGTGAACCCCAACATCTCGGTGGTCGCGTACGGGATGGTCGTGCTCTCGCTGGTCGTGCAAGGTGGGTTGCTGCTTCCGATCGCCGGCCTGCTCGGACTCAGAGAGCGTCCCGTCCACTAACTTGAAGGCTGGATGCGATTGCGGGTGGGGCTTGCCCTTCTGTTGATCGTGGTCGCGGCCGGGGTCGTCAACTACCTCCGCCCGATCCCGCCGGCGGTTGCGTCGTCGCTGCTTCCGGCATCGACTGTGATCAAGGGCACCGCACCGTCACTCCCGTGGCCGTCGCGCGGTGCGGCCGCAGTCGGCGTCCAGGGGATCGGCTTTCTCGCGAGCTCGGGCAACGAGCAGGCGATCCCCATGGCGAGCGTGACCAAGGTGATGACGGCGCTCGTGGTCCTGAAGGACAAGCCGCTGGCGAAAGACCAGGCTGGGCCCGCGATCACGCTGACCCAGGAGGACGTGACCGCCTACGAGGCCGACCTCCAGGGGCAGCAGTCGGTGGTGAAGGTCCAGGCGGGCGAGTCGCTGACCGAGCTCCAGGTGCTCGAGGGCATGCTGATCCCCTCCGCCAACAACCTCGCCGAGACGATCGCGCGGTGGGACGCAGGCTCGGCGACGACGTTCGTGGGGAAGATGAACGACCGCGCGGCGGCCCTCCACATGACGCACACCAGGTTCGCCGACACCAGCGGCGCATCGCCCGGCAGCGTGAGCACGCCCTCGGACCTGCTTGTGCTCGGGATGGTGGCGATGGAGGACCCGGTGATCGCGCAGATCGTGTCCATGGAACAGGTCAACCTACCGGTGGCGGGCGTGGTCTACAACGTCGACGCCGCCCTCGCGCACAACGGGATATTCGGGATCAAGACCGGCTCCGGCCTCGACAGCGGCGCCAACTTCCTGTTTGCCGCGAACGCCAACGTGGACAGCCACACGATCGTCGTCTACGGATGCGTAATGGGCCAGCCGACGCTCGACGCAGCGTTCGCCGCGGCGGAAAGCCTGATCACCGCGATGTCGTCCGCGCTGCACGTGCAGCGCGTAATCCAGAAGCACGAGACGGTTGCCGTCTACAACACGGCGTGGGGCGAGCAGTCGGATGTCGTGTCGCTGTTCGACGTCGACCTGGTCGAGTGGCCCGGGATGGTGCTGCGCCAACGGCTGGAGACCAAGGCGCTCACCGTGGACCACCCGCTGCCCCCCGAGACTGCCGCCGGCTCACTGCACCTGACGCTGGGCGACTACGAGGTCGACGTGGGCCTGGCGACCTTCGACCAGCTTTACCCGCCCGGCAAGTTCTGGCGGCTTACGCGGATCTCGATCTAGACACGCTGCCCACGTAAGACGGCAGCACGCCATCCCAGCCGGCCATGTTCGCGTCGCGCCAGGCCTGGCCGATCTCACCGAGGCGATCCCAGCCGCCATGCTCGATCTCGACCCGAGTGGTCGCGTCAGGCAGCTCGCGAAAGACGACCTCGACGTCGGTCGCATTGGCGGGCTCGGTGGCGATGTGCCAGAGGTAGCGGAGCCGGCGCGGCGGGTCCCAGTCGACGATCTCGCCCCACTCGATCTCGCGCCCGCCCCCCGTTCTCTCGTAGATGCGACCGCCTGGGCGGGGCTCGAAGACGATCTCGGCCCCCGGCTCGTGCGAGACGGTGTGCTCGGGCGGCCACCATGCGGTCGCCCTGCGCGTCCAGGTTGCGAAGGCGTGGTCGGGTGAGCAGTCGAGATCGAACGCGATGCGCAGCGACTCGATCACTTCGTGTTCTCCGCGAACAGCTTGAAACGCGTGGCGATGTCGCTCCACACCGCGGCGAGGTGAGGCTTGTCGAGCCTGTACACGCGCCGTGTGCCGATCTGCTCGTCGGCTATCAGGCCGGCGCCGCTCAGCACGCGCAGGTGTCGCGACACCGCGGGCCGGCTGATCGGCATGCGGTCGGCGATCTCCTGGACGGACCGCGGCTTGCGGACGAGAAGCGCAACGATGTCGCGGCGATACTGGTTCCCGAGAGCGTCCACCGGATCTCGTTTTGTGGCCCGCACCCGCATTGGTTGTATGGTAACGGGCGCGTTACGTAACCGACCCGTTACGGAGGAAGGTTGATGGCCAAGGTCAAGGGCAAAGGAACAAAGGATTCACCGTGGGAGCTGACGACGCCGAGCGGGTCGTCCCAGTACCTGATGTACAAGGATGAGGCGGCGAGTCCGCCGGCCATCGTCTGCATCGTCGGCAAGACCGAGCTGCGCTACCAGCTGCGGGCGATCGACGACCTGCACGCGATGCTGAAGAAGCACGGCGACTGGATGCTCCTCGGCAGTGCCGACGAGCAGAAACCCGCCGCGGAAGGCACGGTCGAGGCGTGGGGCCGCTCGCCTAAGAACCCGGTGGGCGGCTGGTACGGCATGAAGAAGGGGCTTCGCGGAAGATTCGGGATGTACATGCCGCCACTTCTCGAGGCGCTGGGACTGGCTGAGGTCGAGCACAATCCCAAGAACAACCGGATGCGCGCCGTCTAGTCTCAGGGCCCCGCGGTGCGTGCGCCGCGGCGCGAAAGAGGCGAGAATGGCCGCGGGATGGGGTTTGTCTCCCGCGGCTTCCGCGGCAAAGGGCGGGACACGTCCTCGAGCTCACGGGTACCGCCCGGCCAGTACACGGTGACCGACTGGCCCGTCCTTTCCGCCGGGCCGACGCCGCGCGTGAACGTGGACCAGTGGACCTTCTCCATCGAAGGCGAGATCGACGAGCCGAAGCGGTGGACGTGGAAGGACTTCATGGCGTTGCCCGCCGAGAACATCACCAAGGACATCCACTGCGTCACCAAGTGGTCGAAGCTCGACACCAACTGGAAGGGCGTCTCGGTCGACGCCCTGATGGAGGGCGTGGAGACCGCGGCAGAGTTCACGACCGTATTCTCCGACGGCGGCTACACGACCAACCTTGGGCTCGACGACATCACCGGCGGCAAGGCCTGGGTCGCCTACGAGTTCGACGGCCAGCCGCTCCATCCGGAGCACGGCGGACCGGTCCGATTCCTCGTCCCGCACCTCTATTTCTGGAAGAGCGCGAAGTGGGTTCGCGGGATCCGGCTCCAGAAGGAAGAGCACCCGGGATTCTGGGAGTCGAACGGCTACCACCTCCGTGGAGACCCTTGGCTCGAGCAGCGGTACTGGGGAGACTGAGCGCGCCGCTGCGGTGGCAGCTCGGCACCCTGGCCACGATCGTGCCCGAGACGCCGCGCGTGGCCAGCCTTTACCTGGACGTGCCGGCCTGGCAGGGCCACCTCGCCGGCCAGCATGTCGACGTGCGACTCACCGCGGAGGACGGATACGTGGCCGAGCGCAGCTACTCCATCGCGTCGCCGCCCGAAGACTCGCAAGTCGCGCTCACGGTGGAGCGCCTGGATGATGGTGAGGTTTCGCCATATCTCGTCGGGGAGCTGCGCGTCGGCGACATGGTCGAGCTCAGAGGTCCGATCGGTGGATTTTTCGTGTGGAATGCCGCCGACGAGCGACCGCTCCTGCTCATCGCCGGCGGATCGGGCGTCGTTCCGCTGATGGCGATGCTTCGTCATCGGGCCAACGCGAAGGGCAAGGCGCCGGCGCGACTTCTCTACTCGTCGCGGACGGTCGCCGACATCATCTACCGCGCCGAGCTCGATCGCCTCGCGGGAGATGGCCTCACCGTCTATCACACGCTGACACGTGAGAAACCCCAAGGTTGGACCGGCTTCACGCGCAGGCTCGACCAGGCGATGATGCAGGAGGTCGCGTGGCCCAAGGAGCAGATGCCCGCGGTTTACATCTGCGGTCCCACGACGTTCGTGGAAGCCGCGGCTTCGCTGCTGGTGGGGATGGGATACCCGCCGGCGACCATCAAGACGGAGCGGTTCGGCGCGACTGGAGGTTCTACGTGAGCATTGATGAGATGAGGCTGGACGGCAACGCGGTCGGTGGTTTGATGCGCGAGATCTTCGCGCTGGAGGTCACGTCGGCGATCGGGACATGCGCCGGCTGCGGTGCGGTCAACGAGATCGGGCGGGTTCAGGTCTACGTCCACGCGCCTGGAACCGTGGTGCGCTGCCCCGGGTGCGAGGCGGTGCTGATGAAGGTCGTGCGCGGGCGCGGGCGCTACTGGATCGACATGGGCGGCCTGCGCAGCCTGGAGCTCGCCGAGGAGGCTTAGGCTCCGGGTTTCTTCATCGCCCACGGGCCGTAGCGGATGGCGCCGATGAGCAGCCAGATGAACAGGCCAAGCCCGACGATCGACAACACCTCGCTGATGGCGACGCCCCAGGTGGGAATCGGCGAGCTCTGCGGATGGGCGAACGTCCCGAGGTTGGTGACAGCGCCGATGGCGCCGAAGGCGCACAGCACGAGCACGACCCAGAACATCCAGCGCCAACCGAGATAGCTACCGAGCGCGGCGACCAGCTCGATGATGCCGATGACCGCCACCGCCACCCACGCGAACACGATCGAGATGTTGATGACGGTGTTCAAGTCCGTGCCGGCCGGCACCTGCGTGCCCTGGGCCTGCATGACCTTGAGCATGCTGTCGTGGTTGATGAAAAGCGCAGAGGACAGGATCGCCAGTAGCGTCGAGACCACGAAATACGCGGCGACGCCGAGCTGCATCGGCCGCGTCCACGGGGTCGGCTCGCGCTCGCCCCGCGGGATGGGGACCCACTGTTGGCCGTCCCACCGAAACTGGCCGTCGGCTGAGACCTGTCCGGCGGCTGCGTTGGGGCTTTCACTCAAGGCCGGAATAGCCTAGGGCAGACAAGATCGAAGCGGGGCGCTAACATTTGCCGCCGGCTACGAATGGTAGCCAGCCGGGCGAAGTCGGCCGCGACTGCGGGGCGACCCGTCCGGCGCTTCCGACCGTTGAGCTACTGGACGTTTTGACATAACGGGTTTGGAAAGGCCCAGGAGGTAATCCCATTGGCTGCGCCCGCCCAGCTGCAGATGAAGGGATGGTTCGACGCCGTCGTGGCGCTTGGCCTGAAGGTCAAGGACCGCGAGGCGCGCGCACACAACCTTCGCGTCGCACGTCTCTGCGTCCACATTGGACGCCAGATGTCCATGAGTGCCTCGGAGCTGCGTGTGCTCGCCCGCGCCGGGCTCATGCACGACATCGGCAAGCTCGGAATCCCGGAATCGGTCCTGGAGAAGCACTCGCCGCTCGACGAGTCCGAGTGGATCCTCATGCGTACGCACCCCGAGATGGGGCTCAACCTGCTCGACCGCGCCGGCCAATCCAGCCGCGAGGTGCTCGCGGTCCTGTATCACCACGAGCGGCTGGATGGCAGCGGCTATCCGTATGGACTGAAGGCCGAATCGATCCCCATCGAGGCGCGGATCGTCGCGGTCGCCGACACCTACGACGCCTTGACCTCTGACCGTCCTTACCGCCACGCATGCTCGCAGGGTGAGGCGAGGCGCGTTCTCATCGAAGAGGCAGGCTCGCGGCTCGATTCGCGCGCGGTGTCCGCGTTGTTCGACGCCCTCGACTCCCACGCGGCGTCGGAGTCGAGGCGGAGGCTGGCCCTGGCCTTCTGACCTCATCTCCCTACCATGAGGGAGATGAAATTCGGGATCGCGATCTTTCCGACCGACTACGCGATATCGATGACGGAGCTGGCCCCGGCGGTAGAGGAGAGAGGCTTCGAGTCGCTGTGGGTCGCCGAGCATTCGCACATCCCGACCAGCCGCGAGTCGCCCTGGCCCGGCGGTCCAGACTTGCCGAAGCATTACTGGCACACGATGGACCCGTTCATCGCGCTGACCGCAGCCGCGCTCGCCTCGAAGACGCTGAAGGTCGCGACGGGGATCTGCCTGCTTATTCAGCGCGACCCCATCCACACCGCCAAGGAGACCGCCAGCGTCGACCTGATCTCCGGCGGACGGCTCATCTTCGGCATCGGCGCGGGCTGGAATCGGGAAGAGATGGCGGACCACGGCACCAACTTCGGCACGCGCTGGCAGCTGCTGCGCGAGAAGACGGAGGCGATCAAGGCGATCTGGAGCGAGGACGTGGCCGAGTACCGCGGCGAGATGGTCGGCTTCGGTCCGATGTGGTCTTGGCCCAAGCCCGTGCAGAAGCCGCACCCGCCGGTCATCCTCGGCGGCAGCGGGCCCAAGATCCTCGAGCGCGTCGTTCGCTACGCCGACGGCTGGATGCCGAACCGCGGTGACGTCCTGGCGCGCATTCCCGAGCTCGAGCGCATGGCCAAAGACGCTGGCCGCGGGCGCATCCCGGTCACGTACTACCCGAAGGCAACGGCCGAGGAGATCGAGCGGTGCGCGCAGGCGGGGGTGGACCGGCTCATCTGGTACGTACCCCCGGACGGTCGGGACGCGGCGCTCACGCGGCTCGAAGAGCTGACGAAGCTCGTCCGTCCTTATCTAACGAACTAGCGGTTCTCCAAGAGCGTCTTCGGTATTCCGTCCCACGTTCCGCCCTGGCGTCGGTATGCGATACCCGAGAGCATCTCGAGCACGACGCGGTTGGCGAGGAATGAGGTGATCTCGGCCGCATCGTAGGCCGGCGCGACCTCGACCACGTCGACTCCGACGACGGGCAGCGACACCGCGATGCGGCGCACCGCGTCGAGAAGCTGCCGGCCGGTGATCCCGCCCGGCTCGGGCGTGCCCGTCCCCGGCGCCATGCCCGGATCCACGACGTCGAGGTCGACAGAGACGAAGACGCCGTCGCAGTCGTCCACCGCGATGGCGAACGCGTCCTCGAGGACCGCGTCGAGGCCGCGGCTTACGACCTCGTGCATCTCGAATGAGCGCATGCGCTGCTCAGCCATCCATTTCAAGGTGGGCGGCTCGGGCCAGTAGCCGCGGAGGCCGATCTGGAGGAACCGATCGCCGCGACAGGCGCCGGATTCGATGAGCCTGCGCATCGGCAGCCCGTGGCCGATGAGGCTGCCGTACTGGACGTCGCCGGTGTCCGCGTGCGCGTCGAAGTGGATGACCGAGACCCGGCCCCAGCCGCGCGCCCGCGCCACCCCGGTGACATCCGGCCACGTGATGGTGTGGTCGCCGCCCAACACGAGGGGAATCGCGCCTGCCTCCGCCGCTGTCTGCACCGCGTGCTCCAGCGCGTCGAGCGCGGCCTTGCCCTCGACGCCTGGCATCAGCACATCGCCGGCGTCGACGACGCGCATGTCGCGCAGCGGGTCGACGCGAAGCGCGAGGTGCGGCCGCGACCCGTCGTGGTCGAGGTAGTCGGTGGTGCGGATCGTCTTCGGGCCGAACCGCGCGCCGGCGCGGTAGGACGTGCCGGCGTCGTAGGGCGCGCCGATGATCACCACATCGGCGCCGTCGAAGGTCGACCGATCATCGAGATCGCATCGCGGGACGCCGAGGAACGTGACGTCGGGGCCGAACATCCCGCCGAGGCGAGTCATCTACGCGCGCAGGTCTCGGGCCATCTCCGCGAAGTTGTCCACGTACCTCTGCACGTCGTCGCGCCGGGCGCGCGCAGGGCGCACCATCAACTTCTTAGGTCTCGCGCCATCGCAGAGAAATTGTCCACATATCTATGGACATCCTCTACGGAGTGTTGGACCGACAAAGTCCAGTTCTCCTCCGCGCCCGGCGCCATCAGCACCCCGCGGTTGCACTGGTAAAGCCAGCTCAAGTACGCGTACGACTTGTCGATCTCGAGGTAGTCGCGGTAGTTGCGCACGCGCTTGGCCCGGTACGTCACGCAGCCACGGGCGGCGAGCGTGGTCACGTGGAAGGGCAGGTCATGCTCGCGGATCACTTCATCGAGGCCGCCCTGCAGCGTTTCGGCCAGCGCATCGAAATGCGCGTAGGCCTTCGCATCGAGGATTTCGAGAAGCGTGACCTTCGACGCCGCCATCGTCAGCGGGTTGCCGTTGAAGGTGCCCATCTGGGCGACAGTCTTGTGCTCGACGACACCCATGACGTCCTCGCGCCCGCCGACCGCGCCGCACGGCAGCCCGCCGCCGATCGCCTTGGCGAGAGCGACCAGGTCGGGCGTGACGCCGAATCGCTCGGTCGCGCCGCCGGGTGCGATCGTGACCCCGGTCTTCACCTCGTCGAAGATCAGGAGGGCGCCGTGCTTGTGGGCGGCCACCTTGACCTTGTCGAGATAACCCGCGTCGGGCAGGACGATGCCGACGTTCATCATCGCCGGCTCGACGATCACCGCCGCCACCTGGCCGGGGTGCTCGGCGAATGCCTTCTCCAGCGCCGCAGGGTCGTTGAAGGGGACGACCGTGGTGAGCTCGACGGTCGCGGCCGGGATGCCATCGCTCTGCGGGAACGACGCCGGGTGGTCGGCGGGACCCATCCGGTCCGGGGGCGGCTCGACCGAGACCATCAGCGCGTCGTGGTGGCCGTGGTAGGAGGCCTCGATCTTGATCAGCCGCTCGCGACCGGTGAAGCCGCGGGCGATGCGGACCGCGTCGAGGGTCGACTCTGTGCCCGAGTTCGTGAAGCGCCACTTCGGCTGGTGGAACCGGCGCGCGAGCTCACGCGCGACGACGATGTCGTCGGGGACCGGCTGCGCAAAATGCGAACCCAGCTCGATCCGGTGCTTGACCGCGTCGACGATCTTGGGGTGCGCGTGCCCCACGACCATCACGCCGAACCCGTTGTGGAAGTCCACGTACTCGTTGCCGTCGACGTCCCAGATCCGGCTGCCCTTCCCGTGGTCGGCGAAGACCGGCTGCGGCGCGGCGTCCTGGAAGGAAGACGGCACGCCGCGGGGCATCACCTCGCGCGCCTCGGTCCAGAGCTGGTGGCTCTTCGGCCGGGCCTTCCGGAACCGCTCTTCCTCGGCTTCGATCAGCTTCGCGACGCGGCCGGCGGGCACTTCACGGGTGGTGGTCGTGGCCATGCTCTCGATCCTCCGGTCAAAGCCCGCCTTGACAGGTCCGGGCGGTGAGTCTCTAATTGTCCAGATTTTCAGGTGCCGTAAGTAGGCAACCAATTGGGGTAGTTAGGGGAGGGTAGCCAATGGCGGACTCTGCAGCCGTAGCTGAGCTCGTCGCGGAGAAGCGCAAGCTCAAAAAGTCGCTTTTCCGCTTCGACATGATCTTTTTCACAGTCTGCGCGATCGTCGCGCTCGACACCATCGGAGCGTCGTCGGCCGGAGGCCCGCAGGCGCTGTTCTGGCTCGGCGTGTCGGCGATCACCTTCCTCATCCCCTACGGACTCATCACGGCCGAGCTAGGCGCGGCATTCCCGACCGAGGGCGCCACCTATGACTGGGTGCGTCTGGCGTACGGCCACTTTGCCGGCGCCGTGGTCGGCGTCCTCTACTGGCTGAGCAACCCGATCTGGCTTGGCGGCACGCTCACCGCGGGTGCAATCGCGGCCTTTGATGCGCTGTGGGGCACGCACCTGGGCGGCAACATCGTGCCCGAGATGATCGTCGCCTTCCTGTTCATCTGGGTTGCCGTCGGGATGAACATCCTCTCGCTCCGCTACATGAAGTGGGTGCCGAACCTCGGCGCCATCGTCAGGTTGGCGCTCATCTCGTTGTTCGCGGTGGTCGTGATCCTGTCGGCCGTCCAGGGCAACCTGAAGGGCAGCCTGAACGGGTTCTTCCCGCCGCTCGACTCGACGTTCCCGGTCGTGCTCATCGGAGTCCTGTCCGTGATCGTCTTCCAGTGGATCGGATTCGAGCTGCAGACCAACGCCAGCGAAGAGATGGAGAACCCACAGCGGGACATCCCACGCGCCGTCTACGCGTCCGGCCTCATCTCCTTCCTCGGTTACGCGATTCCGATCGGCGGAATCATCGTGGTCCTGTCGGCGGACAAGCTGAGCGGCGTCTCGGGATTCGTCTCGGCCTACCAGTCGGCGGTGAGCGGTTCGCTGGGCGGCGCCGCAACGTTCTTCAACTACCTTGTCGGCGCGGCCTTTGTTTTCGTGCTGCTTTCGAGCGGCACCACCTGGCTCATGGGCTCAGACCGGCTGATGGCGATCGGCGCCCTCGCAGGCTCCGGCCCCAAGCAGCTGGGCTACTTCTCGAGCACGTTCGGCACACCGATCGTGGTGAACATCCTGTCCGGCGTGGTCGCCACGTTTTTCATGGTTCTCGCCCTCACGCTGACGAGCGGCAACCTGGGAGCGTTCTTCACGGTGGTGCTCGGCCTGGTGATCTCGACCACCACCTTCTCCTACATCCTGATCTTTCCGGCCTTGATCACCCTGCGCCGCAAGTATCCGAACGTCGCAAGGCCGTTTGTCGTCCCTGGCGGCAATGCGGGGGCCTGGGTGTGCGTCGTGCTCACCGTGTTCTGGGTCTCGGCCGCGACTGTGTTCTCGCTGTGGCCCGGGCTCTTCACATCGACCTGGAGCGCGGACCACGCCAACCTGAGCCGCTTCAACTTCGAGCTCGCCAACGGCATTGCGATCGCCGCTCTCGTCGTGCTGGCGATCATCTTCTGGGCGGTTGGTCGGGCACATGCGATCCACACCGGTCCTATCACAGCCGCCACCACCGCAATGCCGGCGGCGGCGCCGAGCGGAGACTAAGTCAAGACGATTCGTACACCACACTCCCTCCGACGACGGTCGCCCTGACGATCGCGCGTTCCAGGTCGACGACGGCGAGGTCCGCGAGCACACCCTCGCGGACCTCTCCTTTTTGTCCATCCATGTGCTCGGCGTAGGCGCTCCCTGACGTCCAGGCGTCGACCGCCTCCTCGAGGCTGAGCCCGCGCTCGGTGGCGAGGCGCAGGCTGGCGAAGGGGTCGAGCGGCACCACCGGCCAGTCGGTGCCGAATGCGAGCCGCGCCCCCGAGTCCTTGAGCGCACGCCATGGCCAGCCCCGAGCGGCGAGGTCGGGGCCGAGGTTGTTGCGCCACGCTTCCGTGATGCGCGGGTCGGCGTGCTGCGGCTGCATGCTCGCGACAACTCCCAGGCGCGCGAACCGGGGGATGTCGGCCGGGTCGGGCGTCTCGATGTGCTCGATGCGATGGCGGCGCCCCGGGGTGGTGCCCTCGTAGGCGTCGAGGGCCTGCCGGATGGCCGCATCTCCGATGGCGTGGACCTGAACCTGCCATCCACGCGCGTCCGCCACATGCACCGCGTGGCGGAGCTGGGCGTCTGTCCACAGTGGTTCGCCGCGTGTGTCGGCGTTGACGTACGGACGCAGCATCGACGCGGTGTGCGATTCGACTACTCCGTCCGCGAACGCCTTGAGGATTCCGCCTCGCGCCTCGCCGTACTCCTTGAGGTCGGTTTCCGGTGTGAGGTCGAAGGCGAGCCGCACGCGAAGCGTCATCTCGCCCGACACGCGAAGCCTGTCCCACAGCTCGAGCTGGTTCTGTCCGTCGCCGGCCTCCTGCACCGAGCCGATTCCTCGCGACGCCGCAAGGCGCATGCCCGCGCGAAGCGCGTCGAGGTCCTGCTCGCGCGTTGGCGCCGGAATGCGCCGCGTCGCGTCGAGCATCGCGTGTTCCTTGAGCACGCCGCCGTGAGGCGGGAGCGCGACGCTGTTCGCCCATCCCGTGTGCGCGTCGAAGGACTCGAGGTACACGGGGCGATGGGGTACGAGGCGGTCCAGGTAGTCAACCGTCGGCATGCCGCCGGGGAACGCCGAGTAGAGCCATCCGCGTCCCACGATCCAACCCTCGGGGTGCTCGCTCGCGTAAGCCTTGATGCGGCGCCCGATCTCCACCCACGTGGGCACCCCGAACAGGTCGAGCTGCCCGAGCCCGCGCGAGCCCATCAGAAAGTGGACGTGCCCGTCGTTGAAGGCGGGGAGGATCGTGAGCCCGTCGGCGTCGATGACCTTCGGCGCGGCGTATCTCTCCGCACCGACGGCCACGATGCGTTCACCGTCGACGAGCACGCCGCTGGCGCCTGGCCGATTCCAAACCCTACCGTTCACGATTGCAAGTCGACCCTGTATTTGCCGATCTCCGCGGGCATCTTCGCTACTGGCGCGGCTCAGCCGTGCGTTGCCGCTTGCGCGCCGGTCCTCGCGCATCTACGCGATGCGCTCCGGTCCGGTGCTCGCGGCGCCTACGCCTGAGCTCGCGCCAGCGCAAATCTGCTCCGCGTATCCGGCAAATCCAGGGTCGGCCATCGCGCGACAATGTTGGCCGATGGCAAGAGTTCAGGACGAGGTTGCGCGCGCCTCCACGATCCCGTCGCGCATGTATCTCGATCCAGCCGTGCTCGAGCAGGAGATCGATCGCATCTTCGCGCGCACGTGGCAGCTCGTCGGCCATCGCAGCGAGCTCGCACGCCCGGGCGACTTCAAGCCCGCGACGATCATCAACGAGCCGATCCTGCTGACCCACGGACTCGACGGGAAGCTGCGCGGCTTCTACAACGTTTGCAGGCATCGCGCGGCGCAGGTCGTCACGAGCCGCGGCAACCGCAAGTCACTGCAGTGCGGTTATCACGGGTGGGTGTACGGGCTCGACGGCAAGCTGCAGACCGCGCGAGAGATGGACGGCACCGAGAACTTCGACAAGGCTCAGTTCGGGCTCGTGCCGATCCAGGTCGAAACGCTCGGCCCGTTCGTGTTCGCGAATCTCGACCCCGATGCAGCGCCCCTCGCCGAATGGGTCGGCGCCATTCCGTCCGAGGTTGCCGCGGCCGGATACGACATCGACACCATGAGGTTGATCGAGCGGCGCGATTACGAGATCGCGTGCAACTGGAAGGTGTACGTCGACAACTACCTCGAGGGCTATCACCTCCCGATCGCGCATCCGGGCCTCTTCAAAGAGCTCGAGTACGACAACTACCGCGTCGAGACGTTCCGCTA
>DATEHC010000123.1:0-7629 GCA_035279785.1 Candidatus Dormiibacterota bacterium
GGCAGCGCTTCATCGGCCCTGCCGAGGCGGGCGTAGACGCACGCGAGGTTGTAGCGCGAATCCGCGAGCTTGTCCGGCGTGTCGAAGAAACGGCCCTCGATGTCGGCGGTCCACCTGGCGGCCTTCATCCCCCGCTCTTCGTCGCCTATATCCAGGTACCACGACCACACGTGAGTGCCCGCGTGCCCGACCGCGCTCGGGACGCTCTCCCACAGCTGAAACTCCGGGAAACGCGGATGCGGCCTGGCGAGGTCTTCCTCACTTGATGCCTCGACCGCGGCTCGCAGCGCCGACCACGATTGCTCGGCTTCGACCTTCACGTCCGCGGCGCCGCGATCCTTGATCTCGGCATAGATGACGGCGTTGTTGACCGCATCGTCGTCGTCCAGGACCGGAGGCATTTCCGAACCCGTGCGCATCGCGTTCAGCGTGTCCGCGCTGCGACGTCGCCACCAGGAGACATGCGCCAGGTGGTCCTTGGCGGTCCAGCTCCCGTCCGGGTTGGCAGGCGAGTCGATCACGAGCGCGGCGAGCTCGGACTCGATGTGGCGGCCGTCATCGATCGTCTGCAGCAGCTTTGCCTTCATCAGCGCGTTGAGCCGACGAGCTCTTGGAACTTCGGGTCCTCGCGAATCGGGTCGAGGTCAGGGTCTTTGAGCGACCACCCCTTGAGCTCGGGCATGACGTCGAAGCTCTCGCGCAGCAGGGGCACCGCCTCGCGAGCTCGACCGGTACGGCCATAGAAGCACGCCAGGTTGTACGTCCCGACGGCGTGAGTTCGCGGACTGTTAGAGGTTCGCGCGGACAGGTCTTGGGCCCAGCGCAGAATCGCCTCGCCTGCTTTTTCGTCTCCGGCTTCCATGTGGCACCAGAAGATGTGGGTCGCTACGTGGTCACCGGGCGATGCATCGCCCAATCTCTGCGGCGGCTGTGCGTGTGGACGCGGTCGCTCGAAATCTTCCTCCGTGCACGCCTCGAGAGCAGCTTCCAGTGAATCCCACGACCGGCGCGCGGCTGCGATGGCGTCGGCACAACTCTGGTCGCGGGTCGCCAGGTAGATCCGATTGTTTTGCTGCTCTTCGTCGACCTCCGCCGGCAACGCGCCGCCCGTTCGAACGCCCTCGATGATCTGCGCCTCCCGCTCGCGCCATGAGTTGAGGTGCGCGAGATGGTCCTGAGGGCGCCAGCGGCCCGACGCGTCCGGCGGCGCATCTGAGCAAAGGGCCACGAGCTCCGCCTCGCGCCGCCGCGTCTCGGCGAGCGCCTCGAGAAGTTTTTGCTTCAACCCGCAGGCTGCGCCGGCACGAGCTCCTTGACCATGTCGCGCTCCTGCAGCAGCTCCTGGGTCGTCTTTTTGATCAGGTCCCACGCGTGGTCGTCGTGGTGGAGGTCCGGCACGACCTCCCAGTGCTCGCCGTCGGAGCGGACCGGGAAACCGAACTGGAGACCTTCGGGGACGCTGTACTCGCCATGGCTCATCACCGCGAGAGAATGCCAGTCGCCCCACGGGGTCGGATTGCGCACGCTGACGACCGAGTCGACCACCGCATTGGCCGCCGACGCCGCCGACGAAGCGCCGCGCGCCTCGATCACAGCCGCGCCGCGCTTCTGCACGGTCTCGATGAACTTGCCCTTCAGCCAACCGTGGTCCGAGATCACGTCGAATACCGGTGTGCCGGCGATGCGCGCGTTGCGCGCATCTGGGTACTGGGTCGTCGAGTGGTTGCCCCAGATCGCGATGTTGCTGACCGCCGCGACTGGCACATTGGCCTTGTGCGCGAGCTGCGTGCGGGCGCGATTCTCGTCGAGCCGCGTCATCGCGAACCACCGGTCGTCGGGAATCTCAGGCGCGTTCATGCGCGCGATGTAGCAGTTGGTGTTGCACGGGTTGCCCACGACGAGGACGCGCACGTCGTTCGCGGCCTTCTTCGCAAGCGCCTGGCCCTGCGGTCCGAAGATCTTGCCGTTGACTGAAAGAAGGTCACTGCGCTCCATGCCCTGCTTGCGCGGAACCGACCCGACGAGCAGGGCCCAGTTGGCACCCTCGAAGGCTTCCTCGGCCTTGCTCGACAGCTCCATACCCGCGAGCAGCGGGAACGCGCAGTCGTCGAGCTCCATGGCCACGCCTTCGAGCGACTTCATCGCGGGCTCGATCTCGAGCATGTGCAACACGATCGGCTGATCCGCGCCGAACATCTGGCCGGAGGCGATGCGAAAGACGAGCGCGTAACCGATCTGGCCGGCCGCGCCTGTCACGGCGACCTGGATCGGCGC
The DNA here is from genome assembly GCA_035279785.1 of Candidatus Dormiibacterota bacterium. Taxonomy (GTDB): domain Bacteria; phylum Chloroflexota; class Dormibacteria; order Dormibacterales; family Dormibacteraceae; genus 40CM-4-65-16. The sequence continues at coordinate 2,275 of DATEHC010000123.1, forward strand.
CTTGCCACCGCTCATCTCACCGAAATCCTAACGGGGTCGGAGGTCCTTCTCGAACCAGTGGTCGGCGTACGGCTCGTCGTTGAACCGTTCGACCTCGCGATATCCGTGATCGCGATAGAGCTTGATCGCCTCGGTCAGCGAGCGATTGGTCTCCAGCCGGATCAATCGCGTGCCTGCGTCGAACGCCAGCCGCTCCAGTTCGGCGAGAAGCCGCCTTCCCACTCCGAGGCCACGCACGTCGTGCGCCACCCACATTCGTTTCAGCTCCGTCGGCGCTTCGCCGTGGAATTTCAAGGCGCCGCAGCCCACCGGCCGGCCGCGAAGGCGCGCGAGGACCAACAGACCGGCCGGGGGTGTCAGCTCTTCCACGCTCGCCGAGATGCTGCGCGCCGGATCGAATCCGCCCTCGAAACGCCCGGCAAGCTCGAGGAAGTACTGCTCGATGCACCACTGGGCATCGGGCGTCCTGGCGTCCTCGACGGCAATCGTGATCGAGGACGCCGCCAGCAGCCTCTCCACGACGGTCATCGCCTCGATCAGTCGCGCGCGCTGCGGCGCACTCAACGGATCCAGGAAGCCGTGGGCGACCTCATCCGCACGCCGATCCAGCTCGGCCCGCTCCCTCCGGCCTCTTTCCGTCAGGCGCACCTCGCGCACCCGGCGGTCACCCTTGCTCGCCTTGACGCTGACGAGGCGCTGACGCTCGAGCGCTCGCAGGACCCGGCTCGCATAGCCCGAGTCGAGCCCCAACCGATCGCGCAGGGCCCGGACCTCGAGACCCTCGGGACCGATCTCCCACAGGGTCCGCGATTCGCCCATCGGCCGGTCGCGGCCGAGGAAATGGTCGGTCAGCGCCCCGATGCGCTCGGCGACGGTCCGGTTGAAGGACCTGACCTGGGCGACACCGTCTTGCACGATTATCTCTTGCACGATTCTCTGACTTTAGTCAGAGATCGGGCGGGAATCAAGAGGGGCGAGCGCGAACGCCGCGGGCGCGATCAGTGCAGCGACGAAGAGAAAGCGATTCCTGGGTCGGCACGCCCCACGTAAAGGAGAACGTGGCCGCTCCGCGGATCGTTACCGGAACCCCTCTCCCTCGGGCTCGAATACGGCGTCCCCGGCCAGGCGGCGCGCGAAGCACAGAAAGCCGGTGTGCGCGACCATTCGGTGCGACGGACGCATGCTCCGCCCACGAACTGTCCAGCCGCGCTGGAGGACCTCGAAAGCCTCGAGCATCCCGAAGCCGCCGAGCTCGCGCAGGCAGTCGAAGAACCGCTGCACCTGGCTGACGTTCGGGCAGTGCGCGAACACGATGCCGCCCGGCCTCAGTGCCTCCTTCACCGCCGGCGCCGCCTGCCACGGCTCTGGAAGGTCGAGGAGGACCCGGTCCATGTCGCGCTCCTCGATCCCCTGCCCGATCCCCTGATATACGTCGCCGAGCTTGAGCGTCAGGTTTGGCGGCAGCTCGCCCATGGTCTCCACGATCCCGCGCTTCGCGGCCTCGAGAAACTCCTCCCGGGCCTCGTAGCTGACGACGCTCCCCCGCTCCCCGACCGCCCGGAGCGCGGCCATCGTCAAGGCGCCGGTTCCGGTCCCCGCCTCGAGCACCCTCGCCCCGGGATAGAGGTCCGCGCCGACGACGATCGCTCCGAGGTCTTTGGGATAGATCGGCTGCGTCTGACGGCGACGGCCGGTCACCTGCTCGGCGAATGTCGGGCGCACCGCCAGGAGCCGCGCCCCCAGCTGAGTGGTGACCATCGTGCCTTCGGAATGGCCGATGAGGTCGTCGTGGAGGATGAGGCCGGAATGGATCGAGTGCCGCTCGCCGGCCCCGAGACGCACGCGGTGCCGCCGTCCGACCTTGTCGATCAGCACGATCAGCTCACCCTCCGCGAGAGGGCGGCTCACCGGCGAGCGGGTTTGCGCGCGCGGATGAGGGCATGCCAGTACGCGTGCCAGAGCTTGCCTTCCCTACGCACCGGGTGAAGCTGAGTCCGCGCTTTGCCCGAGGAGGATTCGATGATCCCCGCCAGCTCTGCCGACAGCGGCGCCGGGACCGCCATGTTGCCCATCCAGTCGTCGTAGTTCCAGTCGAGCTCGCGGTTGGTGGCGGTTTCGACCTCGAAGCCGGCTCGCTCCATGCAGAGGACCCACTCGTCCACGGTCAACGAGCGAACGTGGGAGGGATCGCGCCTCATCTCGACTTCGTGCAGGACGTCGCGCGCCGGCACAGGCGGAGCGCAGTCGACGAAAGCGGCGGCGCATCCGGGTTTGAGCACCCGGAACGCCTCGCGCAGAGATTCGTCGACGTCGGGAAAGTGATGCGGCGCCGCGCGCACCACGTAAAGATCGAAGGTACCCTCCGCAAACGGCAGGCGGCCGGCGTCGCCGATCACCCAGTCGGCGTTTTCGATGCCGCGCTCGGCGGCGATGCGGCGCGCCTGGTCGAGCATCTCGCGCGTCAGGTCGAGGCCGATCACCCTCCGCACATAGGGCGCCAACGCGAATGCCGTGTTGCCTGTGCCTGTGGCAACGTCGAGCGCAAGGTCGCCCGGGCGTGGCTGGGCCAGGTCGAGGACCTCCTGCAGACGCTCCGACGATGCGTGGAACGTCGAGCGGGTGTAGTTGGCGGCGACCCGGGAGAAGGAATCGCGGACGTCTGGCACGGAACGCAGTCTATTGTTCGCGGCGATGAGCAAGGCGACCGCCCACTGGACCGGCGGGAAGGTCCATTTCGAGGTCGAGTCCGAGTCCGGGCACAAGGCCGAGGTAGACGACGCCGCGCCTTTCGGCGAAAACCTCGCGATGCGCCCAACCGAGATGCTGCTCGCTGCCCTGGGCGCGTGCACCGGAATCAACATCGTCCTCCTTTGCAAGAAGTACAAGCAGCCGCTGCGCTCACTGCACGTCGAGGTCGAGGGCGATCGCGACGCCGAGTGGCCGAAGGCTTTCAACAAGATCCAGATCACGTTCCACTGCGGCTGGGACGGCGATGTCGACAAGAAGATGGTCGACCAGGCGATCGACCTCGCCTGCAACCGGTACTGCCCGATCCACGCCACGTTGTCGCATGGAGTGAAGATCGAACACCGGCGCAGGGACCACTAGCTCGATCGACGAAGCGGAGCGGAAGGCCGGATTCATTCCGGCCGTCACTGGGCCTGTACTACCAGTCGCCACCGCACGCCGTTTGCAACAGAGGGGGCCCGCGGGGGAGGCCTGCCTCCCCCGCGCTCGTCGACGGACTTTCTCAAGACCCAAATAGAATTAACCGGAGTTGCTCGACAGCTACGTCCCAGTTTTGATCTTCGTCCTGATCGTGTTGGGCTTGATCGGGGCGCTGGTGACCCTCAGCTTCGTGCTTGGTCCGGCCAAGCCGTACCGCAAGAAGCTCCTTCCTTATGAGTCGGGCATCATCCCCGAGACGCCCGCGGTGCGCCGGCTCAGCGTCCGCTTCTACCTCACGGCGATGCTCTTCATCATCTTCGACGTCGAGGCGGTCTTCTTCTATCCGTGGGCGGTCCTGCTGCGCCAGCTCAAGTGGTTCGGGCTCATCGAGATGGGCGTGTTCATCGGCATCCTGTTGATCGCGCTCGCTCACATCTGGCGCAAGGGAGGCCTGGATTGGGAATAGAAGCGCTCGCCGAGTCTATGGGTCAGAACATCCTCACGACCACGCTCGGCAAGGTCGTCGGTTGGGGCCGCGGCAACTCGGTGTGGCCCGCCCAGTTCGGCCTTGCGTGCTGCGCGATCGAGATGATCGCCACCGCGACCGCGGGCGTCGACATCGGCCGCTTCGGCTCCGAGGCGTTCCGCGCGTCGCCGCGGCAATCGGACCTGATGATCGTCTCCGGTCGCGTCTCGCAGAAGATGGCACCCATCCTTCGCACCATCTACGACCAGATGCCGGAGCCCAAATGGGTCATCTCCATGGGTGCCTGCGCTTCGACCGGCGGGATCTTCAACAACTACGCGCTGCTGCAGGGCGTGGACAAGATCGTCCCTGTCGACGTGTACATCCCCGGCTGCCCTCCCCGGCCGGAAGACCTCTTGAACGCGCTGATGATCCTGCAGGCACGGATCAAGGCCCAGGGAATCCTTCCGCGGCAGTGATCCAGGGGGACGGGGGGAGTCCCCCCAATATGCGAGACAAGCTGATCCTCGAGAAAGGCGTCAGTGCCGGCGATCAGTGGATGACGGTCGATGCGGCCAACGTTCACGAGGCGCTGTCGGCTCTGAAGGACGACGGATACCGGCTCCTCGCGTTCCTCACATGCGTCGACCACCTTGCCGACGCCTCGCGCGAGTGGCCTGGCCGATACGAGGTCGTCTATCAGCTGCGCAACCTCGAATCGCGCGAGCAAATTCGAGTGCGCGCGTTCGTCGACGGGAAGGAGCCGCACATCGCTTCGGTGTCCGACCTCTTCCCACCCGCGAACTGGGACGAGCGCGAGACCTACGACCTGTTCGGCATCGTCTTCGACAACCATCCCGAGCTGACGCGCATCCTCATGCCCGACGACTGGGTCGGCTTCCCGCTCCGGCGCGACTACCCGGTCGGCGGCGAACCGGTCGAGTTCTCGGAAGAGCACGAGCGCTGGCAGACGGCGCCCGAGAAGGCATAGCGGCGTGACGGACACCATCGGCCAGGGCGTGACGATCACCAGGGAACCCGAAACCAACGCCTTCGGCGGCGAGATCCTCACGGTCAACTTCGGGCCGCACCATCCCTCCACGCACGGCGTGCTGCGTTTGATAGTCGACCTCGACGGCGAGCAGGTGAAGCGCCTCAAGCCGGTGATCGGCTACCTGCACACCGGCATCGAGAAGCAGATGGAAGCGCTTCGCTGGCAGCAGGGCGTGACCGTGACCGACCGCCACGACTACCTCTCACCGCCGATCAACAACCTCGCGTACGCGCTGGCCGTCGAGCGCCTCATGGGCGTCGAGGTGCCGCCGCGGGCGAAGGCGCTGCGCGTGATCATGTCCGAGCTGACGCGTCTCTCGTCACACCTCGTGTGGCTCGGCACGAGCGGCCTCGAGCTCGGCGCGATGAGCATGCTCATGTACTGCTTCCGCGAGCGGGACACGATCCTCAACATGAACGAGGAGATCTCCGGCTTCCGGATGCACACGTCCTACATCCGGCCGGGCGGCGTCAGCGCCGATGCGACCCCCCGCTTCCTCGACATGCTCGACGACTTCACGCACAAGATGCCGGGATACGTCGACGAGTACGAGGCGCTGCTCACCCACAACCCGATATGGCGGCGCCGCACAATTGGCATCGGCCGCCTGTCGGCCGAAGACGCGAAGGTGCTCGGCGCGAGCGGACCGATGCTCCGCGGGTCGGGC
>DATEHC010000124.1:0-8658 GCA_035279785.1 Candidatus Dormiibacterota bacterium
TTGCGCGTGCCGTCGACGTTGGCCCGCTCGTTGGCCTCTTCGCCAGCTTCGAGGTCGTACACCGCGGCCAGGTGGTAGATGTCGGCCCCTTTCAGGCGCTCCTCGTCGGCTGGGCCGAGCCCAAGGAGCGGCCGCGTGATGTCGCCCTCGATCGGCTGCAGGCGGTCGCGAGCGCCGAGGGAATCGATCACGGCTTCGAGTCGCTGGCGCGACGCCGGGCGGACGAGGACGAAGGTCCTACCCTCTCGCTTCGCGAGCAGGCGGAGCAGGTGGCGGCCGATGAATCCGGTGCCGCCGGTGACAAGCCTCACCATCGACCGAACTTTAGGCCCAACGCGTTGACTTAACCGGGATGAAACTCGGGAGTCCGCAATTAGGATCGCGGCATGTCTGACACGTCGTCCGCCTTTCCCCCACCGCCCCCGGCGAGCATCCCACCGCCCGTCTACCAGCAGTTTGGGCAGCAGGCCGGGTCATCGGTCCCCACCTACCAGCCCCCGCCGGTTTCCGGACCTCCGGTCGGCTATCCGCAGGGCTGGCAGCAGCTCATGCCACCTGCTGCCGCCCCAGGATTGACGAGCGTCGGCCTTCTGTCGCAGTTCACTGGGCCCGCCGCCTGGGCCTGCGGAGTCGGGCTCGTGACGATCATCGTTCCGTTCGTCTTCGGCCGCGTCTTCTTCTTCCTGCCGATCATCGGCGTCATCTACGGCTTTCGCGCCATCCAGCGCGGCAAGCTGATCGGCGGAGTGGCCGGAATCGTTCTGAGCGCGATCGGCGGCATCCTCACTCTCTTCGTACTGTTCGGCTAAGCCGGCTCCGCCTTGGCGGGGATCGCGACCAGCGGCATCACCGCCGCCACGGCGACCAGGCCGACCGCGACCCAGAGAGCACCGCTGAGCGACCAGGCGATCAGCGGTCCCGCGATGGCCGAGCCAAGCGGTCCGCCCAGCTGGTTCAGCGCCATCGAGACCGCGAACATCCGGCCGAAGCGCGCCGGATCGGTTCGCCGCTGCCGGAGAGTGAGGAACGCGATGTCGAACGGCGTCTGGACGACCGCGACGACGATGAGCGCCGCCGCGACGACGTACACGGATCCGGCGTGCGGCAGGAAGGAGATCGCGATCGCCACCGCCACCATCGAGCCGGCCATCAGCTCCCGTTCGCGCCCGCGGGTGTCGATGCGCCCGGCGAACAGGCTCGCCACGAATCCCCCCGCCCCGACCGCGCCGAGGATGTAGCCCACCACGGCGGGGCCCTGGTGCAGCGGCCCGAGCACGAGAACCGGCGCCGCGATGATGAGGCACCCCCAGCCGGCGCCGAAGGTGATGAAGGTCAGCGCGAGCCCGACGAGCGACCGATCGCGCACGACGTAGATGAGCCCAGACCAGGCCTCGGCCAGCACCGGCGTGCCCCGCTGCTTGGTGGCGGGGTCGCGGACCTGCGACATCGCAACGCCGGCGAGCACGAACAATGTTGCGGCAGCCGTGAGCGCCCATTCGCCTCCGGCCAGCGCGACGAGCAATCCTCCAAGCGGCGCGCCGATGACCGATGCCAGCACGTCGCTGCTCGTGTCCACGGCGTTGGCTCGCTCCCACAAGTGTCCGGGCACGATGGTCGGAAACATCGATCGCAGTCCCGCCCAGCTGAGTGGCCCGGTGATCGAGGCGACACCGCATATGCCAAGCAGCAGGGCCGGCGCGAGCTCGTGGCGCGCGGACAGCGCAGAGATGGTGAACATCGCGGCCGCCGCGACGAAGTAGTCGATCGCTATCAGCCTCGTGCGACCGTGCCGGTCGAGCAGCGCTCCCGCGATCGGAGCGACGAGCAGGCCGGGGAAGACGAGAAGGGCAGTCGCCGCGCCCGCTAGCTGCGGCGAGTGGTAGCGCGAGAGCACGAAGAGCACGAGGCTGATCGCGAGCATGCGCCCGGCCACGCGGCCGAGCAGCTGGCTTATGACGAGGCTCGGGAGCCCGCGGACGCGAAGTAGGTCGCGGTAGCCGGAAGCCTCGGTGGGCTCGGTCTGGATGCTCAGCCCACGGCGACGCGAGCGCGCTTGGTGCGTGCCGCACCGTTGGCCGACCCGCCGCTACGGCGCGCCCTCGCGAGCGGCTCGCGCAGGTACTGGCCGGTCGCCGACGACTTGTCGGCGGCAAGCTGCTCCGGCGTACCCTCCGCGATCACGTAGCCGCCCTTCTCCCCACCCTCCGGTCCGAGGTCGATGAGCCAGTCGGCCGTCTTGAGAACGTCGAGGTTGTGCTCGATCACCACCACGGTGTTCCCGTGGTCGACGAGCCGGTGAAGCACGGCGAGCAGCCGTTCCACGTCGGCGTAGTGCAGTCCGGTTGTGGGCTCGTCGAGGAGATAGAGCGTGCGACCGGTGTCGCGGCGTGACAGCTCCGACGACAGCTTCACCCTCTGCGCCTCGCCGCCTGACAGCTGGGTGGCCGGCTGGCCGAGCCGGATGTAACCGAGCCCGACGTCGTGGAGCGTGCGCAGCTTCGCCTTGATCGTTGGCACGTTCTCGAACACGTCCAGCGCCTCGTCCACCGTCATCTCGAGCACGTCGGAGATGGAGTGGCCGCGGAACTTTACCTCGAGGACCTCGCGGTTGTAGCGCGACCCGTGACAGACCTCGCACGGCACGTAGACGTCGGGCAGGAACTGCATCTCGATCTGGATGATCCCGTCGCCCTGGCAGTTCTCGCACCGCCCGCCCTTGACGTTGAAGCTGAACCGCCCCGCCTTGTAGCCGCGCATCTTCGCCTCTGGCAGGCTCGCGAAGAGATCGCGGATGTGAGTGAACATCCCCGTGTACGTGGCCGGGTTGCTGCGCGGCGTCCGCCCGATCGGCGACTGGTCGATGTCGATCGCCTTGTCGAGGTGGTCGAGGCCCTCGACCGACTCGTGCGGCCCAGGCCTGTCCTTCGCGCGGTAGAAGTACTGCGCGACCTTGCGGCTGAGGATGTCGGTGATCAGCGACGACTTGCCGGAACCGCTCACGCCGGACACGGCGACGAACGACCCGAGTGGAATCGTCACGTCGATGTCCTTCAGGTTGTTGGCCCTCGCGCCCTTGATGACGAGCTTCTTGCCGTTGCCCTTCCGGCGATGCGCGGGCACCGGGATCATGCGGTCGCCGCGCAGATAGGCTGCGGTGATCGAGTTCGGATCGCGCAGGACTTTGTCCACCGGCCCCGCCGCGATGATCTCGCCGCCGTGCTCGCCGGCCGCTGGGCCGATGTCGACCATGTAGTCGGCCGAGCGGATTGTCTCCTCGTCGTGCTCGACCACGATCAACGTGTTGCCAAGGTCGCGCAGGCTCACCAGCGTGTTGATGAGGCGCCGGTTGTCCCTCTGGTGAAGGCCGATCGACGGTTCGTCGAGGATGTACAGCACGCCCATGAGCTTCGAGCCGATCTGCGTGGCGAGGCGGATCCGCTGCGACTCGCCACCGCTGAGCGTGTTGGCCGCGCGCTCGATCGTGAGGTAGTCGAGGCCGACGTCGATCATGAACTGCAGGCGCTCGCGAATCTCCTTCAGGATCCCGCGCGCGATGAGCTGCTCACGCTCGGTCAGGTCGAGCTTGTCGATGAAACCGATCGCCGCGCTCACCGACAGCTGGGTGACGTCGGCGATGTTGCGATCTGCGACCGTGACCGCGAGCGACTCGGGCTTCAATCGCCGGCCCTTGCACGCCGGACACGGCTTGTCGGACATGTAGCGCTCGAGCTCGGCCTTCAGGTACTCCGACTGCGTTTCCTCGTAGCGCCGCTGCAGATTGGCGACCACTCCCTCGAACGGCGCCTCGTACCAGCGTGAGTGGCCGTACTGGTTCTTGTAGCCGAACCGGATCTTCTTGTCGCCGGTGCCGTTCAGCAGGAGGTCGCGCTGCTGCTTGGGCAGCTTCGACCACGGCTTGTCCATGTCGATGCCGAAGTACTTGCTGACCGACTCGAGCAGCTCGGGATAGAAGAACTGCGACTTGCTCCAGGCCGCGATCGCGCCCTCGCGCAGAGACAGCGATGGATCGGGGACGACCAGGTCACCGTCGACCACCAGTTGCGAGCCAATGCCCGTGCACACCGGGCATGCGCCGTGCGGGTTGTTGAAGGAGAAGTTGCGCGGCTCTGGTTCAGGAACGCTGGTGCCGTCGTAGGGACACGCGTAGTCCTGCGACATCTGCAGCTCTTCGCCTCCATCTACGGGCGCGATGATCACAGACCCGCCGCCGAGCCTTGCCGCGGTCTCGATCGAGTCGACGAGCCTCGTGCGCTGATCCGGACCGACCGCGATGCGGTCGACCACGACCTGGACGTCGTGCTTCTTGTTCTTGTCCATCGGGATCGGCTCGCCGATCTCGTAGAGGCTTCCGTCCACGCGCACGCGTACGAAGCCCGACTTGCGGATGTCGTCGATCAACGACCGGTACTCGCCCTTTCGTCCCTTCACGACAGGTCCGAGCACCATCACCCGGGTGCCTTTCGGCAGCTTCTCGACGTGGTCGGCCATCTGGTCGACGGTCTGTCGCCGGACCTCGCGGCCGCAGACGGGGCAGTGCGGATGACCGACGCGCGCATAGAGAAGACGGAGGTAGTCGTACACCTCGGTCACGGTGCCGACCGTCGACCGCGGGTTCTTCGACGTTCCCTTCTGGTCGATCGAGATCGCCGGCGAGAGCCCTTCGATGATGTCGACGTCCGGCTTCTCCATCTGCCCGAGGAACTGGCGCGCGTAAGCCGAGAGCGATTCGACGTAGCGCCGCTGGCCCTCCGCATAGATGGTGTCGAACGCGAGCGACGACTTCCCGGAACCGCTCAAGCCCGTGAAGACGACGAGCTTGTCCCTCGGGATCGAGAGAGTGACGTTCTTGAGGTTGTGCTCCCGCGCCCCGCGAATGGTGATCTGGTCAGTCGTCATCAGAGTTCCGAACCCTTCGTTATTCCTTCTGTCTTGTTACGGCAAACGTCGCGCTGGCGGTGGCGACGAGGCGTCCCCCGGGCGCGTCGATCCGGCATTCGGTGAAGACGGTGCGGCGGCCGGAGTGGACCACGCGGGCGGTCGCGGTCAGCGGCTCGTCGAACCTGGAAGTCGAAATGTAGTTGACCTTCAGGTCGAAGATCGCGCCCTGCCCGGCCTCTTTCGCCATGGCGCTCTCCGCCAGCTCCACCACGCTACTCACGACCCTGGCCCTCCGGCACCGGCATGCAGGTCGAGGAGGCGCGGGCGATCAGCCGGCCCGCTTCGTCGACCACGTCCGCCTCGCTGAACAGGAGCGACTCCCCCATCTCGACGACCCTACCGACAGCGCGGAGCCTGCCCTCGATCGCCGGCCGGATGAAGTTGATCTTCAGCTCGATGGTGGTGTTCCAGATCCCGTCGGGCTGGAGCGTGGCGAGGGACATCCCCATCGCGGCGTCCGCGATCTGAGTGATGACGCCTCCCTGGACGACCCCGCCGCCGTGCCGGTGCTGGGGCCCCGCGATCAGCTCGAGCACGACCCGTCCGGCCTCGGCTTCCGAGATGCGAGCGCCCAGGGTCTGCATCCAGCCCTGGGGCGGGGCGGTCAGCAGCGCTCTCGCCCGGGACTCGTTGTGAAATTGAACATGTTCGGAAACTCTTGACATTCGCCTCAGCCCACTCTAGGCTCTAAATTGAACATGTTCAAATTAATAGATCTGGGGTGATTTCGATGGATCTTCAACTCGTCGATTACGCGATCTACATCGTCGTGAGCGTGTTCCTGACCGTATGGGTCGGCGACACGCTGTACCGCAACGGCCGGCCGTTCCTGGTCTCGGTCTTCAAGGAGGACGGCCTGGCCGACTCGGTCAACCACCTGCTCGTCGTCGGTTTCTACCTCGTGAACTTTGGCGCGGCCGCCATCCTCATCAACACCGGCGGCGTGCCGGCCGGCTGGGCCGACATGCTCAAGCAGACGGTGACCCGCATCGGCGCCGTGCTCCTGGTGCTCGGCTTCATGCACTTCACGAACGTGCTCACGCTGCGGTCGATCCGGCGGCGCGACAAGAAGACGCCTCCGCCTCCTCCCAACTACAACCCGTACGTGCCGGCGCCACAGGCTTAGTCCGAACAGATGGCCATGGTTGTCCCCAAGACCAGGCGCGGCGAGAGCTCGAGGGCGGTCATCCTGCAGGCCGCCCTCGACCTGTTCCAGGAACGTGGGTACGAGGCCACGACGATGCGCGCCATCGCCGACCGCGCCGGCGTGTCGCTCGGCAGCTCGTACCACTACTTCCCATCCAAGGAGCACCTCGTGCTCGAGTTCTACCGGCACACCCACGACCTGCACGCCGAAGCGGTCAAGCCGCTCCTGGCGCGCGAGCGAGACCTCGCGGCCCGACTGCGCGGGACGATGCGCGCGGTGATCGTCACCTGCGAGCCCTTCCACGCCGTGGCGGGATCGATCTTCAGCACCGTCGCGAACCCCGCGAGCCCGCTCAACCCTTTCGGCGGCGCCGCCCGGCCCCTGCGCGACGAGGTGGTCGCGCTGTACGGCGAGGTGGTCAGCGGCTCGGACGCGCGCATTCCATCCGACATCGCAGAGCTGCTGCCGCTGACGCTGTGGCTCTATCAGATGGGAATCCTCTACTTCTGGATCTTTGACAAGTCGCCTGGTCGCCTGCGCACGCTCGAGGTCATCGACGAGACCACCGAGCTGATCGTGCGCCTGATCAGCCTCGCCAACCTGCCCGTGCTGCGCGGCTCGCGCAAGCGTGTGCTCGGATTGATGAAGAGCATCGTCGATGGTCATGCTTAGGGACCCCGTCGGGACTTTCTCCAGTTCCGCACAACGGTCTTCTGTTTGGGCGCTGCTGCGATCGCCATCGCCACGTCCGCGTCGTCTTCTTTTTCGGTAGAGCCGGCCTCCCCAGACAGCCGCCGGCGCAGGGCGATGATGCGGTCGCGCACCCGCGCCGCGTCCTCGAACTGCAGCTCCTTCGACAGCCGGCGCATCTCCTTCTCGAGGTCTCGCACGATGGCGATGAGGTCCTCGCGCGGGACGCCGGCTCCAGCCAGGATCTCGACGGCGTCCGCCTGGATGTCGTTGTCGTTGATCTCCAGGGCGTAGATCGCCTTCTTCACCGACTCGGGCGTGATGCCGTGCTCGGCGTTGTACGCCATCTGCCTGTCGCGGCGCCGCTCGGTCTCGTCAAGCGCCTGGCGCATCGAGTCGGTCATGGAGTCGGCGTACATGACGACGTGGCCCTCGACGTTGCGGGCGGCGCGACCGATGATCTGGATGAACGACCTGTAGGCGCGCAGGTAGCCCTCTTTGTCAGCGTCGAGGATCCCGATGAACGCGACCTCCGGGAGGTCGAGGCCTTCGCGCAGGAGGTTGATGCCGACGACCACGTCGACTTCTCCCGTGCGAAGGGCGGTCAGGACTTCGATGCGCTGCATCGCGTCGAGCTCCGAGTGCAGATAGCGGACCTTGACCCCGTACTCGCGCAGGTAATCGGCGAGGTCTTCGGCAAAACGCTTGGTCAAAGTCGTCACGAGCGACCGCTGGCCCATCTCGGCGCGCCTCCGCACCTCCGCGAGCAGATCATCGATCTGCCCCTCGGTTGGCCGCACCTCGACCGTCGGATCAACCAGCCCGGTCGGCCGCACGATCATCTCGACCGTTCGTTGCGAGCGCCTCATCTCGTATGGGCCGGGTGTCGCGGACACGTACACCACGCTCTGCGCGCGCTCCTCCCATTCCTCGAAGCTCAGCGGGCGGTTGTCGAACGCGCTCGGAAGCCGGAAGCCGTACTCGACGAGCGCCGCCTTGCGGGAGCGGTCGCCGCCGAGCATTCCGCCGATCTGCGGCACGGCGACGTGCGACTCGTCGACGAAGATCAGCGCGTCCGACGGCAGAAAGTCCATCAGCGTGTAGGGCGCCTCGCCGGGCTTGCGCCGGGTGAGGTGCAGCGAGTAGTTCTCGATGCCGGCGCAGGTGCCCGTCTCGCGCAGCATCTCGAGGTCGAAGTTCGTGCGCTGGCGCAGGCGTTGGGCCTCGAGCAGGCGTCCGTGATCCTCGAACCATTTCGTCCGTTCCTCGAGCTCGACCTCGATGTCGTGCATCGCCAGGCGCAGCTTGTCCGCCGGCGTCACGTAGTGCGACGCGGGAAACACGCTGAACTGCTTGCGCGAGCCGAGGATCTCCCCTGTCACCGCGTCCAACTCCTGGATGCGCTCGATCTCGTCACCGAAGAACTCGACGCGAACGACCTTCTCCTCGTTGGCCGGTACCAGGTCCACGACGTCGCCGCGCACGCGGAACCGGAGGCGGGAGAGGTCGTAGTCGTTGCGCTCGTAGAGCATCTCCGTGAGCTTGCGCAAGAAGACCTCGCGCCGGATCGACTGCCCCTGCTCGATGCTCAGCGACTCGCCCATGTAGTCCTCGACCGAGCCGATGCCGTAGATGCAGCTGACGCTGGCGACGACGAGCACATCGCGGCGCGTGAGCAGCGACTGCGTCGTCGAGTGGCGCATGCGATCGATGTCGTCGTTACGGCTGGAGTCCTTCTCGATATAGGTGTCGGTTCGAGCGATGTACGCCTCGGGCTGGTAGTAGTCGTAGTAGCTGACGAAGTACTCGACGGCGTTGTTCGGGAGCAGCCGCCGGAACTCGGCGCACAGCTGCGCCGCCAG
>DATEHC010000125.1:0-10032 GCA_035279785.1 Candidatus Dormiibacterota bacterium
TCCTCGCTCACCCCTGCGTACGAACCGTCCGGCAGGGTCTGACCGCAAAGGGTCGTGACCGGTCCGCTCCGCGGAACGCGCGGGGTCAGGTGGATCCGCCCGCCGGACTTGCGGCGGACGGACTCGAGCTTGACCTTCTGCACGTCCTCAATCATCGCCCCTCCGGCGCTGACTGGCGCTTGCTCTTCTGCCTTCCCCTTCGGGCTTCGAAAACCGGTTGTAAAGCGGATTGAAGGCATGGTCTAAGCCTGCGTAAATGGCGGGTAGCGGCCCCCTCGTGGGCGCTTATTAGAAGCCGATGAGCCTGCTGATCCTGCCCCCACCCCGATCCTTGCGCCACCCCACGGCCCACCTGGGGGAGGAGCTGCACCCCGATCCGCGGGCCGTGCGCAGGGCCCTCGCGGCCCTCGAGCTGGTGGCGCACAAGGCGCCCTCGATGGGCATGTCCGTAAGAAGCGACGTGCCCGGGCTCAGGGTCGCGGACGTGCGCTGGGCGCTGTCCGGCCTGCCCTCGCCGGGGGACTATCGGGTGGTGATCAAGGCCCTGCGGTATCGCACCCGGCCGAGCCTATCTGGCCTGTGCGAGTTCGACCTCGGCCGCATCATCGTCCGGGTGCCTGAGCCGTTCCGTCCGTTCAGCGAGCTCGTGTACGTCAACGCCCGGCGCAAGCCCGGCGCGGGCATGAAGTTCGCGTGGCTGTCGGAACGGGTCCGCTTCCGGACGCGGCGTGATGTGCTGCGCTTCGTGTATCTGCACGAATGGCTGCACTGGTACCTCCGCGAGATGCGCGGCCGGCGAGCCGGCGCCGAGACGGCGTGCGATCGCTTCGCACTGCGCAATTTCCGCCGGCGGACGGTGGGCGTCGACGATGCGGTCGAAGCGCTGCAGGGGACGCGGATGCAGCTCCTACCCGACTGGATGCGCGCAGCCGCGTAACAGATCGCGCGCTCCGCGCGTAAAAGGAGCATGCGAGGTCGCGTGATGGTGGCAGCGGTCGTCCTGCTGACAGCGTCCGGATGCGCCGCGCTTCATCCGACGGGCCTTGCCAGCGGTGCGCGCGTAACTTCGCCTTCGCCGGTCTCGGCTTCGCCGGCGACAAACATTCAGCTGTCCGCGCCCTCCGCTGCGGTGGTCTGGGCGCTGGTCGACTACCACGACCTGTACCGGTCCCTGGATCAAGCGTCGACTTGGGAGCGTCGCGGAGTCCCCGACACGCTTGGCGTGCGGCCCGTGGTGTCGTTCATCGACGACCGCCAGGGCTGGCTGCTCGCGCCGGGGTCGCCGACGACCCAGTGTCAGGAGGCTCCGGCCGAGGTCTGGCACACGGGCGACGCGGGCGCCACATGGCAGCGCCTCGCCGCCGGCGGCATCGCTTCCGCGCAGTGCAAGAACGGCATCTGGTTCACCGACGCCGAGCACGGATTGATCAGCGCGTGGGACGACATGCATGCGGCGACCGTCTACCGCACCGCTGACGGCGGCGTCACCTGGAGGGCCGCGTCGCTGCTGCCCAATCCGGCCAACTATCAGTCATCGACGGGCGGTGCCGGCTGGCAGGTCGTGTGGGTGCGGTCATTCGGTGCGGAGTCGTTTCTTGCGGCGAACGGCACGCCTTACATCTTCAAGTCGACGGATGGAGGTGCCACCTGGGCGTGGGTGACCAAGACGCCGACGCCCGCAATCGCGCTGGTGAGCGAGGTACGGTGGCTCGACTTCTCCGCCCCGGGCCAGCCGATGGAGTCGGCCAACGGCGGCCAGGCTTTCCAACCCTACGCATCGGATTTCCTCGCCGGCGACACGAGCGGAGCGCGGTTCGTTTTCACAGACGCGAACACGGGTTTCGCCGTGGCGGACGGCGTGCTGCAGCGAACCACCGACGGGGGCGCGCACTGGACCCGGCTCGCACCTCCAGGCGTGTTTCTGCAAGCAAGCCCTACGCCGACGCCGGCGACGTCCGGTTGCGTCTCGCTCGCTTCCGGAGCGCGGGTCGCGGCCTGGATCACCTACACCGATCCGATCTACGGGTTCTCGATCTCGTATCCGGATGCCTACACCCTGGTGCCTGAAGGACCGGGTCCTGACGCGGCGCAGCTTGCTCACTTCCGCGCCGTCGACGCTTGCTACCTGCGCGGTTATCCAGCCGGCGAGGTTGATCTCGCGGTGTTGATCAAGCCCGATGCCGGCACGCTCTCGGACTTCGTCAGCAAGCACGCGGTGGGCAACTGCCAGCCCGGACTTTTCCCGGGTGTCGGCCGTCTCCATTCAGCTCTTGTCGGTTCGAGGGACGCGGTTCAGTTCGACGAGACAGGTTTCTGTGGAGACAGCGTGGGCACATTACACGTCACCCTCGTGAAGCTTGCGTCGGGTTACCTCTTTCAGATCGACTGGTGGGCAAACGACCCAAGCGTCGCGTCCAGCGTCCAGACGACGTTCGACAAGATGCTGATGACGCTCCAGGGATAAGTCCTGTTTCGCCTCTAGGATCGATTCCGTGCCTGTCCGGGTCCTGGGATTCGACGGTGACGACACGCTGTGGCACAGCGAGACGCGCTTTCACGTCACGCAGGGCGAGTTTCGCGACCTGCTGAAGCGCCACGTCCCGGACGCGGACGTGGATGGCCGGCTCGCCGCGACCGAGATGAAAAACCTCTCGATCTATGGGTACGGCGTGAAGTCGTTCACCCTCTCGATGCTCGAGACGGCGATGGAGCTGACGTCAAACCGAATTCCCACTGCCGACCTCGACGTGATCCTTGGTTGGGGCAAGCGGATGCTGATGGAGCCGACCGAGCTGCTGGACGGCGTCGAGGAGACTCTGCGTGCGGTTGGCGGCGATTACGACCTGGTGCTCATCACCAAGGGCGACCTGTTCGACCAGGAAAGCAAGCTCGCTCGGTCCGGACTCGGCGGCTTGTTCGTCGGCGTGGAGATCCTGAGTGAGAAGAACGAGGCGGCGTATAGAGGAGTTTTCCGACGTCGAGCGATCAAGCCCGAGGAGTTCGTGATGGTCGGCAACTCCCTGCGGTCCGACATCGTGCCGGTCGTCGCGCTGGGCGCGCGGGCGATTCACATTCCTTACGTGGTGACGTGGGAGCACGAGCAGGTGCGCGAGGACGATCTGCCCAAGCACGGATGGCAGCGCCTGGAGTCGATCCGCGAGCTGTCTGCGGCGCTCGACACCACGCCATAGTCCGGACTAACGCACCATCGGCGCGGACGGGACCCGTAGTTAGTCCGGACTATCGCGCGTTTAGGCGGCGCCCTCGCGAGTTCCGCCGCCCGTCATGAGCAAGCCCAACCGCTCTTCCGGCGTGTCGGGGGAGACGATCGTCACGATCCGGCCCTCGTACATGACCGCGATGCGGTCGGAGAGCGACCGAACCTCGTCCAGCTCGGCGGAGACGAGAAGCACTGCCGCGCCCTCGTCGCGCTCCTTGACGATCTGGCGGTGGATGAACTCGATGGCGCCGATGTCCACGCCGCGCGTCGGCTGGGCGGCCAGCAGCACCTTCGGCCGGCTGCCCATCTCGCGCGCGACGATCACCTTCTGCTGATTGCCTCCGGAGAGGTTGCGGGCCGCGACGTCGATGCTCGGCGTGCGGATGTCGTAGTCCTTGACCAGCCGGCGCGCCCATTCGCGGATCGCGACGAGCTTCAGGACGATTTCGCGCCACGAGAAGGAAGGCGTGCGCTCGCGGCCGAGGATCGTGTTCTCCGCGATCGAGAAGCTCAGAACCAGCCCGGTGCCGCGCCGGTCCTCGGGGATGAACGCCACACCCGCGTCACGCTCGGTGCGCGCGTCCATCGTCGTGATGTCGCGCCCACCCAGCTGCACGTGGCCGCCCGTCGCGCGGCGAGTGCCGGCGAGCACCTCCATGAGCTCGCTCTGTCCATTTCCTTCGACGCCCGCGATGCCGAGGATCTCGCCGTGGCGAAGGTCGAACGACACGCCCTTGAGCGCGGGGACGCCCTGGTCGGAGCTCGCGGTCAACCCATCCACCTTCAGGGCGACGCCTCCCGGCTTCGCCGGCGCCTTGTCGACGCGAAGCAGCACCTCGCGTCCGACCATGAGAGTGGCGATCTCCTCCTCGTTGGTGTCCTTGGTGATGAGATGACCGACGACCTTGCCGCGACGCATCACCGTGATGCGGTCGGAGATGTCGAGCACCTCCTTGAGCTTGTGGCTGATGAAGATGATCGTCTTGCCCGACTTCACGAGGTCGCGCAGCACGGCAAACAGCTCGTGGCTCTCCTGCGGCGTGAGCACGCCGGTCGGCTCGTCGAGGATCAGGATGCTGGCGCCTCGGTAGAGCACCTTTACGATCTCGGCGCGCTGCTGCAGCCCGACCGGCAGGTCGCCCATGCGCGCGTCGGGGTCGAGCGCGAGGCCGTAGCGCTTGGTCAGCTGCGCGATCTCGGAGCGGGCGTGCGCGCGGTCGAAGAAGTCCGGCCCGGTCACGGGCTCGCGGCCGAGCATGATGTTCTCGCCGACCGAGAACACCGGGATCAGCATGAAGTGCTGGTGCACCATGCCGATGCCCAGCGCGATCGCGTCGCGCGGGCCGCCGATGTGCACCTGCTTGCCATTGATGTGAATCTCGCCTGAATCGGGATGGATAAGGCCGTAGAGCTCGTTCATCAGCGTGCTCTTGCCCGCGCCGTTCTCTCCGACCAGCGCGTGGATCTCCCCCTGGCGCACCGAGAAGTCGACGTGATCGTTCGCGAGCACGCCGGGGAACTGCTTGGTGATCCCGTGCATGTCGACCGCGAGGCCGGTCGGATTGTCGCTCATGACTTACTCGGAACCCGACACGTAGGGCAGGCCGTCGGCGGCCGGCGGCGTGCTGCGCCCGACGACGCCCGCCAGGACGACCAGGGTGATGATGTACGGGAGCATGTTCAGCAGGTACGCGGAGACATGGATGATCGAGTTGTTGGCGTATATCGCTTCGCCGAGCCCGAAGATCAGGCAGGCGATGAACGCCCCGAACGGCGTCCACTTGCCGAAGATCATCGCGGCCAGCGCAATGTAGCCGCGGCCGTCGGTCATGTTGGGGACGAACGTGTTCGAGATCCCGATGGCCAGGTAGGCGCCGGCAAGGCCTGAGAGCAAACCGCTGGTGAGGACCGCGCCGTAGCGCAGCGCGAAGACGTTGATCCCTGCCGTGTCCGCCGCCTGCGGATGCTCGCCCACCGCGCGGATGCGCAGCCCGAGGCGCGTGCGGAACAGCACGACGTGCGTCAGCACGAGCACGATCAGGGCGATGTAGATGATCACGTTCTGCTGGAACAGGACCTGCCCGAGGAAGGGGATCTGGTCGAGCACGGGCACGTTGATGTTGGGGATCAGCTCGCTGTTGGTGATGTGGCCGACGTCGTTGACGCCGTAGATGCGGTTGACGAGAAAGACGGTCAGGCCGGCGGCGAAGATGTTGATCGCGATGCCGCTGACGATCTGGTCGGCGCGGAAGCGGATCGACACAACCGCGTGGATGAGGGCCATCAATCCGCCCGCGATCATGGCGACGAGCGTCGCCAGCAGGGGGTTGTGCAGCTTCAGGTCGGCGAACACCGCGAAGAAGGCGCCCGTCAGCATCATGCCTTCCATCGCGATGTTGACCACACCGCTGCGTTCGGAGATCGTCCCGCCGAGCGCCGGAAGCAAGAACAGGACCGCGGCCGCGAGCGTGGCCTGCCAGAGGTTGGCCGTGAGGAGAAGGTGGCCGATGTCTCCCAGCGCGTTCATGCCGTCTCCGGAGGTGGGGCCGCCGCCTCGGTCATCATCGGCGCGGCCGGCGGAAGCTCGGACGGCATTGCCGGCGGTGGGCGCAGGCCCGGAATCAGCCGGCTGATCTGGCCGACGAAGTTGCCCGCGATGCTGAAGAGGATCAGCGCCTGCAGGACCAGCACGAGGTTCGAAGACAGGCCGGCATCGCTCTGCATGACCGCGCCTCCCGCGTGCAGCGCCCCGAAAAGAACGGCTGCGAGGACGATGCCGAGCGCGCTGCCCAGTCCCAGCAGCGCGACCGCGATGGCGTCGAAGCCGGTCGTGTCGCTGAAGTACTTGTCGGTCATCTGCCGGTCGACACCGGCGATCTGGATGGCGCCGGCGAGGCCCGCGAATGCACCGGCGATGAGCATCGTGACGATGATGGTGCGGCGCACGCTCACGCCGGCGTAGCGCGCCGCCTTCTGGCTCTGGCCGACGGCGCGGATCTCATATCCAAGGGATGTCCGCCACAGCAGGAAGGCGAAGATGGCCACGGCGATCAACGCGATGATCAGCCCGGTGTGCACGCGGTACACGCTCGAGGGAAGACCGAACACGATCAGCGAGTTGCTCTGCGGAAAGAACGTCGGCAGCCGCCCGTTGGCGGAGATCGGCGACGAGGCTGAAAACGCGCCTGGCGCCTGCAGCGGTCCGCCGATGATCAGGTAGCGGATCAGCCACAGCGCGACGTAGTTGAGCATGATCGTGGTCACGACCTCGTGCGCGCCTACCGTCGCCTTGAGCGTGCCGGCGATGCCTGCCCAGATCGCACCCGCGACCATGCCGGCGATCAGCTCGAGCGGGATGAGCGCGATGCCCGGCAGCCCGCCGAGCTTGGTGCCGACGACCACGCAGGCGATCGTGCCAACGAGCAGCTGGCCCTCGGCGCCGATGTTGAACAGGCCCGCGCGAAAGGGGATCGCCACCGCGACGCCGGCGGTGATGAGCGGCGTGAGGTAGACGATGGTGGTTGAGAGCTGGAGGGCGGGGTTCTCGCCGCCGCCGCACAACACGCCTACGCCGCAGACGAGGCCCTGGTAGGCGTCGATCGGGTTGGCGCCGCTGATCGCGACGATGAGCCCGCCGACGATGAAGGCGAAGAGGACTGAGCCGAGCGGAAGCGCTAGCCCGCTAAACCGAGCCAGGATTTCGCGGCGGGGGCGGGAGGACTGTCCCGCCCCCTTGGCGCCGGCTATTAGGAAACGACGTCCGGAGGCGTCTTGCTGCCGGACTTCATCGCCGCGGCCAGGTTGTCGACCTCGGTCTTGATGTCCGCCGGAAGGCTGAAGTTGTCGACCGTGTAGCCGGTGGCGTCGTTGGCCAGGCTGAACCGGGTCGCTCCGCCCTGGAACTTGCCGTCGACGACGCTCTTGATCGCGTCGTACACGGCCACGTCGACCTTCTTCAGCGCGCTGGCGATGACCGACTGGTCCGCGTCCTTCTGGTCCGCGTCGACCCCGAAGCTGTAGACGTGCGCCTGGCCCGCGGCCTGGAGCGCGCCGACGCCGCATCCGCCGGCCACCTGGAAAACGAACTCCGAGCCCTGGCCGATCTGGCTGTTGGCGACGGCCTTGCATTTGTCGGTGGCGTTGAAGTCGTTGGAGTAGCCGATGAGGACCTTGATCGAGGGGTCATACATCTTGGCGGCCCACTGATAGCCGGCGAGGTAGTGGTCGACGGGCGGGATCTTGACGCCGCCCACCGCGCTGATCACGTGCGTGTTCTTGGGCGCCTTGCCGCCCTTCTCGAGGAGGCCGGCGATCGCGCCGACGAGCGCGCCGGACTCCTGCTCCTTGAAGAAGAGGTCCATCACGTTCGTCTGCTTCAGGTCGTTGAAGTTGGCGTCGGTTCCCGCGCCGTCGACGATGGCGAAATGGATGTTGGGGAACTGCGCCGCCACGGTGCCGACGGCCGGCTGCATGAGAAAGCCGTTGCCGATGACGAGGTCGTAGCCCTTCTGCGCGAAGTTGGTGAGGTTGGGGACGTACTCGTCGCCGCTCTTCGACTCGATCACGTCACCCTTGATGCCCAGCTTCGAGATCGCACTCTGCAGGCCGACGTAGGCGAGGTGGTTGAAAGACTTGTCGTTGAGGCCGCCGGTGTCAGTGACCAGGCCGACCTTGATCGTCCTGGTGCTCCCACCGCCGGAGCTGCCGCCACAGGCGACCGCCAGCATCAAAGCCGCGGCCACCACACCCAGTACCCGAAGGCGCTTATGACCCATCCTCTGCTCTCCCTTTCTAAGCTGAAACGCCCGTTCAGGCGGGGCGATGATTCGCTCGGTCGGGCCGGATTGTACACCCGCTTTCCGGGGCCGAAAATGTGCGGGTGAACGCGTTGGAAGTGATCGGACGCAAGCGGGACGGCGGGGACCACTCGGCGGAAGAGATCCAGTTCCTGGTCGATGGTTACGTACGGGGCGCGATCCCCGATTACCAGATGGCGGCGTGGCTCATGGCCGTGTGCATCCGGGGCATGAACGCGGCCGAGACGCTGGCGCTGACCCAGGCGATGATCGCCAGCGGCGAAGTCCTCGACCTCAGCTCGATCCCCGGCATCAAGGTCGACAAGCACTCGACGGGCGGCGTAGGCGACAAGGTCACGCTGGTGGCGGGACCGCTCGCGGCCGCGTGCGGTGTGAAGGTGCCCAAGCTCAGCGGCCGCGGACTGGCGCACAGCGGCGGCACCCTCGACAAGCTCGAGTCGGTGCCTGGCCTGACCGTCGAGCTCACGCCCGAGCGATTCCTCGCGCAGGTTCGCGAGATCGGGATCGCGGTCGCGGGGCAGTCGCCGCGGATGGTGCCGGCGGACAAGCTGCTGTACGCGCTGCGTGACGTGACGGCGACGGTCCCCTCGATTCCCCTCATCGCTTCGAGCGTGATGTCGAAGAAGATCGCCGCCGGCGCGGACGCGATCGTGCTCGACGTGAAGTTCGGGCGCGGGGCGTTCATGCCCGACGTGCCCTCGGCGGAGAAGCTGGCGCGCGAGATGGTCACGCTCGGTGAGGGCGCCGGCCGCAAGACGGTCGCGCTGGTGACCGCGATGGACAATCCGCTGGGCCGTTCCGTGGGCAACGCGCTCGAGGTCCAGGAGGCACTTGACGCGCTGGCCGGCCGCGGCGACGAGGAGCTGCTCGAAGTTTGCGTGCGCGTGACTCACGAGATGTGCGCGCTTGCCGGAGTTTCCGCGGA
Source organism: Candidatus Dormiibacterota bacterium (assembly GCA_035279785.1). Lineage (GTDB taxonomy): Bacteria > Chloroflexota > Dormibacteria > Dormibacterales > Dormibacteraceae > 40CM-4-65-16. The sequence continues at coordinate 8,963 of DATEHC010000125.1, forward strand.
CGTGGAGAAGGTGCTGCGGTCTGGAGCCGGTCGCGCGAAGTTCGAGGAGATGTTGTCGGCGCAGGGCGGTCACCTCGACCAGGGCTTGCCTGTGGCGCCGGTGCAGGAACCGCTGCGGGCCTCGCGGGACGGCTACGTCGAGTCGATCGACGCGCTCGAGATCGGGCTCTCGGCGGTCGACCTCGGCGCGGGTCGCCTGCGCAAGGAGGACAAGATCGACCACGCGGCGGGATTCGTGATCGAGGCGCCGGTCGGGAATCGCGTCAGCAAAGGTGATGCCCTGGTCACGGTGCATGCGGCTTCGCACGAGCTGGTCGAGCGAGTGAGCGATCGAGTGCGCAACGCGTGGCGACTCACCGATCACGAGGTCAAGCGGCCGCCGCACGTACTCGCCCGAATCGCCGATTAGTATTCCCCCGGTGGCCGTAACCGAGAAGAAGTACCACGTCGGTCTTGGCCCGGGTGACGTGGGCGACTACGTACTCGTGCCCGGGGATCCGTTTCGCACTCCGCTCATCGCCAAGCACCTGGATGGCGCGAGAGAGGTCGCGTTCAGCCGCGAGTACCGCACTTTCACGGGCAAGGTGGACGGCGTTCCAGTCTCCGCGATGTCGACGGGCATGGGTGGGCCGTCGGTCGCGATCGGTGTGGAGGAGCTGCGCGAGCTGGGTGTCCATACGCTGCTCCGCGTCGGCACGTGCGGTGCGCTGCAGCCCGAGGTGAAGATGGGCGACCTGCTCATCGCAATCGGCGCCGTGCGCAGCGAGGGCACGCCCGACGGCTACGTGCCGAAGGAGTACCCGGCGGTCGCGTCGCTGCACGTGGTCAACGCGCTCGTCGACGCCGCCTCCGCGGCCGGTGTGCCGTACCACGTCGGTGTCATGCGGTCGGTCGACGCGCTGTACTCCGACCTCGTACCCGATCAGATGCCGCGGCCCGACCTTCGCGAAGAGCTCGAGATGTGGACGCGTGCCGGCGTTCTCGGCAACGACATGGAGACCTCGACCCTTTACGTGGTCTCGCGGCTGCGCGGGATGCGGGCGGGGACGATCTGCCTGTGCGTCGACGAG
>DATEHC010000126.1:0-16735 GCA_035279785.1 Candidatus Dormiibacterota bacterium
ACACTCAAACCCGGTGGTCGTATGGCGACGATCAGCTTCCACTCCCTGGAAGACCGCTTGGTCAAGTCATTCTTCAACGTCGAGTCCAAAGACTGCATCTGCCCACCCCAGCAGCCAGTCTGCACCTGCGGCCACCGGGCCACCCTTCGCATCGTCACCCGTCATCCCGTGCGGCCCTCCGAAGGGGAGGTGGCCGCCAACCCCCGCGCCCGGTCCGCCCGCCTCCGGGTCGCGGAAAAGCTTTAAACCCGATCCCTCCAAGCCCCAGCGGCCGGTCTAACCCCTCCGGCCGCTGGGCACCTTCGTCCCAGTCCACGTCCAAGCAATTGATGGAGCACACGTCTTGACCTCGACCCGAATACTTACGCGCCGGCGCCTCGGCACGACCGCGGCCCCGCACGTCCCGACAGCGCCCAAGCGGCGTCGACGCACGCGCGGATTCGTACAGGTCGCGAGCGCCGTCGCGCAGGAGCGCCTGCGCGTGAACGTGTTCGGCCACGCCTACCTGGGCGTGGGAGCGGTCGTGATCTGCCTGCTCTTCTATCTCGCGATCGCCGCGCAGATAACGCAGGCGTCGTATGACATCTCGCGCCTGCAGGACCAGCAGCGGCAGCTGCTCGCCGAGCAGGATCAGCTGCGCTACCAGGAAGTCACGTTGCATGCGCCCGCGCAGGTGCAGCAGCAGGCCGCGCAGAGCGGCATGCAGCGTGTGGTTCCGTCCAGCTACGTGCAGGGACAGCAGGTGGCCGTCGACCTGGCCGCGCCGGTCGGTGCTTCCGGCGCGGATGCGACGCCCTTGTGGGAGCGCGCGGTCGCGGCTCTTCTCAACCAGGTCGCGGGCACCCGCGACGTTATGGCCTCGACCAAGAAGTAATGTCGACAGTCCCCACGAAATCAGAGGCTGCGCCTGGATTTCGCGGGGGCCCCTTTTAGATGGCGGTCTCCGCAAAGCGCCCCGGAAAAGTCGAACGTGTGGGCTCCGCCCGTCTTCGCGTCCTTTCCATGCTCGCCGTCGCGCTGATGCTCGCGGGCGCTGTCTGGGCCAAGCTCGCTTACTGGCAGATCGCCGAGCACGGACAGCTCGCGACGGCTGCCCAGCTGCAGTACCGCGAGTTCGTGCCGCTGCCCGCGATTCGCGGCGCGATCTTCGACCGCAGCCTCACGCAGCTCGTGGTGAACACGACCGTCTATTCGGCGTACGTGTCGCCGGACCAGATCACCACCGGCGCGCGCGATCGTGTCGCGGGTGGCCTCTCGTCGGTGCTCGGTGTAGACAAAGGCGCAGTGCTGACAACGCTGTCGTCCGGCGCCAAGTTCAGGTACATCGCGCGACGCTTCTCCAAGGACAAGGCCGACCAGCTGAAGGCGTTGAAGCTTCCGGGCGTCGGCCTGGAAGCGGATACGCAGCGCTCGTACCTTCCCGGCGCAGTGGCCGGGACGACGCTCGCCTCAGACCTTCTCGGGTTCGCCAACTGGGACGGCAACGGCCAGGCGGGAATCGAGATGAAGTACCAGAAGCTCCTCGCCGGCACGCCCGGCTACATCTCGAGCTACCGCGACCTCGCCAACAACGAGATCGTGCTCGGCTCGCACACCGACCAGAACCCGGTCAACGGCCAGGACCTCGTGCTTTCGCTGGACGCCAACATCCAGTACGCCGCCGAGCAGGCGCTCGCCGACGGCGTGAAGAGGGACAACGCCGAGAGCGGAAGCGTCCTGATCATGGACCCGGCGACTGGGGGCATCATCGCGTCGGCCGACTACCCGAGCTACAACGCGAACGACTTCAACCACACCGACCCGGCGCTGTTCAAGGACAACGTCCTCAGCTACCTGTACGAGCCTGGTTCGGTGATGAAGGTCGTCACGCTATCCGGCGCGATCAACTCCGGCGCGATCCAGCCGAACACGATCATCACCGACCCCGGCGTCGTCAACGTCGGCGGCTACAACATCTACGACTGGGACTTCCGCAACAAGGGCAACATCGACTACACCTACGTGCTCGAGCACTCGCTCAACGTCGGCGCGATCAAGGCGATGCAGGCCGAGGGGCACGACGCGTTCTACAAGAACCTGCAGGCATTTGGGCTGACGCAGCCGAGCGGGATCGACGTCGCGGGCGAGAGTTATGTCCCTCTGCCGTCGCCGAGCGCGATGGCGGACTCGCAGTACGCGACGACCTCATTCGGCCAGGGCATCGACGTGAACATGGTGCAGATGCTCTCTGCCGTCAACGTCATCGCCAACGGCGGCAAGTACGCGCCGCCGCACGTCGTGGACCGCATCGGCACGCAGATCAACCCGCTGCTGCTTCAGCCGCAGCGCCAGGTGATCAGCCCGGACACCGCGGCCAAGATGACGACCATGATGGAGCAGGTCGTGCAGCACGGTTCGGGTTGGACGTCGCGCGTCCATGGCTTCGAGCTCGACCAGACCGGCAAGACCGGCACGTCGCAGATCCCGGTCAACGGCAAGTACACGCTCGACGTCTGGACGTCGTTCGTCGGATTCCTGCCCGCGCAGCATCCGCGCTTCACGATGCTGGTCGTCGTGCGCAAGCCGCACTACCCCGGCGCAGACCGAGACTGGACCCTGAACGATGGATATCTGACCGCCGAGCCGATCTGGCAGAGGATCGCGCAGACGATGGTCGTCGACTGGCACATAACGCCCGACCACTAAAAACGCGGGTGAGATCTGCGGATCTCCCCCACGAACCCCCTCTGGGATTCCACAGCTGATCTCAGGTACCGAAAGCGGCGTCCGGGGACGCCCGGAATGAATCCGGGCTACAACTGCACTTAGTGTTGACGAAACGCATGCGAACACAACACGTTGGTACCGAATAGATGAGGTTGAGCCTCCTCGAGATCCTCGAGGTGACCGGGGGCGGCGAGGTCGGCGGCACGCAGGTGGGCGAGATCTTCTCGACCTTCCACACCGACTCGCGAGAGGTCAAGCCCGGCGGACTGTTCTTCGCTCTCAAAGGCGCTGAGAAGGACGGCCACGAGTTCGTGGCCGATGCGGTCGCGCGCGGCGCCGCGGCCGCGATCGTGGAGCGCAAGACCGCGCTCACGCCGGGGATCGTGGAGGTGGTCGTTCCGGACACCTGGGTAGCGCTTTACGCGCTCGCCGCCCACGCGCTCAAGCGCGTGCAGCCACTGGTCATCGGCGTCACCGGCAGCAACGGCAAGACATCGACCAAGGAGATGGTCGCGGCGGTGCTCGGTCAGCACTTCAACGTCCTGCGCACGCAGGGAAACCTCAACACCGAAACCGGCGTGCCGCTGACGATCCTCGGCCTCGAGCCGCACCACTCGGCTCTCGTGCTCGAGATGGGTCTGCAGAAGCCGGGCGACATCGGGCGGCTCGCGGCGTTGGCGAAACCGGTGATCGGCATAGTCACCAACGTCGGCGTCGTGCACATGGAGTTCTTCGCGTCGCGCGACGAGCTCGCGCGGAGCAAGGGCGAGCTCGTCGCGGCGCTGCCGGAGACGGGGCTCGCCGTCCTGAACGCCGACAACGAGTTCTTCCCGCTGCTCGCGCAGATGACGACGGCGCGCGTGGCCTCGTTCGGGGTCGACCACGGTGACTATCGCGTCGATGGCTACCGCGCAGGGCCTGACGGCTCCGATTTCTCCGTGCGCGGGGTGAACGTCCGGCTGAAGCTCGCCGGCCGCCACCAGGCGCTCAACGCCGCCGCCGCGCTCGCCGCGGGCGAGTTTGCCGGCGTGCCCGTCGAGATCGGCGCGCAGGCAGTCGGCGAAATCGAGGTCGCTCAGCGTCTCGAGGACAAGCCGTCGCCTGCGGGTTTCATCGTCGTCGACGATTCGTACAACGCAAGCCCGGAGTCCATGCTCGCCGCCTTTGACGTGCTCGCGGAGCGCCGACGGACGGGGCGGCTCTTCGCCGTTCTGGGCGAGATGCGAGAGCTCGGATCGCTCGCCGAGGAGTCGCACCGGCGCGTCGGACAGCGCGCGGGCCAGGTGTTCGACGCCTACTGCGTCGTCGACACGGGCTACGCGAAGTTGATGGCCGAGGCCGGTGGCGAGGTAGTGCCAGACAGGGCGGCGGCGGCGGAGTGGGTGAGGTCACACGCCAAAGAGGGCGACAGGGTTCTGGTCAAGGCCTCGCATGGAGTGCGGCTCGACGAGCTGGTGAACGAGCTGACGGCCGCGTGATCCTTCCCCTCGTCACGTTTCTCGGCGGCCTGGCCGCCGGTCTCGTGGTCTATCCACCTTTCATCCAGACGCTGCGCCGGCTGCGCGCGGGCCAGGTGATCCAGGAGGAGCTCCCGGAATCACACCAGAAGAAGGCGGGCACCCCGACGGGCGGTGGAATCCTCTTCGCACTCATCGGCGCCACCGCGGCGGTGATCGCGATTATCGCCGGCTACACCGACGCGCTTGCGGCTCTCGCCGGCCTGGTCGCCGGAGGCGTTCTCGGTCTGGTCGACGACCTGAGCAAGCTTCGCGTGGGCGCGCGCGGGATCCCGGCTCGCCTGAAGCTGCCGCTCCAGGTCGTCCTTGCTCTGCCCGTCGCGTGGATTGCCGTCCAGGGAGAGCCGCAGATCTTTTTCATCCCGGTGACTCCGTGGGTCATCTATCCGCTGGCCGTCGTCGCCATCGTCGCCACCGCGAACGCCGTGAACATCACCGACGGCATGGACGGCCTCGCCGGCGGTCTTGCCGTCATCGCGCTCGGCGTCCTGGCCCTGTTCATGCAGGCGCGCGGCGGTGACAAGGCCGTCGGCGTCGCAATGATCGGCGCGCTGCTCGCGTTCCTCGCCTTCAACCGCTACCCCGCGCGCGTCTTCATGGGCGACACTGGATCGCTCGCTCTCGGGTTCGTCATCGCGGCCATGGCCATCGAGCAGGGCGTCCTCTTCTTCCTGCCGATCATCGGTCTCGTGTTTGTGCTGGAGAGCCTGTCTGTCATCATTCAGGTGGCCTACTTCAAGGCCACCGGCGGCCGTCGCGTCTTTCCTATGACCCCGATCCACTACACGTTCCACCACGAGGGTTGGTCCGAGACTCGCATCGCGCTCACGTTCTGGGCCGCGGGGCTGGTTTCGGCGATCGCTGCAGCAGCTCTCGTGCACGCTCGTTTTTGAGGGCGCTCGTCGTGGGCGCGGCGCGGAGCGGTGTGGCGCTCGCGCGGCACCTCACGGCGGAGGGCGACAGCGTCCGCGTCGCGGACAAGAAGCCTGCATCGGACCTGCATGCGGCCCTCGCGGAGATGCCTGACGGCGTCGAGCTTCGCCTCGGCGGCTACGACTCGACCGTGCTGGATGGCGTCGACGTCGTCTACGCGAGCCCTGGCGTGCCCTGGGACTCCGACCTCCTCGACGAGGCACGCAGGCGGGGCATACCCGTTTCGAGCGAGATCGACCTTTTCCTGAAGCTGTGCGAAGGGACGGTCGTCGGCATCACCGGCACCAACGGCAAGACGACGACGACGGCGCTGACAGGAGAGGTCTTGGCGGCCGGCGATCGTCCCGTGATCGTCGGCGGGAACATCGGCGACACGGTGCTCGATCGCGTTCGCGAGATCACGCCCGAACACTGGGTCATCCTCGAGCTGTCGAGCTTTCAGCTCGAGTCGGTCGAGGATCCGCGCCTCCACATCGGTGCGATCCTCAACATCACCCCGGACCATCTCGACCGCCACAAGACGCTCGACCGCTACGTCGACCTGAAGGCACGGGCGATCGAGCACTCGGACTACGCGGTGCTCAACGGTCGCGATCCGATCGTGCGCGACCTCGCCTCTCGCGCGTCCGGAGAGGTGGTCTGGTTCGACCTTCACGAGCCGCCCCCGCCGATGCCGCTGCCCGGCCGGCACAACATGGAGAACGCGCTCGCCGCGGCTGCGATAGGACGAATCGCTGGCCTCAAAGACGACGTCATCGACGAGGCCATTCGCGGATTCAAGGGCGTAGAGCATCGCCTCGAGCTCGTCGGCGAATGGTCCGGCGTGCGCTGGTACAACGACTCGAAGGCGACGAACCCCGACGCCGGTCGCGTAGCGCTCACCGCGTTCCCGAAAACGCCGGTCATCCTGATCGCCGGCGGCTACGGCGGCGGGTTCGAGCTGCGCGAGTGGGTCGCGGACGTGCTCGCGCACACGGAGGCCGTGATCCTCATGGGCGCATCGGCAGACGAGCTGGCGCGAGCGCTGCGCGATCACCCCCATGTGCTGCGTGCGATTTCGCTCGACGACGCGGTCACCAGGGCCGCGGAGCTCGCTCGACCCGGCAGCGTCGTCCTTCTGAGCCCCGCTTACAAGAGCTTCGACATGTTCAAGGACTTCGAAGACCGCGGCAACCAGTTCAAGGAGCTGGTCCGGAGCAGGTTCGGGTGAAATCGGGAAACGCGGGCAGCGCGTCCTGGACGGGCTCTGCCCGCAGCAGCACCGTCGCCCGCGCCCAGCCAGATCGCTACCTCCTGTTCACCACGGTCCTTTTATGTGGGGCGGGGCTGGTCATGGTGACGAGCGCGAGCGTCGCGTTCGCTTACACCCAGCACCAGTCGGCCTTCTACTACGCGGAGCGCCAGGCGGGATGGATGCTCATCGGCTTCGCTGCGCTCTTCGTCCTCGGCCGCGTCGACTACCGACGCGTCCGGCCGCTCGCGCCGGCGGGGGCGGTGGCGGCGGCGCTGCTGATGCTCCTCGTGCTCGTGCCCCACATCGGCGTGGACATCAACGGCGCACGTCGCTGGTTCGACGCGGGTCCGCTCGGCACGTTCCAGCCGTCCGAGCTCGGAAAGCTGGCGTTCGCGGTATTCATCGCCCACTGGATCGACCGCAACGCGCAGCGGATGGGCGACTTCAACCACGTCTTCATCCCGTTCGCCGCGATGCTCGCCGGGATCCTCGTCCTGCTCATGCTGCAGCGCGACCTCGGGACCGCCGTGGTCATGGTCGGGATCTTCGTGAGCGCCTACTGGGCTGGAGGTGGCCGGCTGCGCCACATCATCCTGCTGGTCGCGGTGCTCGGCCTCGGCTTCGTGGCCGTCACGCTCCTCGAGCCGTACCGCATGGGCCGCCTCACCGCGTTCAAGAATCCGTGGGCGGATCCTCTTGGCGCCGGGTTTCAGGCGACGCAGTCCATCTATGGCCTCGCGTCGGGAGGGATCTTCGGGGTCGGGATCGGACACTCGATCGAGAAGTACGGCTGGCTCCCCGAAGCCCACACCGACTTCATCTTCGCGATCGTCGGCGAGGAGACGGGCCTTCTCGGCACCACGCTCGTGATGCTCGGCTTCCTCGCCTTCAGCCTGCGCGGCTACCGGGCGTCGTTGCGTGCCCCCGACCGGTTCGGCATGGCGCTCGCCGCCTCCATCACCACCTGGGTCACGTTCGAGGCCCTGCTCAACATGGCCACGGTCACCAACACGCTGCCCATCACCGGGGTGCCGCTGCCTTTCTTCAGCTACGGTGGCACGGCGCTGGCCACCACGCTTGCGGCGGTGGGCGTCCTCCTCAGCATCGCGCGCCACGGGTCTGGCCCGGCGCTCGGCAACAATCGGAGCAGTGATGAGGCTTTTGATCGCTGGCGGCGGGACCGGCGGGCACCTCTTTCCGGCGCTCGCGGTCGCGCGCGCGCGTCGCGCTGAGGAGCCCGATGCGCCCATCCTCGTCGTCGGCCGCGCGGGTGGGCCGGAGGAAGAGCTCGTCCCCGCGGCGGGCTTCGACTTCGAGACGGTGCGCATTCGCGGTCTCGACCGCGACGCGGTCTGGAGGAACGCCGCGCTTCCGGTGCTCATCCCGATGGCGCTGGGCAAGGCGCTGGAAATCGTCGATCGATTCCGGCCTGACGTGGTGCTCGGCATGGGCGGCTACGTGATGGCGCCGCTGATCGCCGCTGCCCGCCTAAGGCGCATTCCATATGTGTTGCATGAGAAGGACGTGCGGCCAGGGCTGGCGACCCGCTTCTTCGTCCGCCGCGCGGCCGCGATCTGCACGACGCTGCCAGGCACCGAGAAGCGCCTGCCCGGCCTGCGAGTCGTGCTGACCGGTGTCCCGTTGCGCGAAGGCTTCCAGCGACGAACGCCGGATATCCCGCCGCGCCGCCTTCTCATCACCGGCGGCAGCCAGGGCGCGCGGCACATTAACGAGGTCGTCTGGTCGGCCCTCGACGATCTGTGCTCGATCTTCGAGGAGGTCGTCCACGTCGCCGGCAGCCAGGGTGCGGCGGGGCTCGCCGCGCACTCGCGGCCCGGCTACACCGGACTGCCTTTCGTCGAGAACATGCCGGCGTTGCTGAATCGAATGGACCTCGTCGTCGGCCGCGCCGGGGTCGGCACGATCGCGGAATCCGCGGCGGTGGGCCTGCCGATGATCCTCGTTCCGGGCACGTTCGGCGGCGGACACCAGGAGGAGAACGCCCAGGCGATGGTCGACGCAGGCGCCGCCGTCCGCATCGGCGACGCCGAGCTCACGGCCGAGTCGCTCATCCGGGTGCTCAAGAGCCTGGACGCGGAGAAGCTGCGAACGATGGCCGCCGCTTCGGCCGCGAGCTCCCGGCCGGGCGCCGCGAGCCGCGTCCTTTCCGTGCTGCACGAGGTCGCGCGCCGGTGAGGGTCCACCTGATGGGAGTCGGCGGAGCGGGCGTCTCGGCGCTGGCGCGGGTGTTCATCGCGCGCGGCGATGAGGTCAGCGGCTGCGACCTGAAGGAGTCGGAGACGACGGCCGAGCTGGAGGACGCGGGCGTCAGGATCCTACTGGGGCACGACCCCGAGCACGTGCTGGGCCAGGACCTGCTGGTCTACTCCGGTGCGATCAAGAAATCGCCCGAGCTTGACGCAGCGCGGGGGATGGGCCTGAAAGTGCTGAGCCGCGCCGAGATGCTGGCCAAGCTCATCAACGAGAGCGACTCGATCGCGGTGGCTGGGACCGCGGGCAAGACGACCGTCACGCACATGGTCGGCCACATCCTGATCACCGCCGGCTTCGACCCGACCGTCCTGGTCGGGGACGGCGCAAGCGCCCGCGCCGGACAGTCAGAGTGGCTGGTCGCCGAGACCGACGAGTCGGACGGCACGCTGACGCTGCACCACCCGCAGCGCGCGATCGTGACCAACATCGAGCTCGATCATCCCGACCATTTCCGCGACGTCACCGCGGTGCGTGACCTGTTCCAGTGGTTCATCGAAGGCCTGCCCAAAGGAGGCGTGGCGGTTCTATGTGCGGACGACGACCTGGCTCGCGAGCTCAAACCTAAGGCGCGCAAGATCACTTACGGCTTCCGCACCGACGCCACCTATCGCTGCGAACCCGTGCGCCCGTTTCCCATCTACCGCGGCGTCGACTTGCTCGGCCACGTCAACCTGCGCCAACCCGGACGCCACAACATCCAGAACGCGACGGCCGCCGCCGCGCTCGCGCTGGAGCTCGGCATCGGATTCGGCGACGTCGCGGCCGCGCTGCAGACGTTCCCAGGCGCGCATCGCCGGATGGAATTCCTCGGCGTGTTCCAGGGCGCCGCCGTTTACGACGACTACGCGCATCATCCAACCAAGGTCAGGGCCGCGATCGACGCCGCGCGCGAGCTGCGCCACCGGCGCCTCATCGCCGTTTTCCAGCCGCATCGTTACTCGCGGCTGAGCGCGCTGATGCACGATTTCGCGCGCTCGTTCAGCGGCGCCGACCGCGTCTTCATCCTCGACACCTACAGCGCGGGCGAGGAGAACGTGTCCGGCGTGCGCGCGGAGGACCTCGCGCACCAGATTCCGAACGGGCTCTACGTGGGCAGCTTCGAGAGCGCGCAGCAGGCGCTTGGAGAGATGGTCGGTCCTGACGACCTCGTGCTTCTCATGGGCGCGGGCGACATCAACAAGATGGGCAATGAGCTGGCGCACAAAATCTAGATGCGCGGGGGGATCAGGATCCCCCCGCGTGCCCAACTCGGCGCCTCCGCCGCTAGACGGCAGAGAGTCGCGTGTCGCGGCCCGGCGGAGCCGTGCCGCGTCGGCGGAGGCGCCGCAAGGTTGAGCTGGAGAACAAGAAGCAATCTCGCGTGGTTGCGCGGACTGCCCGGGATCAAAGAGGACGAGCCGCTTGCGTCTCGGACCTCGTTCGGCATCGGCGGACCGGCGGAGTTCTTCCTCGAGCTCGCACGGCCAGAGGCGATCGAGAAGGCCATCGACGGCGCGGTCGAGGGCGGCATTCCTTATCTGTTGCTGGGCGCGGGTACCAATCTCTTGATCGCCGATCGCGGTGTCGAAGGCATCGTGTTGCGCGTCGTCAATCGCGACCACTCTGTCGAGGGAACCAAGGTGCGCGCCGGGGCGGGATTAAAGATGATGCGCCTCGCGCGCATCGTGGCCGACGCCAACCTGCGCGGCTTCGAGTTCGCGATCGGCGTGCCGGGCACGGTCGGCGGCGCCGTCTACCAGGACGCGGGCTGCTGGGGCAAGGAGCTGCGCGAGGTGCTCGTCGAGGCGACAGGGTTCGTTCCGGGCACCGGCGTGCAGACGTGGCGGCCGGCCGACCTGCACCTCGGCTACCGAACCTCTGCGCTGCGCGACGGGGCGCTGCGCGGCGCGCTCGTCGTCTCCGCGACCGTGCAGCTCGAGCGCGGCGATGGGGAAGAGGCCAGGCAGCTGATGGCGAAGCTGACGCGCGAGCGCAACGAGACGCAGCCGATCAAGACCAAGAACTGCGGAAGCGTCTTCAAGAACCCGCCCGGCGACTCCGCGGGGCGCCTCGTCCAGGCCGCCGGGCTCAAAGGCGCGCGCGAGGGCGCCGCCGTCGTGTCGGAGCTCCACGGCAACTTCATCGTCAACGAGGGGGGCGCGACCGCAGCCGACGTACGACGGCTGATCGAACGTGTCGTGGCCGAGGTCAAGCGCCGATTCGGGGCGCAGCTCGAGCCGGAGGTCGAGATGGTGGGGCGCTGGAATTGAAGATCGCGGTGCTGCGGGGAGGACGGTCGGCCGAGCGCGACGTCTCGCTGCGCTCTGGCGCGCAGGTCGCGAAGGCCCTTCGCGATCGCGGCCACGACATCACCGAGGTCGACCTCGACGCCAACACCTGGGATTCGCTTCGCGACGGCGGCTTCGAGTGCGTCTTCAACGCTTTGCACGGCCGTCTCGGCGAGGACGGGACCGTGCAGGGGATGCTCGAGCTTCTCGGGTTGCCTTACACCGGCTCCGGCGTTCTCGCCTCTGCGCTGTGCATGGACAAGGCACGGGCTGGCAGGATCCTCGGCGCCATCGGCCTCGCGGTCCCTGAGTTCGAAGAGCTCGAGATCAAGGAAGGCGTGGCCGCCGAGGTGGTCGAGCGACTGGTCACGCGCTTGGGCCTGCCGCTTGTCGTGAAGCCGGTTCGCGAGGGATCGACCATCGGCCTGACCATCGCCAAGGACGCGGACGCGGTCGCGAGCGCGCTGGTGCTGGCCGGGCGATATGACCGCCGCGTGCTCGTCCAGCAGTTCGCCCGAGGGACGGAGGTCACGATCGGAGTGCTGGCGACGCCCGAGATGCAGGTCCTGCCCACGCTCGAGATCGTGAGCGACAACCCCGTGTACGACTACGACGCGAAGTACACGGCGGGCAAATCCCACCACATCATTCCCGCCCGCATCCCGGAGCGTGCCCGCCAGGCCGCATCCGATGCTGCCGCGCGCGCCTTCACTGAGCTCGGCTGCTCGGGCATGGCTCGGGTCGACATCATCGTCGACGCCTCGGGCAAGCCGTGGGTCCTGGAGGTCAACACCGTGCCCGGCCTCACCGAGGTCTCGCTGCTTCCCGATGCCGCACGCGCCGCCGGCATCTCGTTCGACGCGCTGTGCCAGCGCCTCGTCGACCACGCCGTCGGCCGGCACAAGCGCCACGTGGGGCCGACGGCCATATGAAATTTCTCCGCCGCGGCCCGACCCTTCCCCGCGCGCCGTGGCCGCAGGGCCTGGAGCGGACCGAACCTCTCCGCGGCCAGCTGTGGACTCGCCCCGAGAAAACGGTTCGCGAGCCCGACGTCCCGTGGACGCGCCGCGTGATCGCGACGCTCGTCGCCGGCCTCGAGGTGGCGCTCCTTGGCTGGCTCTGGTTCGGCCCGGCGTTCTCGGTCCGCACCGTGGAGATCGTCGGCACGCGTCACCTCACCGCCGCACAGGTCTCCGAAGCAGCTGGGCTGCGGGGCAGCGCATCTGTACTTTCGGTGGACGCCGTCTCGGCCCAGCAGCACCTTCTCGACGAGGTGTGGGTGCGCACCGCCACCGTCCAGCCCCAGCTGTCGGGCACGATCACCGTGAACGTCAGCGAGTGGCAGCCGGTCGCCGCCTACCACGCGGGTCCGTCGACCAGGCTCTTCTTGCTCTCCAGCCAGGCCGTCGTCCTCGGCGCGACTTCCACCTCCGCCGGGCTCGTCGTCATACAGGGTCCAGCGGGCTCCGATCCTCACGTCGGCGACCGCGCGATCGACCCGCAGCTCTTGACGGCCCTGATCAACGTGCAGCGCGCGATGCCGACCCTGATTGGCCAGGACATCGCGAGCTTCATCTTCGACTCCTGCGGCGACCTCACGATGGTGGCCAAGCGCGGCTGGAAGGTTTACTTCGGCCGCGTGCTGACGCCGGAGGAGTTCACGGGGCTGCACGACAAGCTCACGGCGCTGAAGGCGATCAACGGAAACGGCAACGTGGACTACTCGTCAACCGACCTCGACTACGTCAATGTGATGAACCCATCCGAGCCCGCAGTGGGCTACAAGTCGCGTGAGCCTGCGCCGGTCTCGCCATCACCTGGCGCACCAGCGCCAACTCCGAACCCTTGCAAGTAATCGTCGTCGCGATCGTGTTCGCGATCATCGGCGTGATTCTTGGACTCCTGTCGCCGGTCACCATCCCAATCACCTACGCGCGCTACACGGCGGTCGCTCTTCTCGCCGCGCTCGACTCGATCTTCGGCGCGTTCAAGGCCTACATCGCGGGCACTTTCGAACCACGTGTTTTCTTCAGCGGCCTGTTGACCAACATGACCCTGGCCGGCGGCCTGACCTATTTCGGCGACAAGCTGGGGGTCGATCTCTCCATTGCCGCGATCGTCGCGTTCGGGGTGCGCATCTTCAACAACCTGGGAGCGATCCGCCGGCACTACCTCTAAGGGCGTTCCTAACGGTGCGGGTAATCCGACAAGCACAAGTCCTAGAGCGTCGAGGGGCCCGACCCACAAAATCTGGGCCCGCAACCGACCCGGGAGCCGATATAATCCCCGCAACCCGCCAAGCAGTCCTACCCATCGTCGTTCCAGGAGGCGTTCCAGCACAGTTTTGTCACGGCGGAAGAAAACCGTCGGTCTCGACCTGGGCACGGCTCGGGTTGCGGTGGTCATAGCAGAGTCTGACGATCCCGGCTCGCCCGTGACCATCCTCGGCGTCGGGGAAAGCCCCTCCGACGGCCTGCGCAAAGGCGTGGTCGTGAACCTCGAGAAGACCATCGCCTCCATCCAGCACGCGACCGTGCAGGCCGAGCGCATGGCCGGCCAGCGGGTGGAGTCGACCGTCGTGTCCCTCGGCGGCACGCACCTGTGGAGCCAGAACAGCACCGGCGTCGTCGCCGTCGCGCATCCCGACCACGAGATCGAGGAAGACGACGTCCAGCGAGTCGTCGAGGCGTCGAAAGCGATCAGCGTCCCGAGCGACCGACAGGTGATCCATGTCATCCCGCGCGCCTACACCGTCGACGGCAACGACGGCGTGCGCGACGCGGTCGGCATGACGGGCCACCGCCTCGAGGTCGAGACCAACATCATCACCGGAGCGCAGACCGCGATCCAGAACGTGATCAAGTGCGTCCACGGCGCCGGTTTTGACGTCGAGGACGTCGTGGCGGCGGGACTCGCCGGCGGTGAAGGTGTGCTGAGCCCGCAGGAGATCGAGCTCGGCGTGTGCCTCGTCGAGATCGGCGCGGGCACGACCAACGTCGTCGTCTACAACGATGGAAGCGCGCGCCACCTCGCGGTGCTGCCGGTCGGTGGCAACCACGTCACGAGCGACATCGCGATCGGGCTGCGCACCACCCTCGACGAGGCGGAGAACCTCAAGCTCAACTACGGCCACGCGTTGCCCGACGTCATCGACCAGGGGGAGCGGGTCGAGGTGAGGCAGGTGGGCGGCGATCGCATCCAGGCGCTGCCACGCAAGTTCCTCGCCGAGATCATCGGCCCGCGCATGGTCGAGATCTTTCAGATGGCGCGCGAAGAGGTGCGCAAATCGGGCTTCGACCAGCTGCTCCCCGCGGGCGTGGTGATCGCGGGCGGCGGGTCGAGGTTGATGGGCACGATGGACTGCGCGCAGGAAGTGTTCAACACGTCCGCGCGACTGGGCCAACCCCTGGGTTTGGCGGGTCTCGCCGACAGGGCGCACGGCCCTTCGTATGCCGTCGCCGCCGGGCTGGTGAAGTGGGGAGCGCGCGCGCGTACCGAGTACGCCGACACGCGCCAGTCGGCCACCTTCGGCAGCACGTACCAAAAAACAGTGAGGTGGCTGAGAGATTTTTTCTAGAGAACACACCAAGAACCAGCTCGAGCTCGCCATGGCACAGCGAAAACCGAAGGAGGATCACCTGATCGAGATGAAAGAAAGCCAGTTGCACGAGGGGCGAGCGCGAATCAAGGTCGTGGGCTGTGGCGGCGGCGGCGGCAACGCCGTCAATCGAATGATCTCCAAGGCTCTGAAGGTCGAGTTCGTCGCGGTGAACACCGACAAGCAGGCCCTCGAGCGCTGCCAGGCCGACGTCAAGGTCCAGATCGGCAGCAAGGTCACGCGCGGCCTGGGCGCCGGCGGCGACTGGACCCGCGGCCGTGACGCGGCGGACGAATCGCGCACCGAGCTGTCCGCGGTCGTCCAGGACTCGGACATGGTCTTCATCACCGCAGGCATGGGTGGCGGGACCGGCACCGGCTCGGCCGCGATCGTCGCTGAGCTCGCGAAGGAGGCCGGAGCGCTGACCATCGGCGTGGTGACGCGTCCGTTCGGCTTCGAGGGGCGCATCCGCAACGACACCGCGGAAGAAGGGATCAAGGCGCTGCGCGGCCAGGTGGACGCGCTGATCGTCATCCCCAACGACCGCCTGGCCCAGGTCGCAAGCAGCAAGACGACCCTGGAAGAGGCGTTCCGCATGGCCGACGACGTCCTGCGCCAGGGCGTGCAGGGCATCTCCGACCTCGTGACTCAGCCCGGCGTCATCAACCTCGACTTCGCGGACGTCAAGGCGATCATGGAGAACGCCGGCGAGGCGCTCATGGGCATCGGCCACGGGGCCGGCGACTCACGGGCCGAGGACGCCGCCAAGCAGGCCGTTTCCAGCCCGTTGCTCGAGACGTCCATCGACGGCGCCAAGGGCATCCTGTTCAACATCACCGCGGGCAAGGACATCACGCTGCAGGAGGTTCAGCGGGCGGCGGAGATCGTCCGGTCGGCGGCCGATCCCGGCGCGAACATCATCTTCGGCGTCGTCCGCGACGACACGATGGCCGGCGAGATCAAGATCACGGTCATCGCGACCGGCTTCACCGGCAAGACACACCAGGACGCCCGCCAGGAAACGAGGCAGGAAACGACGCGTCGTACGATCGAGCGGCCCGAGTTCGGAGTCGAGGAGCTCGGCGACATCAACATTCCGGCCTTCCTGCGCAACCGCATGTAGCCGGGCCAAAAAGGAGTCTTCGTTGCGCTGCCCGTACTGCGGTCACCACGACCTGAAGGTGGTCGACTCCCGCGACTCGGAAGTCGGGGAGGCGATCCGCCGGAGGAGGGAGTGCCTTCAGTGTGGGCAGCGCTTCACCACCTACGAGCGCATCGAGACCGTGCCGTTCTTCGTCACCAAGAAGGACGGGCGGCGCGAGGACTTCGACCCCCAGAAGCTTTTCAACGGGTTGAAAAAGGCGACCGAGAAGCGCGACATCTCTCCGGAACGGCTGCGGGCGATCGTGGACGACATCGAGGCGGAGCTCAGGCGATCGGGTCGCGTCGAGATCCCGAGCCAGGAGATCGGCGAGATGGTCATGGAGCGCCTGCGCGACCTCGACGAGGTGGCCTACATCCGCTTCGCGTCCGTGTATCGCGAGTTCATGGACCTCCAGCAGGTCAAGCGGGAGATCGAGCAGGTACTGAGCTCGCGTCGTTCGTAGTCTTTTCGCAGCCTTGCGAACCACGCCCGCGGCCCTTCACATCCCGGAGCTGGCAGACGAGCCGGGGCTGATCCACGGCTTCTCGACCGTCGCGCTTGGGAGCGTCGGCCTGAAGCACGCCACCGACCGCGACGCCGTCCTGGCCTCGAGAGACGCTTTCGCCGGTGCTCTCGGGCTCGAGGGCGCACCGCTGACGATGATCGGCTCGGTGCACGGCGCGGAAGTTGCGCGGGTCGACGAATCCGTCTACTCAATCGATGACGTCGACGCGCTGGTGACCGACCGGCCCGGCGTCGCGCTCTTCGCCACGTACGCCGACTGCTACCCGATCGTGCTGTGGGATCCGGAGAAACGCGTCGCTGGCCTCGTTCACGCCGGGTGGCGCGGTACGCAAGCGGGCGTCGCGACGAGGGCGGTTCAGTTCATGCGCGACGAGTTCCGATGTCGCTTCATCCGGGCCGGCATCGGTCCCGGCATCTGCGGTCGCTGCTACGAGGTCGGTGAAGACGTGGCCGCGAAGTTCGACGCCCGGTTCGTGAACCCGGGCCGGGAAGGCAAGTGGCTGCTCGACCTGGCTGCGGCGAACGCGGCGCAGCTGG
>DATEHC010000127.1:0-6770 GCA_035279785.1 Candidatus Dormiibacterota bacterium
GTCCTGTCCAACCAGGTGCGCTTCAGCCTTCTGCACAGCGAGCCCGACCGTGAGCTTGTGCCGTGGGCGCAGCGCAACGACCGCATCGTCATCGCCTACAGCCCGCTTGCTCAGGGCGCGCTGTCGGGGACGTATCGCGACCGCGCGCCGAGCAACTTCAGACGCTTCAACTCGGACTTCAGCGCGACGTCGCGGCAGCGACTCGAGCCTCTGTCGCAGCTTCTCGGCGATATCGCGAAGCACCATGACTCAACGCCATCGCAGATCGCACTCGCGTGGCTCGTGAACAAACCCAACGTCGTCGCCATCCCCGGCGCCTCGAGCGAGAAGCAGGTCGAGGACAACGCGCGGGCGGGCGACATCGTCCTCGACCACGACGAGACAGCGGAACTCGATAGGCTCAGCGCATGAGGCTGCACGCGGTCGAGCTGCGGCGAATCCGGATGTCGCTGGTGGCGCCGTTCGAAACCTCGTTCGGCGTCCAGACCGAGCGCGACATCCTGCTCTTGAAAGCGATCACGGACGTGGGTGAGGGATGGGGCGAGTGCGTCGCCGGCGAGGATCCCCACTACTCGCCCGAGTACGTGGACGGGTCGCAACACGTGTTGGTCCACCACATGCTGCCCCGACTGTTCGGCCGTGACCTCGCCGCCAACGACGTCGGATCCGTGCTGCGGCCGATTCACGGCCACCACATGGCCAAGGCCGCGATCGAGATGGCGTTGCTCGACGCCGAGCTGCGAGCGCGAAAGGAATCGTTTGGACATTTCTTCGGCGCGGTGCGGGCCGAGGTGGACTGCGGCGTCTCGGTCGGAATCCATCCCACCGTCCCGGAGCTGCTCGAAACCGTCGGCGACTACGTCGAGAAGGGCTACCGGCGCATCAAGCTGAAGATCAAGCCGGGGTGGGACGTCGAGCCGGTTCGCGCCGTGCGTGAGCGTTTTGGCGGCGTGCCGCTGCAGGTCGACGCCAACACCGCCTACAAGCTTTCAGACGCCGAGCAGCTTGCGAAGCTGGACCCTTACGACTTGCTGCTGATCGAGCAGCCGCTGCCCGAGGAGCAGGTTCTCGCGCACGCCAAGCTCGCGAAGCTCGTGAAGACCCCGATCTGCCTGGACGAGTCGATCACCTCGCTGCAGACGGCATCCGACGCTATCGAGCTTGGCGCGTGCCGCATCATCAACATCAAGCCTGGTCGCGTCGGCGGCTACATCGAAGCGCGCCGGATCCACGACCTGTGCGCGGAGCGGGGCGTGCCGGTGTGGATGGGCGGGATGCTCGAGACCGGAATCGGCCGAGCGGGCAACGTCGCGATGGCGGCGATGCCGAACTTCACGCTGCCGGGCGACACCTCGGCGTCGGACCGCTACTACCGGCGGGACATCACCGAACCGTTCGTGCTGCACGACGGGCGGCTCAGGGTGCCGGGCGGTCCGGGGCTCGGCGTGAACGTGGACCAGGAGTTCCTCGAATCGATCACATCTTCCGTCCAGACCGTGGAAGGCGCTTCGACTCGAGCAGGTCGTCCATAGGGGTCGCCTGCGCCGCGGCGCCCAGGCGCGGGAGGCCGAGCTCGTTCTCGATCGTCGCCAGCAGCGAGTAGTGGTTGTACGACCTGTCGCTCCGGTGCAGCACCGGCTCGGGATGGATTACCAGCGTGAGCACCGAGTTGGCGCTGTCCTCGCCCTCGTCCCACGTGATGAAGAGCACGCCGCCGTCCTGCCACGCGCTGGAGTTGAGGATCGCGGGCACGGTCTGCGTGAGCCACGAGTTGACCACCGAGTTGGAGCAGTCGTGCCCGTCGTGACACAGGTCCGGCGTGATCCAAACGAAACGCGGCACGTCGCCTTGCATGTCGGCGGCGAAGCTGGTGAACGGCACGACCTCGGGCGGGCACGCACCCCCGTAGTAGGCAAACGGGTTGTGCTTGAGCGCGTATGGATACGGGCTGCGGTAGCAGCCGTTGCTCATGCCCTCCATGTAGGCGCGCCACGAGATGCCGGAGGCGGTCAGCTGAGCGCCGAGCCCACCCGCGGGCAAGCTGTGCCAGCCGTCGTCGGCGATCCCGTACGTGCTGCCCGACGTGAGGGCCAGGTAGTTCGGCAGGCTCGGATGCGATACACCGTGGTAGTCGGACGTGTACGCGTACTGCTGCGCCAGCTGCGAGATGTACCCCGAGCCCACCACCTGCGCGTAGCTGCGGTTCTCGAGGACGATGACGAAGACGTAGCTCGGTGTCGGCGACGGTGACGGATCTGGGCTGGGAAATGTCAGTACCGGCGGCGAGTAGGTCGGGGTGGGCAGCGACGCTGTGCTCTTGCCGGTGCAGGCGGCGAGCGTCGTGAGCACGATCAGGCTCAGCGCGAACCGGTGGGAGATGGAGATCCGGCCTGAGCGCGGCGGCCGCATCACATCGCTCCGCCTCGACGGCGACGAGCTCCTGGACCAGGGCATCGGAGTCGACCAGCCTACCGCGGCGGGCTTTGTCGAGGGAGGTGCGTTCGGGTGGGACGAGATGGTGCCGAACCTCGAGGCGACCGACACGCTGCCTGACCACGGCGAGGCCTGGCGACTGCCCTGGGAGGTGATTGGCGAGGGCGTGATGCGCTGCCGGGGCCGGCTCGTGCCGTGGCAGCTCGAGCGGTCCATATCCATCGACGACTTTGTCGAGGTCCAGTACGTCTACACGAACGCCGGCGACCGGCCGTACGACGCGTACTGGTGCGCGCACCCGCTGTTCAAGTACGAGCCGTTGATGGGTCTGGACCTGGCCGGGGGGACGAGCACGAAGCTCTTTCTGCCTGGCGGCTCGATCGACCGGATGCGCCTCCGCCGTGTCGAGGTGAGCTGGGACCCGCAACGGACGCCGGACGTGGCGGTGTGGATGTGCAACGGCGACCTCGGCGGCTACCGGCAGGTCGCTGTCGAGCCGTCGTGGGCCAAACCCGACTTTGCTCCCGGGCAGACGTACTCGTGGTGGCTTCGGATTACCCCTCTCTAAACTGAGCGTTCTCATGTCCAAGGTGATCGGACTGCGTTGTCGCGAGTGCGGCGCCGAGTACGAGCTTCAGGCGACGCACGTGTGTGAGATGTGCTTCGGACCGCTCGACGCGGTCTACGACGAGGCGTTGCTGAAGAAGACGGTCTCGCGCTCACGCATCGAGGCCGGCCCGAAGTCGATGTGGAGGTACCGCGACCTGCTGCCCGTCGAGGACTCGGTCAACGTCGTGACCCTCGGCGAGGGATTCACGCCCCTGGTGCACGCCGAGCGGTTGGGCGCGGAGCTTGGGCTGCGCAACCTGTACCTGAAGAACGACTCGATGAACCCGACCAACTCTTTCAAGGACCGGGTCGTGTCTGTTGCGATCTCGTGGGCTCGCGCGAACGGATTCGAGACGATCGCGTGCGCCTCGACGGGCAACCTGGCCAATGCGGTCGCCGCCTACGCGGCGCGTGCGGGACTCGAGTGCTTCGTCTTCATCCCGGTCGACCTGGAGCCGGCGAAGGTGGCCGCGATCAGCGTCTTCGACCCCAATCTCGTCGCGGTGCGCGGGACCTACGACGACGTGAACCGCCTTTGCTCGCAGCTTCTCGAGTCGACGCCGTGGGCGTTCTGCAACATCAACATCCGGCCGTTCTATGCGGAGGGTTCGAAGACGCTGACCTTCGAGACCGCGGAGCAGCTGGGCTGGAAGCTTCCTGACGAGATCATCATCCCGATCGCGTCGGGCTGCCAGTTCGTGCGGCACCGGCAGGCGGTACGGGAGATGCTCGAATACGGCCTCGTTCGCGGCGATCGCGTGCCGGCGTTCACCGGCGCGCAGGCGCTGGGGTGCGCGCCGGTCTACAACGCATTCGTCTCCGAATCGGACCGCGTGCTGCCCGTCAAACCAAACACGATCGCGAGGTCGATCGCGATCGGGAATCCTTCGGACGGTGTCTACGTCAACCGCATCGCGCGCGAGACGGGCGGAGTCGTCGAGGCCGTGACCGAGGAGGAGATCGTCGACGCGATGAGACTGCTCGCGCGGACGGAGGGGATCTTCACGGAGACCGCCGGCGGCGTGACGATCGGCGTCCTGGCCAAGCTCGCGCGAGCAGGTAGGTGGCGTGGGGACGAGGTCGTCGTCGCGTACGTGACCGGTCACGGACTCAAGACGGCGGACGTCCTGGCCTCGGCCAACGGCCACGCCCGGCGCGTGGAAATCGACCCGACAATGAAATCGTTTCGCGAAAACGTGAGTATTTAGGTCAGCGATGGCTCAATTTCGAATTCCCGGACCGCTGCGTCGACTGTCGGATGGGCAGGTCACCGTCGACGTCGAGGCGTCTGACCTCGGTTCCGCGATCGAGGCGCTCGACGCCCGCTACCCCGGGTTCCGCGACCGGCTGCTCGACGAGAAAGGTGAGCTCCGGCAGTTCGTGAACGTCTACCTGAACGACGAGGACGTGCGGCTCGGATCTGGACTGGGCGCGAAGGTCGGGGAGAAGGACGAGATCTCGATCGTGCCGGCGGTGGCCGGCGGGGCGGCAGAACTCTAGGCTGCCCAGCGACTTTCGCCCCAGCGGCGACGGGTCATGACCGGTCGCTCGGGAGGAATCCATTCGATGCGCTCGCCGGCCAGCACCACCTGCCATCCGCCTTCATGCACCAGCCGGTGGTGGTAACCGCAGAGAGGCAGCATCTTGCGGTGGTTGGTCTGGCCGCCGTTCCGCCAGAAGTCGACGTGATGCGCCTGGGTCATGCTCAGTGGCCGGTCGCAGTCGGGTCCGGCACACGTCCGGTGACGCGCCTTCAGCGCCCGCCATTGCGCCGGCTGGGCCGTGCGCTTCGCGCGGCCGACGTCGACGACCATCGAGTCCGACTTCAACACCCGATGGATCAAGCCATCGCAGGCGAGCCGCTGGACGGTCTTGTTCGAGATCGGCATTCCGCTCTCCAGGTGAGCGGCTGAGGCCCCGACCTCGCCCTTCAGGCCCTCGAGTGTGGTCGCGACGCTGATGTGTGCCGGCCTGCCACTCGCAAGCTCTACAACGGCGTCCGCGCGACGCTGCTTCGAAGATCGGGTGTCAGCGGAGCCGAGCGGTCGGGCCAGCGAGTCGATTGCCGCCTTGAACGCCGCACCGCCTACGGGATCGAGCCACCCGTCGACGCGATACATCCCATCGAGCGTCTGGCTGATATCGAGGGAGCGCAGCTCGAAGTTCTCCGCTTCGCTCTGGTCGAACCCTTCCGGGTCCCAGCGAACGCGCGCCTCGCGTGCGAGGTAGCGCATCTCCTTCACCGAAAGCTTTTGGGCGAACCCGATCCACTGCTCCTCGTCGATCAGGTCGTGCTTCTCGCCGAGTTGCTCACTCAGGTGACAGATGACCGCCGCCGACTGATAGCCCACCTGGCCGGCGCCAAGAGCGCCGGCAAGCTCTGGCAGCTTGTCCAGCTGTTCGCCAACGCACAACCGGTCAGCGGCAGAGGTCTTGGACATGCGGCACTGCACTGCCGCCCACGAGCAGGCGCTCTGGCCCGCGAGGAGATGCTCTCCACGCTTCTTGCCACGTTCAAGCGCTGCGCAGCGGATGCCCTCCAGCTGGTCGATCACACCTGAGAGGCGTCGAAGATCGACGAAGTCGAGATCGGCTGTTAGCTGGAATTGCCGGATCGCGTCCTCGACGGGCTGGAGGTCGTCCAACATGCTGACATTCTACCAAACACGTGTTCGTACAGCAAGTAAATTTCAATCTATTCTTTGCAGCCCAAAGTTCACTGTTGGCAACCCAGGTGCATCGGTGCCGCCCTCTTCCCAGTCATATAGACTCCGGGCAATGTCCCGGCGCCGTATCAAGCTGATCTTCGGCCCGTCCCTGGTGAAGGAGCCAGTGATCTACCAGCTCGGGCGAAACTTCGAGATCGTCACGAACATCCGCCGGGCGGATGTGACCAAAGACCACGGCTGGGTGCTGCTGGAGGTCTCGGGCGAGCCGGACGAGCTCGATCGGGGAGTCGAGTTCCTCGAATCGCGCGGCGTCAAGGTCGAGCCGGCGGAAGGCGACCTGGTCGAGTAGCCCGGCTTTACCGCTTCGTCAGCAGGAGCCGTGCGCCAGGTTGCGGTTCGGTCGCCGGCGGAAGCGCGTCGATTACGGCCAGCAGGCGCGGTCCGAGGTCCTTCGTCTGACATCGAAACGGCGCGAACGCGTCGTCGCGATCCGGGTAAGCCCGGAAGTGGAGCTCGACCTCGCGACCTGCCCGGGCGGGTGATTGCGTAACGCGGCTGTTGAAGTCGGGCGCGGGAATGACCCACCACACGGCAGGCACCAGGTCACGAACGAGCACGATCACGTAGATCCACGACGGCTCGCGAGGGATGGTGTCGGCGAAGTACGTGGCGTTCGACTGCACGAAGCCCGATTCGCCCAGCGCGAAGCAAGCTTTCGCCTGGAGCGAAGCGAAGGTGCTCTTGCCCTTGACCGCGACGACGAGGTCTCGATGATCATCGTCCGCATCGACCTGGAACGGCACGAGCGCGCCGTCCGAGGTGAGCATCGCGTAGACCGCGAGCAGGTACTCCCCGATGCGACCGGCCTGCACATCGCTCAGCGCCATCCCTTTAACTATCGGCCGTGAGCATGGACGTGAACGTCGCGATCGTCGGCGCCGGCCAGGCGGGCCTGTCCACGAGCTACTTCCTCACCCAGGCGGGGGTCGACCACGTCCTGCTCGAAGCTGGGCGCGTGGCCGAGACCTGGCGCTCCAAGCGCTGGGACTCCTTCTGCCT
>DATEHC010000128.1:0-7822 GCA_035279785.1 Candidatus Dormiibacterota bacterium
CCGTGCGGGGGAGATGGTGCTGCTGCCGGACCAGGATCGTTCTCTCTGGGACGCCGCCACGGTGGCGGAGGGGATCCAGCTGCTCCATCGCGCCGCCAGTCTCAACGCGCCGGGCCAGTACCAGCTCCAGGCGGCGATTGCGGCCGTGCATTCCGAGGCGCGTTCGTGGGAGGACACGGACTGGCGGCAGATCGTGCTTCTCTACGACGCGCTGCTGCGGATGACCGACTCACCCATCGTGCGCTTGAACCGCGCCATCGCCGTGAGCCAGCTCGCGGGGCCGGAGGTGGCGCTGGGCGAGGTCAACGACCTGGCGATGTCGCTGGGGGATTACCACCTTCTGCACTCGACTCGAGCCGAGCTCCTGGATCGGATGGGCGAGCATACCCTCGCGAGGCAGGCGCGGCAGCGCGCGCTGGAGCTGTGTCAAAACCCGGCCGAGCGCGCGCTGCTCGAGAAGAAGCTCGGCGCCTAGCTTTCGCTGGCGATCTCTCCGAGAATCCTCGCCAGGTCCTTCGGCCGCGACCACATCGGCCAGTGGCTCGTCGGCAGGTCGATGTAGCGGACGTTGCGCAGCACCGTGAGCCCGTCCATCCACGCATAGCCTTCGCCGGCGTACTTCTTGTAGTCGTCGGAGCTGGCCCCGGTGCAGATGACGACCGAGGGCACGTCGAGGCGCCTGTCGTTGGTCAGGTCGGGTGCATCGCGTACCGCGCCTGCGGGTTCCGGCACCGCGCGGTCGCGCATCGTCGCCAGCTGCGTCTCGGAGAGGCCGGTCAAGTTCTCGCCCTCGGCAAGCTGCTCCGCCGTGGGCAGTGGCCACTCTGGACCAGAAAGGTCTGGATTCACCGCGCCCGATCCAGGCGCCGTGTCGACGTAGACCATCGTCGCGATCCGATCGGGAATCCGGTCGCTCGCCGCGTATCCCGACACGCTGGCGCCACTGTGCACCGCCAGGACCACCGGTCTGCCGGCCGCCTCCACCGCCGCGACGATCGCATCGACGTGGTCCGAGAGCCGGATGTTGGAGCGGTCCACATCCCGCGACTCCAGGCCAGGCAATGTCAGCGCGGTCACATCGTGGCCGTCGTCGCGCAGGATTTGCGCGACCTCGTCCCATGCCCACGCGCCGATCCAGAAACCCGGCACGAGGATGATCGGCTCGGTTTTCATACCGGAGCCCTCCTGGTGATGACCTCGGCGGCTTGATCGACCCGCTTCGGATCCGCGCCGAGAATTCGGATCACGAGCTCCTTGGTCTCGAAATTCGGATAAGAGCCCACGGAGACGTCGGGAAACGTCTCCTCCATCTCGCGCATCAAGGGATAGAAGCGTGCCTCGACCGCAAAGGTGAATCGAATCTCACGCACGGTGGCGGCAGCGCCGGCCGTGAGGAACTCCGGCTCGAGCTCCTCGGTGAAGATGCCCTTCATCTCGAGGGGAACGCCGGGCAGCACGAACATGCGCTTGCCATTCCTTTCATAAACCGTGCCGGGCGCCATGCCGCGGCGGTTGCGGAAGACGTGGGCGGGACCCTCGGGGATACGGGCCATGCGCAGGTTTCCTTCCGTGATCTCCGGCGACTCGAGCAAACCCATCGCGTGCATGCGCTGCACGCGGCGCTCGATGCGCGCGCGCGTCTCCTCCCAGACCATCAGGCTCGTGCCGAGCGCCTCCGCGAGCGCCGCGAACGTGCGGTCATCGGGTGTGGGACCCAGGCCGCCGGTAAGGAAGATGTCCGTGACCTCGGGATCTTCGAGCTCGCGGTGAATCTGCGCGACGATCTCGGGCGGCTTGTCGCGGATCTGGGTGACCCGCTTGACCGGATAGCCGAGCAATCGCAATCGCTCCGCCATCCAGTGGGAGTTTGTATCGAGCGTGAAGCCGCCGACCAGCTCATCGCCGATGGCTACGATGCTGGAGGACGGCACGGCTGAACATATAAGCATGGAGCGGCTGCACGCCATCGTCCACGGCGACGTACAGGGCGTTGGGTTTCGATACTTCGTGCAGCGCAAGGCGCAGCAGCTGGGGCTGGGGGGATGGGTGCGGAACAACGACGACGGGACGGTCGAGCTCGTGGCGGAGGGCACTCGCAAACAGCTCGAAGACCTCAAGCGCGCGGTGGAGGAGGGCCCTCGCCTGGCGCGGGTCAACAGGGTCGAAACGCGGTGGTCAGAGGGCACCGGCGACCTGCCCCGATTCGAGCTCGCGTGGTGAGTTTGCGAGTTCCCTTAACCTATGCGGTCGCGGCGCTCGCGGTGAGCCGCGAATAGAGGGAGGTAAATGGACCCGAACACAGCCTGGTTTGGCGTGGCCGGCGGCGTGGCCGCCGTCGCGTTCGCCGTCGTTCTCATCTTCTTAGTTCTCAGCAAGCCGACGGGGAACGACCGGATGCGAGAGATCGCCTCCGCCATCCAGGAAGGCGCGGCCGCCTATCTGAACCGGCAGTACACGGTGATCGCGATCATCGGCGTGGTCATCGCCGTCGTCATCGGCTTTTTCATCGACTGGACCACAGCCGGGCTGTACATCGTCGGCGCGGTCCTCTCTGCGTCGGCCGGGTACGTGGGCATGAACATCGCCGTGCGCGCCAACCTGCGCACCGCCGAGGCCGCGCGCAGCGGCTTGAACGCGGCGCTCCAGGTGGCGTTCCGCGGCGGCGCGGTCACAGGCTTCATGGTCGTGGGACTCGGGCTGCTCGGCGTGTCGGCCGCCTTCCTCATCTTCAAAGACCCGAAGGCGCTCGTCGGGCTCGCGTTCGGCGCGAGCCTCGTCTCGGTGTTCGCCCGATTGGGCGGTGGCATCTACACGAAAGCCGCTGACGTCGGCGCCGACCTCGTGGGCAAGGTCGAGGCCGGAATCCCGGAGGACGATCCGCGCAACCCGGCCGTGATCGCGGACAACGTGGGCGACAACGTCGGCGATGACGCCGGCATGGCCGCCGACCTGTTCGAGACCTACGCGGTGACGATGATCGCCGCGATGCTGCTGGGCTCGCTCCTGTTCAAGAACCAGCTCGGCTGGGTCATCTATCCACTGCTGCTCGGCTCGGTGAGCGTCATCGGTTCGATCGCCGGCACGTTCTTTGTCCGCGTCTTCAACCCGGGCTGGATCATGGGCGCCCTGTACGCCGGCCTGCTCGTCGCCGTCGTGATCGCGATCGTCGGCTTCTTCTTCATCACGCAGTGGATGAAAGGCAACGGCTATCTGCAGGGCTTCGACCACGACCCGATGAACCTGTTCTACTGCGCTCTCGTCGGCGTGGTGGTGACGGTGCTCATCGTGGCCATCACGGAGTTCTTCACCGAGACGCGGTACTGGCCGGTGCACCTGATCGCCAGGGCGTCCGTGACCGGGCACGCGACCAACATCATCGCCGGCCAGTCGATCGGGATGATGGCGACCGCTCTCCCAGTGATCACGATCGCGAGCGGGATCCTGATCAGCTACGGAGTGGGCGGGCTGTACGGCATCGCGATCGCCGCGACGGCGATGCTCTCGATGACGGGCATCATCGTCGCGATCGACGCGTACGGTCCGATCACCGACAACGCGGGCGGCATCGCCGAGATGGCCAAGCTGCCGCCCGAGGTCCGCGACATCACCGACCCGCTGGACGCGGTGGGCAACACGACCAAGGCCGTGACGAAGGGTTACGCCATCGGCTCCGCCGGGCTGGCCGCGCTCGTGTTGTTCGCCTCGTACACCCAGGAGCTCGCCAAGGCCGGCCACCCGACGCAATTCGAGCTTTCGGACCCGCTCGTCATCTCCGGCCTGTTCCTTGGCGGCATCCTTCCGTTCCTGTTCGGCTCGCTTGCGATGCTCGCGGTTGGCCGTGCCGGCGGGCTCGTGGTCGAAGAGGTGCGGCGCCAGTTCCGCGAGATCAAGGGCATCCTCGAGGGCACCGGCCGTCCCGAGTACGGCACCGCGGTGCGCATCGTGACCGCAGCGGCGCAGCGCGAGATGATCGTGCCGGGCGTCATCCCGGTGATCGCGCCCCTCGCCGTCGGCTTTCTGCTGGGGCCGAGGGCTCTCGGCGGCATGCTCCTCGGCGCCATCGTGACCGGCCTTTTCCTTGCCCTTCAGATGACCAGCGGCGGCGCAGCCTGGGACAACGCGAAGAAGTACATAGAGGAAGGCCACCTCGGGGGAAAGGGCTCCGAGGCGCACAAGGCGGCGGTCACCGGCGACACCGTCGGCGACCCCAACAAGGACACCGCGGGACCCGCGATCAACCCCATGATCAAGGTCGTCAACATCATCGCGATCCTCATCGCGGCATCGGTCTCGGCGCACTACCTCATCCACTAATCGCAGTACTAGACTCGTCCCTGAGGTGGACGACTACCAGAAGGAGATCGCCGACCTCGAAACACAGGTCGAGCAGCTGGTCGAGACGGAGGGCGACGCGAAGACCATCGCCGAGCTGAGCATGCAGCTCGAGATCCTCAAGGCAATCTACGCCCGCGCGACCGACCTCTTCCAGCGCGGCCACAGGGATGAGGGATTGCGCTACGGACTGCGCATCCAGGGCTACGGCGACTGGATTCTCGAGAATGTCTACGCGTTCGTGTACGAACGTTCGGTGGAGCTCGAGCCAAAGGCGCACAGCGCATTCGTGGGTGGCATCAAGGCTGCCGACTTCGCGCTGATGCTCAACTCCTAGGAGAGAAGATGGAGACGCCACTCACGCCTCTGGAGTTTGCCCGTCGCACCCGCAAGCTGTACGGCGACCGCGAAGTCGTCGTCGACGGCGACCTGCGACTCACGTACGAGGAATTCTTCGCGCGATGCGACCGGTGGTCGTCTGCACTGCAGGCGATGGGTGTGAAGAAGGGCGACCGCGTCGCGTACATCGCGCCCAATACCCACGAGCAGCTCGAATCGTTCTACGCGGTGCCGCAGATAGGCGCGGTTCTGGTGCCGATCAACTATCGCCTGACCGCCGAGGACTTCGTCTACATAACCAACCACTCGGGCGCATCGGTGCTGTGCGTGCATCCCGACTACGTCGGCGCGATCGACGGCGTACGCGACCAGCTGCGCGGCGTGAAGCATTTCGTCGCCCTGGGCTCGATCCCCGAGGGACACAAGGGATGGCGCGAGTACTCCGCTGAGCTGGCGAAGGCCTCGGCCTCCTTCAAGCCGGCGCAGATCGACGAGAGCGACCTGCTCACGATCAACTACACCAGCGGCACCACCGCCAGGCCGAAGGGGGTGATGATCACGCACCGCAACGCGTGGATGAACGTGATGGACACGCTCGTCCACTTCCACATCACCGTCGGCGACACATACCTGTGGACGCTGCCGATGTTCCACGCCAACGGCTGGACATTCGTGTGGATCATCACTGCGGTCGGCGGCCGGCACATCTGCCTGCCCAAGGTCGAGCCGGCCCGCGTGTTCGATCTGATCCGGCTCGAGAAGGTCGGCTGGCTGTGCGCGGCACCGACCGTGCTGATCTCGCTGGCCAACGCTTCGAAGGACGTACGCGGCGATGTGCGTCGCGGAGTGCGCGTCGTCACCGCCGGCGCTCCGCCCGCGGCCGCCACCATCGAGCGCCTGGAGGGCGAGTTCGGCTGGGAGGTCACGCAGGTCTATGGCCTGACCGAGACATCGCCGTTCCTCACGATCTGCGAGCCGCGGCCCGAGCACGCCTCGCTGTCGGCGCCAGATCTGGCGGTGGTGAAGGCGCTCACGGGCGTGGAGATGATCGGCGCGTGCGAGCTTCGGGTCGTCGACGAGAAAGGCGAGGACGTACCCGCGGACAGCCAGACGCTGGGCGAGATCGTCGCGCGCGGCAACGTGGTCCTGAAGGGCTACTACAACGACCCCGAGGCGACGCAGAAGGTGATGGGCGACGGTTGGTTCCACACCGGTGACGCCGCGGTGGTCCACCCCGACGGATATGTGGAGATCCGTGACCGGATCAAGGACGTGATCATCAGCGGCGGCGAGAACATCTCCTCGATCGAGGTCGAGGGAGTGCTGCTTCGCCATCCGGCGGTGCAGGAGGCGGCGATCGTCGGGCTGCCGCACGAGAAGTGGGGCGAAGCCCCTTACGCGTACGTTGTGCTGAAGCCTGGCGCCACCGCGACGGAGGCGGAGCTGATCGCCTTCACGCGCGACCGGCTGGCCCACTTCAAGGCGCCGCACGGCGTGACCTTCGTGCCCGAGCTGCCCAAGACCGCGACGGGCAAGATCCAGAAGTTCGTGCTCCGCAAGGGGGCGGCCGCGATCGTCAGGCAGTAAGTCGCGACCTTTGATTGATCAGATTTCGAGAAGCCGATCCAGCGGTCCGTACCTACGATGAGGACGAAATCCAACTCCGAAGGAGACGACACGATGCCGACCAAGAAAGCACCGACCAAGAAGAAGCCGACGCAGATCTTCTCCGAGGGCGAGAAGGCAGCGGCGCGCGAGACTGCGAAGGAGCGCGCTCGGCAGCTGAAAGGAGTGGACGGTGAGACGCTGATCCGTGAAAAGATCGCTGAGATGTCGAAATCGGACCGCGCGTTGGCGCAGCGGGTCGACGCGATCATTCGGGCCAGCGCGCCAAGCCTTGCGCCGACGACCTGGTACGGGATGCCGGCCTACACCCGCGACGGCAAGGCGGTCGTCTTCTTTCAGCCCGCGGAGAAGTTCAAGGCGAGATACTCGACGCTCGGCTTCAACGATTCGGCCAAGCTGGACGAAGGTTCGCTGTGGCCAACCGCATACGCGCTGACCGACCTGACGCCGGCCGTGGAGGCTAAGATCGCGGCGCTGGTGAAGAAAGCCGCCGGCTGAGCGCGGCCTAGCAACCGGCTAGTCCGGACCGCGCGGTAACCCGAAAGTGATCGTCGGGGCGACGGCCGCGATCTGGCCTTCGTCCGCCTTGATCACCTGCCATCCGCCCTCATGCACCAACCGGTGGTGCCGCTTGCAGAGCAACACGAGGTTGTCGAAGTCGGTGGCGCCGCCCTCACTCCAGTGCACGAGGTGATGTCCATCGCAGTAGGAGGCGCTGCGCTCGCAGTTCGGCCAGCGGCAGTGCTCGTCTCGTACCTCGAGCGCGTGACGCAGCCCTCCGTTGACGAGCCGCTTCGAGCGCCCGACGTCCATCACGACCGACTCCTGGCTGAGCAGCACCCGAGTGACGCTGCAGTCGCATGCCATGCGCCGCACCGACTCCGCCGCGATCGGCAGGGTGAACTCCATCTCGCCCGCAGCGGCGCCGGCCATTGTCTTCAGGGTCTCGATGGTGGCGGTGACCTGAAGGTTGACGCGCTGGCCAAGGGTGACCTTCTCGTACAAAGCGTCCGCGAAGCGCTGCTCGAGCGTCCGGTCATCGTGGGCGCCTGATTTCTGGGCCAGCTGCTCCAGCGCCGACCTGACCGCGGCCCCGCCGACCGGGTCGAGGATGCCGCTGATCAAGAGACATCCGTCCTGGGCGGTGCTCAGGCGGAGGGCTCGGCCCTCGAACTTCGTCTCCTGGTCCGCGCCGTAACCCTGTGCGTCGACCGAGTGCTGGTAGTGCAAGCACTTGCGGTAGAACTTTCCCGGCGAGTGCTTCTCGGCGAGCGGCAGCAGCTGCGCCTCGTCGAACTTGCTGCCGACCGCGTCGGCCGTCCTTGCCATCGTGACCACGTGGGCGTAGCCGACCTGACCCGCTTGCATCGATTCGATGCTGTCACCAAGCCTTCGCGAGACCTCGCCGACTGACAGGGCGGCCCAGACGGCGTTCGAGTTCATGTTGCAGTTGATGCGGATCCAGTCACTCGGGCTGTTGAAGCCGTCGAGGTCCCACTCGTTGCCTGTCGCAAACTCGGCGGAG
>DATEHC010000129.1:0-2779 GCA_035279785.1 Candidatus Dormiibacterota bacterium
CAGGAGAACGACGTCGTCGTCGCGAGCGTGTTCGTGAACCCGATCCAGTTCGGCCCGACCGAGGACCTGGACCGCTACCCGCGCGACTGGGAAAGCGACCTCCGCGTCCTCGAAGGAGCCGAGGTCGACGCGGTATACCGGCCCTCGGTCGAGGAGATGTACCCGCCCGGCGCCGGCACCCGCGTCCACGTCGACGGCGTGGGGGAGCCGCTCGAAGGCGTTGCGCGCCCCGGCCATTTCGAGGGGGTCGCGACCGTCGTGACCAAGCTCTTCGGCGCGGTCGAGCCGGACCGCGCCTACTTCGGCCAAAAGGACGCGCAGCAGGTCGCGGTGGTCGAGCGCGTCGTGCGCGACCTCGACCTCGGGGTCGACATCCGGGCAGTGGCCACGGTGCGGGAGCGGGACGGGCTGGCGCTCAGCTCGCGCAACGCGTACCTGAATCCGGAGGAGCGCAAGGCGGCGGCCACCTTGAGCGCGGCGCTGCGCGAGGCGGCGGCGGCGTACGCGCAGGGGGAGCGGGATCCCGAGCGGCTGCGACGCATCCTCCACGCTCGGCTTGCGGCCGAGCCGCTCGTGAACATCGACTACGCGGAGGTGGTCGATGCGGCTACTTTTCGGAAGCCTGGAACCCTTGCGGTGATCGCGGCGCGCATCGGAAAAACGAGGCTCATCGACAACCACGACCTGGCCAAACCGTTTCCCGGCCAGGCGACTTTTGTGCGGTAATATTGACGTTCGATTTGGCGGAGGCCGTTTTGACGACCAAGACCACACCAATAACTTCTAGGGGGTTCGTAATTTGGCTACTGAGTTCGGTGCCGTCCTGACAAAGGATCACAAGGACGAGGAGGTAGCCGACCAGGAAGCGTCGTACGCGATGTCGATGGAGGACTACCTCCAGTACGAGGAGGAGGCCTTCAAGACCCCCAACCACGGGGACATCGTGGATGGGATCGTCGTACGGGTCGATCCGGACGAAGTCCTGGTCGACATCGGCGCCAAAGCCGAAGGTGTCATCTCGAGCAAGGAGCTCGGCATGCGCGGAGACATGGACTCCGCGGGCCTCGAGCCCGGCGACCAGATCAAGGTCTACGTCCTGCAGCCCGAGAACGAGGAAGGCAATGTCGTCCTCTCGCTGCGCCGAGCGCGCGCCGAGACCACATGGATCGTCGCCGCGGAGAAGCAGAGTGATGGGACCGTCATCGACGCCGACGTCCGCGAGCAGAACAAGGGTGGGCTGATCGTCAACATCCTGGGGCTGCGCGGATTCTTGCCCTCGTCGCAGGTCGCGCGCGCGTACGCGGGATCGCTGGAGTCGCTCGTCGGCAAGCGGATCCCGGTCAAGATCCTCGAGGTCAACCGCAAGCGCAACCGGCTGATCGTCAGCCAGAAGGCCGCGGAGGACGAGGACCGAGCACGCAAGCGGGAAGAGCTGTTTTCGCGCCTGCAAACCGGCACCACCGTGAAAGGCACGGTCTCCGGCATCACCTCTTACGGCGCGTTCGTCGACATCGGCGGCGCCGACGGGCTGATCCACATCTCCGAGCTTTCGTGGGACCGCGTGTCCAAGGTCACGGACGTCCTGCAGCTCGGTGACGAGGTCAACGTCAAGGTCATCAAGCTCGACCCCGAGCAGACCCGTATCTCACTTTCGCTGCGGCAGCTGCAGCAGGACCCGTGGGAGAGGCTCGTGCAGTCGATGCCGGTCGGCACGATCGTCGAGGGCCAGGTCACCAAGACCAAGAAGTACGGGGCCTTCCTGCAGATCATGTCGGGGATCGAGGGCTTGCTCCACATCTCCGAGCTGTCGTGGGATCACGTCGAGCGCACCGAGGATGTGCTGAAGGTCGGCGAGACCGTGCAGGTGAAGGTCATCGGGATCGACACCGCCCGGCGCAGGATCTCGCTGAGCCTGAAGCAGCTGTCGGCGCCGCCGGCGAACCTGGCGGCGAGCGCGCACCGCGGGCAGCACGAGTACCCGACCGAAGAGGACGAGTAGCCGGCAGCTCTTCTCTTCGGATAGTCGCGACTATCCGGAGTTCAGCGCTGTCAGCCGCTGCGACGCCGGCGTGAAGTAGGGGTCGATCTCCAGCGCGCGCTCGTAGGCGCGCTTGGCCGCCGCGCGATCGCCGGCGCGCGCGTAGGCATCGCCCAGCTGCACGTAGAGATCAGGAGTCGTTTCGCCCAGGTCCGCGGCGCGCTGCAGCTCCGGCAGCGTCCCGATCGCCCAGTGGTACTGCGCCTGCAGGGGGTCGACACGCACGGCGAGGTCCGAACGCCCCTTCAGGTACCAGAGGTCGCCGAGCATCGGGAACACCGCGAAGACAACGGCGACGATCACGAGTGCGAGCGCGACAATGCTGCGCGCGAAACGCGGGAGGGCGACGGCGTCGGCTCGAGGAGACGTGGTGGTCGACCACAACATCCCGGCGAGCAACCAGAACGGCCCCGTGACCGGCGCCCAGTCGAAGTTGAAGAACACCCACACGCTGTACGCGACCAGCGCCGCGGCCAAACCCGCGGCCTCCGCATCGAGTCGCTGCCGCCACGCCGCGCGCCCTACCACCAAGAGAATCCACCCGAGCGCGAGCACACCGATCACTCCTTGAGTTGCGGCGATGTCCAGCGGCCCGTTGTGCACGCGGTCGAACGTCACGAGCGACGCGTAATCGCTGCTAAGGAAATGGCCGAACGAGAGGCCGGTCGCATCCCCGCCCCAGCCGGTCAACGGCCGCGCGACCATGAGTCGCAGTCCGTCCGCCCATAGGTGCAGGCGAAG
>DATEHC010000130.1:0-8900 GCA_035279785.1 Candidatus Dormiibacterota bacterium
CTCTTCGACCGGCTGCGCACCGGCCCGGCACCGGTTGGCGAGCTGGCGCGAGAGTTCCCGGTGACGCGATCGGCCGTGTCTCAGCACCTCAGGGTGCTGAGCGACGCCGGCCTGGTCCGCCACGAACGCATCGGCACCCGCCACGTCTATGGCGTCGACGCCGCCGGGCTTGCGCCGTTGCGGGGATTCGTCGACCGCGCCTGGGATGAGGGGCTCGCTCGATTTCAAGCCGTCGCCAACAGCCAGCTGAAAGGAGATACGAACGTGGTCCAGCCAGACGTCGATCTGACGATTCGTAAATCGGTCGCGGTCGAACTGCCGCCGAGCGACGCCTTCGCGCTCTTCACCGAGCGCATCTCGAGCTGGTGGCCTTACACCGCCAAGTCGGTCGGCATGGAGCGGACGGAGACGGTCTTGCTCGAGGGCTGGGTCGGGGGTCGCCTCTTCGAGAAGATGTCGGGCGGCGGCGAGGCGTTGTGGGGCCAGGTGCGGGTCTGGGATCCGCCCAGGCGCCTCGTCCTTTCCTGGGAGGTCAACCCGGACAATCCCGCGACCATCGTCGATGTCAAGTTCGAGGCGAATGGCGGCGGGACCGTGGTGCGGCTCGAGCACCGTGGTTGGGAGCGATACGGCGCTCCGGCTTCGGAATACTCGGCGGATTACAACACGGGCTGGGATCACATCTTCGTGACCTGCTTCGGAAAGGAAGCCCGCCTCTCGCGCGAGTGACGCCGCTTCCTCTAGTGGTTGATCTTTGGAGCGGGTCGCCTCTCGAGCGACCCGCTCCGCTCGTTTCCGGGCCTAAGGCTTCAGCAGCTTCGCGAAGCGCTCCAGGTACAGCGGCCAGCCGTTCGCCTTCTCGACGCCATCGCGCATTGCCTGCCAGTCGTCGCCGTGGCGGTCGAGGTTCCGGTGCTCGAGCACTACGCGGGTGCGGCCGGCGGACTCCGGCGTGAACCGCACCTCGACCTCGCTCGTCTTCGCGTGGTCGGTCTCGAGCGCCCAGTGCGGGCTGATGTCCCAGGTGAACACGATGAGGCGGGGTGGCTCGTACGTCAGCACGCGCGCAAACCTGCACGACGATCCGTCGACGCCGCGGTCGTAGATGTACCCGCCGGCGCGAGGTTCGAAGACGGTATCGGCCACGTCGACCGCCATCAGGTTGTGCTCGTGCGGCTTGATCTTGTCGAACTGCTCCACGAACACTCGGAAGGCGCGGTCGACCGGAGCCTCGACGACGATCTCCTTGCGGACGGTGGCTGCGGTCACTGAGCTGCTCATGCTTCCTCCTCCGATTGCTCTTTGATCACGCGCTCATAGGCGGACAGCGCCTGGGTCCAGAACTGGTCGAGCTGCGCCCGCAGAGTCTCGAGTCCGCCTGGGTCGACGCGGTACACGCGGCGGTTGCCGACGGCGACGTCCAGCACCAGCCCGGCGTTCTTGAGGACGCGCAGGTGCTGGGAGACCGCCGGGCGGCTGACCGGAAACTCCGAAGCCAGCTCGCCGACCGAGCGCGGTCGCTTCGCCAGGGTCTCGAAGATGGTGCGCCGAGTCGGATCGCCGAGCGCCGTCCAGATTTCCGCCGTGTTAGCTGTCACTTACGGTAAGTCTAGCCTTACGCACTGCGGACAGTCAAGTCCCCAGGCGGGCGAGATCGAGAACGGAGCCATATAAAGGACGCGACCCGCGCCGAGCCGGCAAAAAATGCGAGCCATGGCCGCCCCGTCACGTCGGTGAATCACGGCACCCGGCCATCGCGTGAGCTTTTTTTGCTCTAACGGATGACGGCTTTTTCCTTTACCAAAATTGACCGCAGATAGTCCGCGAATTTGTCGAAGCTGTCTTCCTGC
Organism: Candidatus Dormiibacterota bacterium; assembly: GCA_035279785.1. Taxonomy (GTDB): domain Bacteria; phylum Chloroflexota; class Dormibacteria; order Dormibacterales; family Dormibacteraceae; genus 40CM-4-65-16. Next base: position 1,851 of record DATEHC010000130.1, read on the forward strand.
TCTTGGGTTCTTTGCAGATGCGCGCGGCCCGCCATGTCATGGAATGCAAGAGTTGTGATGACTCTGGTCGTGCCTTCACCTTCGTGAAGATCCACGGTCTCGACCGCGTCGACGTCGGGCCAGCCATCAAAGTGCCATGTGGCAACCGTACGGCTCGGTGCCACGACTTCCATGTAGGTTCCGCGAAACGAGCATTCCGTCCCGTTCGACGTGACGAACACGATGTGATAGCCGCCATCGACTCGCAGGTCGATGTCGCACTTCGTAACCACGTCGGTGCCGGGCGCGAACCAGTGACGCACGTGCTCTGGTTTGGTGAGAACGTCGAAGACGAGCTCTCGCGGCGCATCGAACTCGCGGGTGGTCACGACGGCGAGCTCGTTCGGGTTTTCGACGATCGACGCCGGCCTGGCAGGGGGAGCGGTGGAGCCCCGCTCTATCAGCTGAACGTCGACGTGGCTCCGCGAGGGCGGGCCGTCGACTTTGCCCTCGATCCGACCGGCGATGCGCGCGATGCCGAGGCGCGCGAGCTCATCCCTCGGCTGAGCGACGGTCGTCAGCGCGATACGAGCGAGGCCGGCCATCGGGACGTCGTCGAAACCGACGATGGAGAGGTCATTCGGAACATGAAGTCCCACGCGGTCGGCGAACTCCTGCAGCGCGATGGCCGCGACGTCATTGGATGCGAAGACTCCGGTGACTCTTTGCGCGCCGGAGAACACATCGCGCAGCGAACCCTCGACGCCGTCGATGAGCGCGTGGTCCGACGACGGCGACCAGCTGATCACCACCGGAGGCGCAAGACCGGCGCCGCTCACTGCGGCCGAGCAGCCCTGGCATCGCAAACGGTCCGACTCATCTTCCAGCTCGGGGATCGACAGATAGGCGATGCGCCGGTGCCCCGCATCGAGCAGGTGCTGCGTGGCGATCCGGCCACCGAGCGCATCGTCGACCGACACGACGTCCGCCCACTCGGCGCCACAGCTGATGAACACCACCGGCACACCGCGCGCGAGGACCACGTCCATGGTCCGCGAGTCGCCCGAGAACGTGAGGAACACGATGCCGGCCACGCGGTGCTGGAGCAGCGTCTCCACGCCCGCCAGCTCGCTTTCGCTGTCGCCTTCCGTGTTGCAGAACATCGCCGTGTAACCGTGCGCGGCCGCGTGGCGCTCCAGCGACTTCGCCATCTCGGCAAAAAACGGGTTGGCAAGGTCGCCGACGACGACGCCGAGGATGCTCGTCCTCCGCTGCACCAGCTGGCGCGCGAGGACGTTGGGACGGTATCCAAGCTCTTCGATTGCTTCGAGCACGCGGCGGCGCGTCGCCTCGGAGACGCCGGGCACCGCACGGACGACGTTCGAGACGGTCGACTTGGAGACGCCCGCGCGCACCGCGACGTCGAGGATGGTCGGGTGGCGTCGCTCCTCGGTGGTCGCCATCAGGACTCAGTCGAGCTGCCAGCGGTGGTCGGGGTCGGTGGTGACCAGCCACCGCCGCTTCGGGCCAGCCATGACATTGAGGTAGTAAAGGTCATAGCCGGGTCCCGCGGCGACGGGGTGATATCCGCGCGGCACGAGCACGACGTCGCCGTCCCGCACCTGGATCGCCTCGTCGAGCGTGCGGTCGTCCGTGTAGACGAGCTGGACGGCGAATCCGTCAGGCCGCGCCATCCGGTGGTAATACGTCTCCTCGAGGTAGGCCTCGCGCGGGAGGTCGTCGGTGTCGTGCTTGTGCGGCGGATAGCTCGACCAGTTCCCCGCAGGCGTCAGCACCTCGGTCACCAGCAGCGACTCCGCGGCGCGGTCTTCCATGAGGATGTTGTGGATCGTCCGCTCGGTGCGACCGGAGCCGCGCCGAAACGGCTTGATGTCCGCCGCGCGAACGAGGGCCGGCTCGGCCCCCGACGTTGCCGGCGCCCAGCACAACGCGACCTCGCAGCGGTCGCTCTTGCCAGTTATCAGCGCGCGATGTCCGGGTGGCAAATACACCGCGTCCGGCGGCCCTTCGAACACGGTCGAGCGCGAACCGACCTCGCGCAACTCGCCGATGTCGGCGACGCCCGAGAGCATGACCGCGCACAGCTCCCGCCCCTGCATCTGCCGCTCGGCCACCTCTCCACGCCGGAGCACGCACACCTCGAAGCCGACGTACGACCAGCCGGCCGACTCGGGCGTGACCGCGACCGGCGTCCCGCGCACGAGCAGCTTGCTCACACGTACCAGCGCCGGCGCGCTGACTCGCGCTCGTGGTCTGCACGCGCCTCGCGCACCTCCGCCGACTCGCTCACCTCGGCGACCGGCACCTCCCACCACGACTCGTAGCTGGGCACGCTCTCGTAGCGATCGACCGGCACGTGGATCACGACGGTGCGCTCGACCCTCTTCGCCGCGACGATGGCGTCACGCAGTTCCTCGATGTTGCGAACGCGATAGACGTGCGCTCCGAGGCCCTGCGCGTTCATCGCGAGATCGACCGGCAGCCGCTCGCCGTTCTTGTGCTCGGCGTCGTCGCCCAGCGACGCACCGTCGCGGTAGCGATAGCGCGTGCCGAATCCCGCCGTTCCCTTCGAGCGCGAGAGCCCGCCGATCGAAGCGAATCCCTCGTTGTCGACCAGCACGATCGTGAGCTTCGCGTGCTCCTGGATCGAGGTGACGATCTCTTGCGACATCATCAGGTAAGAGCCGTCCCCGACCATCACGTAGACCTCGCGCGTCGGGTCGGCGAGCTTCACGCCCAGTCCGCCCGCGATCTCGTAGCCCATCGTCGAGTATCCGTATTCGACGTGGTAACCCTTCGCGTCGCGCGTCCGCCACAGCTTGTGCAGGTCGCCCGGCATCGACCCCGCCGCGCAGACGACCACGTCGCGCGCCGACGACAGCTCGTTGACCGCGCCCAGCACCTCGGACTGGGCAGGGGGCGCCGGATGGCCGAGCGTGTAGAGCCGGGTGACCTCACGGTCCCACTCGCGACGAAGCTCTTCGTACTCGGCGCGGTACGCGGAATCGACCGTCCATCCCTCGAGCCGCGCGCCCAGCGCCTGGATGGTCGCGCGGGCATCGCCGAGCAGCGCGACCGCGCCGAGCTTGTGCACGTCGATCTCGGCGACGTTCACGTTGACGAAGCGCACGTCAGGGTTCTGGAAGGCGGTGCGCGAGGCCGTCGTGAAATCGGTGTAGCGCGTGCCGATGCCGATGACGACGTCCGCCTTCGAGGCGATGCGGTTCCCGGCCAGGGTGCCGGTGGCGCCGACGCCGCCGAGCGCGCCTTCGTGGTCGAACGGCAGCGAACCTTTGCCCGCCTGCGTCTCGGCGACGGGGATGCCGGTCTGCTGGACGAAGCGTGAAAGCGCCTCCGTCGCCTCCGAGTAGATCACGCCGCCGCCGGCGATCACGACCGGCCGCTTCGCCGCCCGAATGACGTCGACCGCGGCCGCCAGCGCCGCAGTGTCTGGCAGCGGCCGCCCTATATGCCACAGGCGACGCTCGAGGAACGCGTCCGGATATTCGTAAGCCTCGGTCTGCACGTCCTGGGGAAGCGCGAGCGTCACGGCTCCCGTATCGGACTGGCTCGCGAGCACCCGCATCGCGGAGAGCGCAGCGGGCACGAGCTGCTCCGGCCGCTGGATTCGGTCGAAGTAGCGCGAAACCGGGATGAGCGCGTCGTTCGCGCTTGCGTCGCCCCGTGAAGGTACTTCTAGCTGCTGCAGCACAGGATCCGGCCATCGAGAGGCGAACACGTCGCCGGGCAGCAAGAGGACGGGGATTCGGTTGACCGTCGCGGCCGCGGCACCCGTGACCATGTTCGTCGCGCCGGGTCCGATCGACGTGGTGCACGCGAAGGTCGCGAGGCGATTGCGCATCTTGCTGAAGCCGGCCGCGACGTGGACCATGGCCTGCTCGTTCCGTGCCTGGTAGTAAGTGAGGCGGTCCGGATTCTGCGCGAGCGCCTGGCCGACGCCGGTGAGGTTGCCGTGGCCGAAGATCCCGAAGCAGCCCTCGAAGAACCGGTGCTCCACCCCGTCGCGCTCGACGTGCTGGGCGGCGAGAAAGCGGACGAGCGCCTGCGCCATCGTCAGCCGCATGGCGACAACACCCTACTGGTCCGGGTTGGGAAGCATCGCATCGCGCACGAGCGCATCGAGCTCGGCGACGGCGCCGATGAACTGGCGCAGAGTGCGCACCGTCGGCGGGAACGAGTCGAAGTCGTCGATGGCGAGCCCGTCCTCGTTGTACGCGCGCGCAAAATCCGGGAATTGCTCGAGCAATTGCCGGACGATGCGTGGCTCGACAGGGTCATCGATGCGTGGCCGAACCTCGATGTCGCTGGCATTGAACCGTCTCTGCCACGCCGACGGCGGCGAGACCACGGCATCGGCGCCGATGAGCTCGCTCCAATGCATGTGGTTGCGAAATGCCGCGGACAGAAGGCGGAGCCGGTACCCGCGCTTTCGAAACAGCGCGTAAGTCTTCTTGAAGACGGCGACCCCGGCCCATTCGAGGATGCCGGGATCGACAGAGATCTGCTGCTTCTCGAGCACGACCTTCAGCCAATCGTCGAGGCGGCCGACCATGATCGTGCACACCGGACCCATGGAAGCGACGTCGCCGCCCTCCTTCTCACGGCGGCGGAGGCCGCGCTCCACCGCCTCGGCGACCGCAACGCACTGCGGCAGCGTGAAGCACACCGTCGCGTTGATGGTGACGCCGCGAGACGTCGCCTCCTCGATCGCCGTGATTCCGGCTCTCGTCGCGGGGATCTTGACGATCATGTTTCGCGCAAGCGCGTTGAAGCGAATCGTGTCGTCGAGGATCGCCGCCGTGTCGCGATAGAAGCGCGGGTCGGTCTGGATCGACAGCCGGCCGTTGCGACCGCCGTGCTCTTCAAACGCCGGCTCGAGAAGTCGCGCGGCCCGGACGGACATCTCCTCGACGAGCTTCCATCCGATCTGGTCCTCGGTGGCGCCAGGCATCTCGCGCATCAGGTCGGACACGCGGCGCCGCCACTGGGCCAGCTCCTTCTTGAGTATGGTCACGGCGATCACCGGGTTGCACGTCGCGCCGACCGCCCCGTTCTCGATTGCGTAGGTCAGCTCATCGATGTCCGCGGAGTCGTTCCAGAGGCACGTCGGCGTGGTGAGGGTCATCTGGTGAAGCGGGCTTTTGAACGTCGTCACCATCGGCACATACCATAGGCCGCTGATGACGCCCCTGCCCGGGATCGGACTGGTGACCGAGGCCTTCGCCGACCGCCCCCTGGTCGACGTGATGGACTGGCTCGCGCGGGAGGCCCCGGCGGTCAAGGACCTCGAGATCGGGGCCGGCGGTTACGCGCCCACGACGCACTGCGACATGCCCACCCTTCTGCGCGATGAGGCGGCGCGGAAGCGATGGCTCGGCGACATCGAGTCGCGCGGATTCCGGGTGAGCGCGCTCAACGTGTGGGGCAACCCGCTTCACCCCGACGAGGCCATCGCGTCGAAGCACGACTCCGACCTGCGCGACTCGATTCGCCTCGCGGCGATGCTGGGGGTTGACCGGGTCGTGGCCCTCGCGGGGTGCCCACCTGGGCATTCAGGTGACCGCGCGCCGCATTTTGCCGGGGGCGGTTGGCTTCCCTACCTCGAGGACATCGGTGACGCCCAGTGGCGCGAGTGGGTGGAGCCGTACTGGCTCGGCCTGGCGGAATTCTCGGAAGAGCAGCACCCCGAGCTGCTCGTGTGCCTCGAGCTCCACCCGGGCACCGCGGTCTACAACGTCGAGACGTTCAACCGCCTCGCTGCGCTGGGCGATGCGATCTGCGCCAACGTCGACCCAAGCCACTTCTTCTGGATGGGCATGGACCCGCTCGCCGTGGTCGACGCGATCGGCGACCGCGCAGGCCACTGCCATGCCAAGGACGTCGTCTTCGCGCGGAAGAGCCTCGCCCTGAACGGGCTCCTGGACCGCCGGTGGCCGCGCCCGCCGGCCGAGATGCCGTGGAACTTCGCGGTTCCCGGTCGGGGACGAGACGCGGCGTGGTGGCGAGAGTTCGTCCGGAGGCTGGTCTCCGCCGGGCGCGTCGACAGCATCTGCATCGAGCACGAGGATCCATTCGTCAGACCCGAACAGGGCGTGCCGGAGGCGGCGGCGCTGGTCGAAGGCGCGCTCGGATGACGCCGATTGACAGGCGAAACGCTTTCCTTTAGCTTCCTCTGGAACGTTCCAGCCCGCTGTTGAACTTAAGGCGAGAGGTGGACTCGAAGCAGCGCTTGAGGGTCGGCGTCGTGGGCTGCGGCCTGATCGCGCAGGTCATGCACCTCCACTACCTCCGCGAGCTCTCCGACCGCTACGAGATCGCGGCCCTGTGCGACCTCTCCGCCGAGGTGCGCGAGGCGTGCGGCCGCGAGTACGGGGTCACGGACCTGGTCGGGTCCTGGGAGGAGCTGATCGAGCGCAAGCTCGACGCCGTCTTCGTCCTGACGTCGGGCAGCCACGCCCCGATCGCCATCGCCGCCGCGCAGCGCGGCCTGCACGTGTTCGTCGAGAAGCCGATGTGCTTCTCGATCGCGGAAGGCCAGGCGATGATCGATGCGGCGGACCGGGCGGGCGTCTCGCTGATGGTCGGCTACAACAAGCGTTACGACCCCGCGTACCGAAGGCTGCTTCAGGAGAAGCCGAGCCTTGCCGACCTCCGCCTGCTTCGAATCACCACGCTGGAGTCACCGATCGCGCCCTACGTGCAGCACTACCCGCTCATTCGCGGTGGACCTCTGCCGAAGGAAGTCGCCGACCGGCTGAGCGCCGACAACGCTCGGCGCATTTCCGAGGCCGTGCCTGACGCCGACGCGCTGTCGCGCTGGGCGTATCACCTCGTCCTGCTCGACAGCCTCGTCCACGAGCTGAACGCAATGCGCGGCGCGATGGGCGAGCCCGATCGCCTCGACTTCGCCGACATTCGGCAAACAGGCTTGACCGCGGTTTTCACTTATGGGTCGGCGCAGGCGATCCTCGCATGGGTCGATCTGCCGGTCATCGCGCACTACTCCATGGAGTTCGCGTTCTATTCGCC
>DATEHC010000131.1:0-2349 GCA_035279785.1 Candidatus Dormiibacterota bacterium
TCGGGAGCGCGGGATCGATCCTGGGAATCGGTAAAGCGGGCGGTAGCTTAGCTCGGTAAAGCGCCTGGTTTGGGACCAGGAGACCGGAGGTTCAAATCCTCTCCGCCCGACCAGCTTCGCATGAGTCACCGTCCGAGCAAAAGGCCGGCTCGTTTCCCCGCCGGATAAGCTCACCAGCGCCATGACGAGAGTGCGCGTCCACGCGGTCCAGACCGGCAGCGTACGCGTCAAGGCGACTCAGGTCCGTGGCCACGGGTCTTACCTCGGGCGCACGCTGGCCAATCTGCTTTCGTCCAGCTGGGTGGAGGTGCCGATCCACGCCTATGTCGTCGAGCACCCGGAGGGCCTCATCGTCATCGATACCGGGGAGACCGGTCGTGCGGCGGTGCCGGGCTACTTCCCGAGCTGGCACCCGTACTACCGATGGGCTTTGGAGATGAAGGTCGCGCCGGACCAGGAGGTTGGCCCTGCGATCAAACGGCTGGGGCTCAGCCTGTCGGACGTGCGCTGGGTGGTGCTCACCCACCTCCACACCGACCACGCCGGCGGTCTGCACCACTTCCGGGATGCCGAGATTCTGGTCAGCCGCGCCGAGCATGATCGCGCCGCAGGTCCTGCGGGGCGCGTCATCGGCTACCTTCCCAATCGCTGGCCGGGCTGGTTCGCGCCGCGTCTTGTCGACTTCAGCGCACGAGCGATCGGACCGTTTGCAGCGACCCTCGACCTGACAAAGAACGGTGACGTCCACGTTGTCTCGACTCCGGGCCACACACCCGGGCACATGTCGGTTGTTGTCGAGGCGGAGGCCACGACCTACTTCCTCGCTGGTGATGCGTCATATGACATCGCTGCGATGCGCGACGGGGTGGTCGACGGCATCGCGCCCAACGCGCACATTTACCTACGGACCCTCAGCCAGGTCCGCGAGTTCGTGGACAAATCCGCCGCCATCTACCTGCCCTGCCACGACGCTGGGGTCGCCGACCGACTCACCGCTGCGGCGCCGGCTAATCCAATGTGATGCTTACGATCCCTCAGCGAGCGCACGCGCGAACTCGCCGGCCCACCCGCCGTCGCGAAGCGGATGCACCTTCGCCCAGACCCGATCGCCTGATTCGCTGATCTCCAGAGTCCCCGCACGCCCCGGCTTCCCGAGATGCCAATGGCGCCCTCCGCGTGTGCCGGCAAGGGCGCGCGTGCTGCGGATGACCAGCCCCTCGCGAAGGCAGCGTTCGAGGGCTTCGGTCGAGGTCATTCGCAGATGGAGCTCGACCACCTTAGGCGGTGATCGTAGGCGGAAGCCGCCCGCACCAGGAGGATCTGGCAGCTAAGCTGCGCGCTCAGCAAGATGTCGGTTGGTGTCGTCGGCAGACATGTTCCCGCCTACTCCTCGTCGCTTCGGCCTGATCCGCTGGTCGAGCTCAGCCACTGGGGAGGGGAGCGCCTGGTGCGCGGTAAGCGTGTGCTCGACCTTGGGTGCGGTGATGGCCGCTTCGCGCTCGGCCTGGCGCCCTTCGCATCGACGGTGGATGGGCTCGACCCCGACGCGGATGCGATCAAGGCCGCAAAGAAAAACGCCCGCAAGTCCGCGATCGGACACGCGCATTTCCGCGTGGGCGCCGCGCAGGAGCTGCCGTATCCCGACGCCTCGTTCGACGTCGTCCTGCTGTCATGGACTCTTTGATGAATTGCACGCAAGGGCATGGTCCATGCCCTCCGAGAGGTTCATAGGGTCCTCGCACCGGGCGGGCTGATGGTCGACGCGCGACCGGATTCACGAGTGCTCGCGTATGTCGAGCGCCGCAAGCCGCAGGGCTATCAGCGGTTCGGTGTTGTCAGGACGAACCGCCTCGAAATGGCGAATGACCGCGCTTCCGATCGCGCGGTCGCCGCCGCGGTGGGCGAGGGGCTGTTCCGAAGCCGAAGGGCCGGCCGGTTCTGGCATCGCGTCCCATTCGACAGCCTCGGTGAGGCTCGCCAGTACTTGCGCGAGCATCTCCGCTTCGTGCACCGCGCGACCTGGGTGGTGGACTCCGCGATGCGCAGGCGCTACGCCGATGACGAGTTCGTCATCCGCCGGGCCGTGCGCTACGAGGTCTTCGAGCGCCGGAGCGCAGGCTCTCGAGCCCGTTGAGGACGACGTCGAGACCGACGACGAATGCCTCGTCGGCATCGTATCCGCGTTTCGCGACATAGCCGCCGACGACTTCGGCGAGGTGCGGATAGATCCGCGCCGCATCGTCCAGCGTGGCCTCGACCTCCCTGACCCGCTTGCGTGCGCTCCGCGCGAACTCGTTCCGCGTGCCAAACCCGACCGTCCGCTCCTGGAGCGCGAAGCCGTATATGTAC
>DATEHC010000132.1:0-19171 GCA_035279785.1 Candidatus Dormiibacterota bacterium
GCCGGCTGCGCAGCACGATCCACGCGCCGAGTACGAGGATCGTGATGTCGTGCTCGTGCAGGTACGCGGCCGACATCGTGGTTCCGACGAGGCCCAGGCAGAAGACGAGGTCCAGGCGTGACCGCCGGCGCCACGCGAGCACGAGGGCGGCGATGCCCAGCCCGATCTCGACCACTGATGTGAACGCACCCTGGCCGAAGAAGAACGAGTAGGTCAGCGGAGCGTTGCGCGGGTCGCCGTGGATCAACGCCAGATCGCTGAGCCAGCCCGCAATTCCGGCGGCGCCAAGCGTCGCCGCGAAAACGAGCGCGATGAGCGCCCCGGCGCCTGCGAAAACCGCCACCGGCGGCCAGCGGCCGCTCACGAGCAGCGCCAACGGGACGAGCAGGGCGTCCTGCGGCTTGAAGCAGAACGCGACCGCCATCGCTATGCCGCACAGCACCCAGCGATCACGCTCGATCAGCCAGAACGACAGGCCGAGCAAGGCGAACGTCGGCATGATCGTCTGCCCCTGCCAGAGCTCGTAGTGCACGGGCCAGAGCGCCAACGAAACGAGCAGCACGGTGATGCGCGTGAAGTTCGGGCCCGGGATCAGCAACCATCCCGCGGCGATGAACATCGCGAGCGACAAGACGGTCCACACCACGTAGCTCGCGGCCGGCGGCTGATACGCAAACGGCGCCAGCATCCACGCCGCCGGGGGCGGGCTCACGTACACGTGCATGGAGTCGATGACGAGCCGCGACGCAACCGCGGCGGCCGCCTCCTTCTGCAGCCCCGCGTCGTAGATGTGCGACCAGCCGTGGGTGAGGCCGACCCGCGCGGCCACGACATGGAGGCTCAGGTCCTGGGCTGCCGGGTCGGTCTGGAAGTGCTCGATCCAGCGCTGAACGCCAAATACGACCGCGATCGCGGCCGTCAAGGCCGAAGCCGAGAGCCAGATGGGCGGCAGGCGCGTGGCGAGGGGAGCCGGTGCCGGCCGGGGTAGCGTTTGAGCCTGGCGCAACCGGCTAATTTTCAGCACTCGCCCTCGGGTTGCAGTCCCGTTCGGCCGGAAAACGGGGGCGGCCCGCGCGCCGGGCGGCAGAATATGCGCCGCCGTGGCCACCGCCCAGCGTGTAAAGCCGGCTCCTGCCCGCATCTCAGCGCCCATGGCCGCGGGCGCTCAGCGCGGCAGCTGGATTCGGAGGGAGCCTCTGTTGCTCGCCTCGATGGCGGGTGCGGTGGCCGCTCGGGTGACCTTCTGGGCGGTCACGAACCGGATGTTCGACGACGGCCTGACCACCATCACGCACGCGCGGAACGTGCCCCTCGGCCTCGGCCTCGTCCATCACCCCGGCGAGGGCCACATCCACGGATTCACGTCGGCGTTGGGGGTCTTGATCCCGCTCGCGGGCGAGCTCATCCGCGAGGGAAGCGGCATGGTCGCGATGAGGCTCGGGTCGCTCGTGGCCGTGTGCGTAGCCCTGGCATACGCCCGATTCCTGTGCCGCGACCTCGGCATCGGCTCATTTCCGACGGCGTTCCTGCTGGCGTACCTCGCCTTCGACCAGAACATGATTTTTTTCGGCATGTCGGGGATGGAGACGCAGGTCGCGGTCGCCATCCTGCTCGCGGGCGTGTATCACGTGCGCCGTGCGGACTTTGTCGCGGCGGGTTTCTGGCTCGGCCTGGCGCCGCTCGTTCGCCCCGAGTTCGTGCTGTGGCTGGCGCCTGCCTTTCTCTACCTGGCGTACATAAATCTCAGGCGCTCGTTCCTGTCCGCCGGCATCGCGGCCGCGCTGGTTGCGCCGTGGCTCGTGTTCACGACGCTGTATTACGGCTCGCCGATCCCCAACACAATCGTCGCCAAGTCAACGGCGAATCCGATCCCACCGCTCATCGCCGACGGCTCGCCTGGTCCATGGTTCGCGTGGTTGCTCAATCAGCTGAGCGGTCACGTGGTGATCCTCATCTACCACCTGCAACCGTTTCGCGAGGTGTGGAGCGCCGCTGCCACGCCGATCCCTTCGCCCGCCCTCATCGCCGTCGCGATCGCGGTCGCGTACTTCTTCGTCCTCGGCGTGCTCGGGGCGCGCGAGCGACGTGACCTCTGGCCCGCGCTCGCCTTTCTCGTCCTGTTCCTGGCGTATCGCGTCTATTTCATCCCAGCCATCAACTACTACGAGTGGTACCTGCCGCCGTTCCTTGCGGTGCTGATGGTCGTGGTCGCGCTGGGGATGCAGCGCATGTCGGTGTCGCTGCCGGCCGTGCCCAAATCAGCGGCGGTCGCGCTCGCCGTCGCCTTCGCCATCCACATGCCGTTCAGCTTTGCCGTGGACCGCCAGGTGCAGTCGATCGATGACCAGGTGCGAACCAACGTCGCGCTCTACCTGAAGGCGAACGTGCAGCCGGGGCAGTCGGTCGAGTCCGAGTCCGCCGGATACATCGGCTTCTACGGCGGCGTGAAGCTGTACGACTACCCGGGCCTCACCTCAAAGACGTCTGTACGTGCGCTTCAGGCTTTGCCGCCAAATGAGCGCGACATCCCGCACCTCATCGCAGCGGTCAACCCGGACTGGTTGGTAATGCGTCCGTGGGAGCTGGATGCATTCCGGGCGGAGTTTCCCGACGTCGCCGCCCGTTACGAAGTCGCGAGAGTCTTCCAGATGCCGGGAGTTGCCGAGGGTGACCTCGACCGGTGGGGAGGAAGCCAGGTCGGATTTGCGAGGTACCAGGTCTACGACATCGACATGAAGTTCGCCGTGCTGCGGCGAACGGGCCGATAGACCCGGTAATTAGACCGGGCTCTCCACCGTCACCGACTCGAGCCACTTGCGGCAGGTTGTGAGGAACCGCGCGGCCTGGAGGCCGTCGAGGACGCGATGGTCGAACGAGAAGCAGAGATACATCATCGGCTTGATGCCGATCAACCCCTGCACCGCGACGGGGCGCTCGACGATCGCTTCCATGGTGAGGATGCCGGCCTGCCCGGGATTGATCACCGAGTAGCTGAACAGCGTCCCGAACGTCCCCGAGTTGTTGACCGTAAACGTGCCGCCCGTCAGGTCGTCGGCTTTCAGCTGCTTGTTGCGCGCGCGTGTCGCCACGTCGTTGACGGTCCGGGCGAGGCCGGCGATGGACAGGCTGTCGGCGTGACGGATGACGGGGACGAGCAGCGTGTCCTCCATGCCGACCGAGATGCCAAGGTTGATGTCGCGGTGGATGATCAGCTCGTTCTCGTTGAAGGTCGCATTGACCTCGCGATGCTCGCGCAGCGCCGAGATGGCCGCGGCCAGGACGTAGGGGAGGTACGTGAGTGAGAAGCCTTCCTGCTTCTGGAAGGCGCCCTTGTTGGCGTTGCGGTTGGCGACCACGCCCGACATGTCGACTTCCTGCGTCTGCCACGCGTGCGGGATCGTCTGCTTGGCACGCGTCATGTTCTCGGCGATGAGCTTGCGCACGCGTGTCAGCTGGACCACCTCGTCGCCTTCGGATGGCTTTGGAGGAGGAGCTGCGGGCGGCTGGGTCGACGGAGCGGGGGCGGCTTTTGCCTTGGCCGCGAAGCTTTCCACGTCTTTGCGTGTGACGCGGCCGCCCATCCCGGTGCCGGTGACCTTCGAGAGATCGACCTTCAGCTCGGCGGCGGCCATCTGGACGCCGGGGGAATACCGGTGTTCCGCTCCGTCAGGGTGAGCTGACCCTACCGGCGCCATCCCACCCCCGGGCGGCGCCACGTCCCCGCGAGCGGGGAGGACGGCAGCCGCCTCCTGGACCTTCGGCGCCGCAGTCTTAGGCGCGGGAGCCGGCGCCTCGGGAGTGGCGGTCACAGCGCCATCGCCGGTCTCGACCACCGCGATCTCCGCCCCCGCCTGGACCGTGTCGCCTTCTTTCGCCAGGATCTCGCGCAGGATTCCGCTCACCGGCGCGGGAACCTCGGCGTTGACCTTGTCGGTGTCGACCTCGAGCATCGGCTCGAACTCGACGACCTTGTCGCCCGGCTTCACGAGCCACTTCGAGATGGTTCCCTCGTGCACCGACTCACCCAGCTGGGGCATCGTGACGCGCGTCGTTTTAGCGGCCATCAGTAAGCGGCGAGCTCCCTCAACACTTTCGTGATCTTGTCCGGCGTCGGCATGAAGTACTCCTCCATTGGCGCCGCGTAAGGCATCGCCGGCACGTCGAGCCCGCCGAACCGCTTCACCGGGGCGTCGAGCCACTTCCACGCCTCGTCGGCGATCAGGGCGGCGACCTCGGACCCGATGGCGACGCTGAAGTTGTCCTCGTAGAGGACAAGGCACTTGCCGGTCTTCTTTGCGGAGCCGATGATCGCCTCCTTGTCGAGCGGGTAGACGGTGCGCAGGTCGATGATCTCGACGCTGACTCCGTCGGCCTCGAGGGTCTTCGCCGCCTCCGCGGCGTAGTGGACCATGAGCCCGTACGCAAAGACCGACAGGTCCGTGCCCTCGCGCAACGTGCGGGCCTTCTGCAGAGGGATCAGGTACTCGCCCTTCGGCACCGGCTCCTTGAACATCCGGTACAGGCGCTTGTGCTCGAAGAAGAGCACCGGGTCCGGATCGCGAATGGCCGCGAGCAGCAGGCCCTTGGCTTCGTAGGGCGATGACGGGATCACGATCTTCAGGCCCGGCGTCGCAAACCGCGCCTCGATCGACTGCGAGTGGTACAGCGCGCCGTGCGCGTGGCCGCCCATCGGTGCGCGCACGACCATCGGCACCGACCAGTCACCATCGCTCCGGTAGCGGTACTTCGCCGCCTCGTTGGTGATCGAGTTGAACGCCATGTGCGCGAAGTCGGTGAACTGGATCTCCGCGACGGGCCGCTTCCCAGCGACCGCAAGGCCGAGCGCAACTCCGGCGATCGAAGATTCGGCGAGCGGCGTGTCGATGACGCGCTCCTCGCCGTACTTCGCGCGCAGGCCGTCGGTGACGAGGAAGACACCGCCCTTCTTGCCGACGTCCTCGCCCAGCACCATCACGCGCGGGTCGCGCTCCATCTCCTCGGTCAGCGCGGAGCGCAGCGCCGCGACCATGTTCATCTCCTCTGTCTCGACGTCAGCGGGCGGGTCGATGGCCTTGGGGACGTCCATCCCATAGACGTTCGTCAGCGCGTCTTCGGGCTTGGGGTCGTCGGCGTCCATGCCCTGCTTGGTCGCTTCGGTGACCTCTTCCTTCACCTGCTCTTCGTATTGCGCGACCTGCTTGGCCGACAGCACGCCCTCTTCGATGAGCTGCTTCTTGAAGCGCTCGAGGCAGTCGTTCTGCGTCAGCATGTCGATCTCTTCCTGCGAGCGGTAGCGGCGCTGGTCATCCTCGGACGAGTGGGCTCCGAGCCGGTCGACCAGGCACTCGATGAGCGTCGGGCCCTGGCCCGCGCGCGCCCGCGCGACCGCTTCTTTGGAGACCGCGTAGCACGTCACCGGGTCGCGGCCGTCGACGGTCACGCCGGGGAAGCCGTAGCCCGCCGCGCGCTGCGCGACGTAGTCGATCGCGTATTCCTTCTTGAAGGGGGTCGAGATGGCGAAGCCGTTGTTCTCGCACACGAAAATCTCCGGCAGCCTGTAGACCGCCGCGAAGTTGAAGGCTTCGTGGGCATCGCCTTCCGCGCCGGCCCCCTCGCCGTAGCAGGTGAGCAGCACCTTGTCGGTCTTGTCCATCTTCAACGTGTACGCGACGCCCGCGCCGCGCACCATCTGCGTCGCCACGGGCGAACCGCCGGACGTGATGTTGAGCCGCGAGTCGGAGAAATGGCCGGGCGTCTGCTTGCCGCCGGACGCGGGGTCCGCGGACTTGGCCAGCACCGAGAGCATGAGGTCCAGCGGAGTCATGCCCATGCGCATGCAGAGCACCACGTCGCGGTAGTACGGCGCGAGCCAGTCGTGCTTCGGCTTCAGCGGCCAGCCGATGCCGATCTGCGCGGCCTCATGCCCTGCGCAAGAGATGATGAAGGGCGCGCGGCCCTGCCGGTTCAGGACCTGGAAGCGATAGTCGATCTGTCGCCCGAGCAGGATGTAGTGGAACCACTCGGTGAGGACGTTCTCGTCGACGTCGGTGTCGCGCCACGCCACGCGCTCCTGGAATCGCCACTCGGGGTTGAAGGAGTTCTCCTTCGTCTCGACGGTTTGAGCCATGACTAGAAATGAATGGCGTGGCCGTCGACGGCCATCGCCGCCTCCATAACGGCCTCGCTCAGCGTCGGGTGGGGATGGATGTTGCGCCCGAGCTCCCAGGCGTCGCCCTGAAAGAGCTGGGTCAGCGCGGGCTCGGCGATGAGCTCCGTCGCCTCGTTGCCGATGATGTGGGTGCCGAGCATCTGGCCGGTCTTGGCATCGGACACGATCTTCACGAAGCCCGCCGTGTCGCCGTGGATCTGCGCTCGGCCGATGGCGCTGAACGGAAACTTCCCGATCTTCACCTCGTGTCCCTTGTCGCGCGCCTGCTTCTCGGTCAGGCCGACCGACGCGACCTGCGGATGCGAGTAGGTGCAGCGCGTGACGAGGTTCTGCTCCATCGGAGCCAGGCGCTGGCCGGCGATGTCTTCGGCGGCCACGATGCCCTCGTGGGACGCGGCGTGCGCGAGCAGGAAGCCGCCGACCACGTCGCCGATGGCGTGGATGGAGTCGACCGACGTGCGCATCCACTCGTCGACCTTGATGAAACCGTTGGGCTGCAGCTGCACCCCCGCCTGCTCGAGCCCGAGCTCCTTCGAAACCGCCGCCCGGCCGACCGCGACCAGAAGCTGCTTCGCCCAGACCTCGCCCTGGTCGGTCTCGACGCTGACTCCGTCGCGCGCCTTCTTGGCGCTCTTGACCTTGACGCCGACGCGGACGTCGATGCCGGTTTTCTTGAAGGCGGCCATCAGCTCCTTCGAAACGTCGTCGTCCTCGAGCGGGACGAGGCGGTCCAGCGCCTCGAGCAAGGTGACCTTCACACCGAGCTCGTGGAAGAACGTGGCGAACTCCACGCCCACGGCGCCGGCGCCGATGATGCAGATCGACTCGGGCGTGGCGGCGGCCTTAACCACATTGTCCGACGAGACGATGTACTGGCCGTCGAGCTCGAGCCCGGGCAGCGTTTTCACCACCGAACCGGTCGCGACGATGAGGTTCTTGGCGCTGACCATCTTGCCGTTGACCTCGATCGTGTTGCGGTCGCGCAGCCGCCCGCGGCCGGCTACGACCTCGATCTTGTTCTTCTTCATCAGGTACTGGACGCCCTTGTAGAGCTGGTTGACCACTGCATCGCGCCTTTGGGCGATCCGGGCGTAGTCATAGCCGACGACCTCGGCCTTGAGCCCAAACTCGGCACCCTGGGTCGAGACCCGGTGGTAGAGCTCGGATGACTCGAGGAGCGCTTTGGTCGGGATGCAGCCGACGTGCAGGCAGGTGCCACCGAGCTTGTCGGCCTCCACCAGCGCGACCTTCATGCCGAGCTGGGAGGCCCGGATCGCGGCCGGGTAACCCCCCATGCCGCCGCCCAGGATGGCCACGTCGAAGTCGAACTCGGGCACGGTTTAAGTCTAGGAGTCGGGGCCTACGCCCTTTCGCCGATGGGCACCGGTTTGCGCGGTTCGGGGCCGATGTATTCCGACTGGGGCCGGATGATCCGGTTGTGGGCCGTCTGCTCGAGCACGTGGGCGGTCCAGCCCGCCACCCGCGCCGAGGCGAAGGTGGGGGTGAAGTACTCCTTGGGCAGACCGATTGCCTGCAGCACGCCCGCCGAGTAGAACTCGACGTTGGTCGACTGCGGGCGCTCCGGGTGCTCCTCGTGAAGAATGCGGAGCGCGATCTCCTCGACCCGTACGGCCAGGTCGTAGAACTTCGGGTTCATTCGCCGGCACATCTCCTTCAGGATCCTGGCCCGCGGGTCGTACACGCGGTACACGCGGTGGCCGAAGCCCATGAACTTCTCCTTGCGCCTGCGCATGTCGCGCATGTGTGCCTCGGCGTCGTCGGCGGCGGCGATGAGCTCGAGCTGCTCGATCACCGCGGACGGCGCCCCACCGTGCGCCGGGCCCTTGAGGGCGCCGATCGCGCCCACCAGCGAGGAAGTCAGGTCCGATTCGGTCGAGGCGATGACGCGTGCGGTGAAAGTCGAGGCGTTCATGCCATGGTCGGCAAGCAGGACGAGGTACGTGTTCAGCGCGCGCACGATCTCGGGGCCGGCCTCCTTGCCGTTCATCATGTAGAGGTAGTTCGCCGCGTGGCCCAGGTCGGCGCGAGGCTTGATGGGCGCGAGGCCGAGCTGGCGCCGGTTGAACATCGCGAGGATCGTCGGGAACGACGCGGTCGCGTGGATCGCGAGCGGGATCGTCGGTTTCGCGAGCCGGTGCTCCACGCCCTGCACCGAGACGACGCTGCGCAAGACGTCCATGGGGTCGGTGTCCGACGGCAGCGCGTCGAGGGTGATGTTCGCTGCCTGGGTCAGCGCCCTATGGTTCGCGAGCTCGAGCGAGAGGGCGTCGAGCTCGGCGCGGTTGGGGAGCCGGCCCTCCCAGAGAAGGAAGGCGACCTCCTCGAATGACATCTCCTCGGCCAGGTCGGCGATGACGTAGCCCTGGTAGACCAGGCGTCCGTTCTGGCCGTCGACCATGGAGATGGCGGTCTGCGACGCCACGATGCCCTCGAGGCCCGGAACGTAGGCGCTCATCGTTTCGCGAGCTGCGCGGGCTTCTTTCCAGGCTGCGGCCCGACCCAGCGTGAGGCGGGCCGGATCAGGCGAAGATCGGACATCGATTCGAGCACGTGCGCGGTCCATCCGGCCACGCGCGACACCGCAAAGATGGTGGTGAAAAGGTCCTTCGGGATGCCGACGCCTGTCAACACGACCGACGCCCAGAAGTCGACGTTGGTGGCGTTGGGCCGGTCGGGATGCGCGTCGTGGAGGATCTTGAGGGCGACCTCCTCGGTTCGGGCCGCCGTCCTGTACAGCTCGGGCGCCGCCGACTTCGCCATCTCGCGCAGGATCTTCGCGCGGGGGTCGTAGGTGCGGTACACGCGGTGACCGAACCCGGAGAAGCGCTCGTGCCGGGCGTGCGCTTCCGTCAGCCACTTCTCGGCGTTCTCGGCTGAGCCGATCTTGTCGAGCATGCTGCGCGCCGCCAATGCGGCGCCTCCATGCGCTGGACCTTTGAGGGTCGCGATCGCGCCGACGACCGCCGAGGTCAGGTCGCTTCCTGTCGATGCGACCACCCGCGCCGCAAACGTGGATGCGTTCAGGCCGTGATCCGCGAGCAGCACGAGGTACGTGTCGAGCCAGTGCACCTTCTCGGCGGACGGCTCTTCGCCCGTCATCATCCAGAGGAGGTTGGCGGCATGGCCGAGGTTCGTTCGCGGCTCCACGGGCGACTTTCCAGCCTTTCGCCGCTGCGTCGCCCCGACGATCGTCGGTAGAACCGCGGTCAATGCGACCGCTTCTCCGAGCGAAGGCTTGTTGAGCGTCTTGCTCGCGCCCTGGGCGGACGTGATCGTGCGCAGGACGTCCATCGCATCGTCGTTGGGGTCCATCGCTTCGAGCGAGCCGCGCGCCGCCTTGTTCAGCGCTCGGGCGCCCGACATCTCTTCGCGCAGGGCGTCGAGCTGGCTCTCGTTCGGCAGCTCTCCATTCCAAAGGAGATACGCGACCTCTTCGTAGCTCACGACCGGGACGAGGTCCTCGATCAGATACCCGCCGCGATAGATGAGACGGCCGTTGGCGCCGTCGACTTCGCTGACGGCGGTCTCAGCGGCAACCACACCTTCCAGCCCTGGGCTGAAATCCGCCACTTCGCAACTAATAGTAGGAGGAGCCGATTGGCGACCGCCTACATTGACCGCGTGGATCGGACGTGGATGCGAGTGCTCACCTGGTTCGCGATCGCGGCGCTCGTCGCGATCGACGCCCTGTATCTCTCGATCATCAACCTCCAGGGCGGCCCCGATGCGCCGGACGTGCTCACCGTTCCCTTCGTCGCCACCTTCCTTGCGCTGATGGCGATCTGTCTTCGAGCCTCACTGCTGGCGCCCGCCCGGGTCAAGCTGCCTCTTCGGGCAGCCGCGTCGGCAGGGCTGGTGGTGATGGGCATGATCGGGGCCTTCTCCATCGGCCTTCTGATCCTCGTCGTCGCCGGGCTGTCGATAGCGGTGACGGCTGGGACGCCCGCGACGCGCTTGGGGAGCATCATCGCGGCCGGCATCGCCTCCGTCGCGGTCGTGGGAATCCTTGTGATCGGATTCGAGATCTCCTGGCACCACATCGTCTGTCCGGCGACGGGCAGCGGCGGCGGGACCACTGCCGGCTTCGTCAGCCAGACGGCCTATTCGTGCCAGAACGGCGTCCTGACGATTCCCTGAGGTCGGGCTAGACCATCCCCAGTTCCCAGCGCGCCTCTTCCGACATGCGCTCTGGAGTCCAGACGGGTTCGTAAACGATGTCCACGCCGGCGTCGTTGATGCCGGGCAAGGTCAGCAAGTGGTCGCGGACGTCCGCCATCACGTCGCCGGCCATCGGGCAGCCGAGCGCGGTCAGCGTCATCTTCACGTCCACGCGCTCGGGCTTGATCGCGACGTCGTAGACCAACCCCAGGTCGACGATGTTCACGGGGATTTCGGGGTCGAAGCACTGCCGCAAGACGTCGATCACGTCCTCGGGCTTCACGGTCGCGTCGGGCGCGACCTCCATCGTGACCTGAGGGGCTTCGGGGCTCAAGGTGTCTCCAGAGGCATGCCGGCGTCTTTCCACGCCTTGATGCCGCCGCGGAAGTTGATGACGTCCTTCACGCCTAGCGCGACCGCCATCTCCGACGCCACCGCCGACCGCTCGCCGATCCCGCAGACGAAGATCGTCCCGTCCTCGAACTTCTGCGCGGTCGGGTTGGCCAGGATCGAAGCCAGGACGACGTGGCGCGCGCCTGGAACGTGGCCCCTGTTCCACTCCCAGTCCTCGCGCACGTCGACCACCGGGTGGCCCTCGTCGATCAACTGCTTGATGTCGTCGATCTTCAGGTCGCGAAACGGTGCGGTCTGCTCAGCCATACCTCTTACTACTCCTCGTCCTCGTCGGCCAATCCATAGGCACCGACCTTCAAAACCTTCAGCGAAAGCAGCGCGCACTTGATGCGCGCCGGCGAAATGTCGATGCCCAGCTCGCCGATGACGTCGTCCTTGTTGATCTTCTTGGCCTCGTCCAGCGGCATCCCCTTCAACCGCTCGGTCAGCAATGAAGCCGACGCCTGCGAGATGGCGCAGCCGCGGCCGTGGAAGCGGATGTCTTCGATGACGCCGTCCTTCACGCGAAAGTCCATCCCGACGACGTCGCCGCACAGCGGGTTGTTCTCCTCGTGCGTGATGTCCGGCTGATCGAGACGGCCGAAATTCCGCGGGTTCTTGTAGTGGTCGAGGATGTACTCGCGGTAGAACTGGTCGTCGGCGGACATTGGTTTGTTCGTGCTCACGCGAAGATCCTCTGTGCCTCTCGGATCGAGCTTACGAGCCGGTCGACCTCCTCCCGCTGCGTGTACACGTAGAACGACGCGCGCGCGGTAGCGGGGATGCCGAGGCGAGTCATCAGAGGCATCGCGCAGTGATGGCCCGCGCGCAGGCAGACCTGGTCGCGGTCGGCGATGGTCGCGAGGTCGTGGGGGTGGATGCCCTCGAGAGAGAAGGAGATCACCCCCGCGCGCCGCGACGGCGGCGGGCCGTAGACCTGGAGACCCTCGAGCTCGCTCAGAGCCTCGTATGCGTACTCGGTGATATCGAGCTCGTGCGCGCGAACGGCATCCATGCCGAGCCCCTGTAGGTAATCGACGGCCGCACCCAGGCCGATGACCTCCGCGATGGCCTGCGTGCCCGCCTCGAACTTCCACGGCAGGTCGAGGTAGGTCGCGCCTTCGGTGCTGACCGTCTTGATCATGTCGCCGCCCCCCATGAACGGCGGCATCGCCTCGAGCAGCTCGCGCCGGCCGTAGAGGATGCCGGCGCCCGTGGGCCCGAGCATCTTGTGGCCGCTGAACGCGTAGAAGTCGCAGCCGAGGGCCTGCACGTCGACCGGTTGGTGCGGAGTCGACTGCGCCCCATCGACCAGCACCGTGGCGCCAGCTTTCTTGGCCGCGGCAACCATCTCGCGAGCGGGGTTGATCGTGCCGAGCGCGTTGCTGATCAGGTTGAAGGCCACCAGCTTCGGAGAGCGCCTCAGCAGGTCCCTGAACTGGTCCTGGCGCAGCTCACCTTTCTCGTCGATGTCGACGAACTCGATCTTCGCGCCCTTTTCGGCGGCGAGGATCTGCCACGGCACGATGTTGGAGTGGTGGTCGAGCAGGGTCAGGACGATGAGGTCGCCCTGCTTGATGTTCGCCCGTCCCCACGAGTACGCCACGAGGTTGATACCCTCCGTCGTGCCGCGTGTGTAGACGATCTCCTTGGTCGAGGCGGCGTTGATGAAGGCGCGCACCTTCTCACGCGTGGCCTCGTACCGCACGGTCGCCTCCTCGGCGATGCGGTACGCCGCACGGTGGATGTTGCTGTTGAACTTCTCGAAGTAGTCGAGCATCGCGCCCGTCACCTGGCGCGGGCGCTGCGACGTGTTCGCGGAGTCCAGGTAGGCAAGCCCCGTCTCGAGGATCGGAAAGTCTTTGCGAACCGCGGCAACGTCAAAGGTCGACGTAGACATCGCTCCCCTCGACGGTCACCGGAAACGTCCTCGCGGGGATGACCGCGGGAAGTCCCGTGACCTTGCCGGTCTTGAGGTTGAATCGCGACCCGTGCTGCGGGCACTCGACCTCGCAGTCCTCGACCACCTCGCCGCCGCTGAGCAGGAAGTTCTCGTGCGTGCACACATCGTCGATGGCGTAAAAGCCGTCCTCGCAGTGGCCGAGGCAGATCTCCTGGCCGGCCGCGACGACCGCCTTGACGGTGTCGAGCGCGACATCGTTCACGGTGGCGACCAGGTGCCTAGCCAACCGCCTAACCGATTCGGGCCTCGAGCTCGGCCTCGACCACCGCCTTCGCGTGCTGGAAGGGGATGCGGTCGAGAACGTCGCCGAAGAAACCCTGGATCAGCATTCGCTTAGCGGTGACCTCGGGGATGCCGCGACTCCGGAGGTAGAAGAGGTGCTCGGGGTCGACCGGACCGACCGTCGCGCCGTGTGTGCAGCGCACGTCGTTGTTGTCGATCTCGAGCATCGGGATCGAGGTCGCCTTCGCCTTGTCCGAAAGCACGAGGTTGCGGTTGGCCTGGTAGGCGTCGGACCGCGAGGCGTGCTTCTCGATGCGGATCAGGCCCGCGTAGACCGTACGTGCGGTGCCGGACAGCGCGCCCTTGAACAGAAGGTCGCTGCGCGTGTTGCCCACGCGGTGGTCCTGCAGTGTGTGAAAGTCGAAGAACTGCTCGCCGGAGGCGAAGTACAGGGCCTTCAGCTCCGCGTCGGCGCCTTCGCCCACGAGCGACGCCTCGACGCGCGTCTTGGAGAACTTGCCCCCGAGCGTTACGTTGAAAAGGCGCAGCCGCGAGTCCTTCTTGAGCTCGGCGCGCTGGTCGGCGAAATGCCAGACGTTGCGGCCCCATTTCTGTACCGCCACGTAGCCGACCTGAGCGCCATCGCCGGCGAAGATCTCGGTCGATCCGCTTCGGTACCCGGCCTCGTCGGGCTGCTCGGCGATGTACTCATCGAGGTAGTCGAACTTCGAGTTCTTGCCCGCGACGATCAGCGTGTGGGGAAGGACGCTCGTGCCGCCCTCGTGTGAGAAGTGCTGGCCGATGACCGGCTTGTCGATAACGACGCCGTCCGGGACGTAGAGGAAGGTGCCGCCCGTGAAGAACGCAGCGTGGAGCGCAGCGAACCGGTCGCGGTCGGCGTGCACGAGAGAGAACAGGCGCGGCTCGACCAGGTCCGGGTGCTCCTTCGCCGCCTGACGCAGCGGCATCAGGATCACGCCCGCCGGCAACGCCGAGGGGAGCACGAGCTTCTGTCCGTCGAGATGCTCGAGCTTCGAGAACTGGTTGGGATCGAGCTTGCTGACGTCGGTCCGGCGCCACTCCTCGTCGGTCTTGCTCGGCGCGGGCAGCTTCGCGAATGTGGCGAACGCTTCCTCGCGCTTCTCCCGAAGCCAGCGTGGCTCGCCCTGGAGCTCGTCCAGGGTTTCAGCAGTCAGGGCCATCTCAGCAGTCCCGCGCGGGCCGATGCAACGGATCTTCGGCGTCCATGCAGGCCATCTGCGTTGTTGCCGCCTGCGCTACTCGCTCACGCATCAACGGATGCGCTCGCTGCGTTGCTCGGCGGCGCCTAGCATCTGGCCCGCCTGAGCCGCCGAATCTCTCGTTGATCGCCCGCGTGTGACTGCTCAGCCTACCGAGCCCTCCATCTCGAGCTGGATCAGGCGGTTGAGCTCGACCGCGTACTCGAGCGGCAGCTCTTTGGTGAACGGCTCGATGAAACCGTTGACGATCATCGTCTCGGCCTCGGCGCGGGGGATGCCGCGGCTCATCAGGTAGAAGAGCTGCTCGTCCGACACCTTCGACACGGTCGCCTCGTGGCCGAGGGTCACGTTCTCCGCGTCGACGTCGTTGTAGGGGTACGTGTCCGACCGCGACTCGTCGTCGAGCAGGAGCGCGTCGCACTTGACGAACGACTTGCAGTTGTTCGCGCCCGGGTACATCTTCACGTGGCCGCGGTACGACGTCCGGCCGCCCGCCTTGCTGATCGACTTCGACGTGATGGTCGACGTCGTGTTCGGCGCGACGTGGATCATCTTGCCGCCCGCGTCCTGGTGCTGGCCTTTGCCGGCGAATGCGACCGAGAGGACGTCGCCCTTCGCGCCCGGCTCCATCAGGTAGACGGACGGGTACTTCATCGTGATCTGCGACCCGAGGTTGCCGTCGACCCACTCCATGGTCGCGTCGGCGTACGCCATCGCGCGCTTGGTCACGAGGTTGTAGACGTTGGTCGACCAGTTCTGGATCGTCGTGTACCGGCAGCGGGCGTTCTTCTTGACGATGATCTCGACCACCGCCGAGTGCAGCGAGTCGGTCGTGTAGATCGGCGCGGTGCAGCCCTCGATGTAGTGGACGAACGAGTCCTCGTCGCAGATGATCAGCGTCCGCTCGAACTGCCCCATGTTCTCCGCGTTGATGCGGAAGTAGGCCTGCAGCGGGATCTCGACCTTCACGCCCTTCGGGACGTAGATGAAGGAGCCGCCGGACCACACGGCGCTGTTCAGGGCCGAGAACTTGTTGTCGGCGGGCGGGATGACCGTGCCGAAGTATTCCTTGAACAGGTCGGGGTGCTCGCGCAGGGCGGAGTCGGTGTCGAGGAAGATCACGCCCTTCTTGGTCAGGTTCTCCTGCAGCGAGTGGTAGACGACCTCGGACTCGTACTGGGCCGACACGCCGGCGAGAAACTTGCGCTCCGCCTCGGGCACGCCGAGCCGGTCGTAAGTCGCTTTGATGTCCGGCGGCAGGTCCTCCCACGACTTCGACTGCTTCTCAGCGGGTCGCAGGTAATAGAAGATGTTCTCGAAGTCGATAACGGACAGGTCCGCGCCCCAGTTGGGCATCGGCTTCTTGCGGAAGATCTCGAGCGAGCGGAGGCGGAACTTCGTCATCCACTCGGGCTCGCCCTTCATGAAGGAGATCTCCTTGACGATCTCCTCGTTCAGGCCCCGCTTGGCCTTGAAGACGTAGTCCTCCGGGAAGAAGAAGCCGTACTTCTCCTTGTAGTCGACGCCGACGTCGAGCTTCGGTGCGGTTGCCATCAGGCGACCTCCTGTGGTGTGGTCTCTTCGGCGTGACCCCATTCCGCGTAGCCGGTCTTCTCGAGCCGCGCCGCGACCTCAGGGCCGCCCGACAGCACGAAGTTGCCGTCGACCAGCACGTGGACGAAATCGGGCTTGATGAACTCGAGGATGCGCGTGTAATGGGTGATGATCAGCACTCCGAGGTTCGGGCCGCGCATGCGGTTGACCTCCTCGGCCACGTACTTGATCGAGTCGATGTCGAGCCCGGAGTCGGTCTCGTCGAGGATCGCGATCTCCGGCTTCAACACCGCCATCTGCAGGATCTCGGCGCGCTTCTTCTCACCGCCGGAGAACCCGTCGTTGATGTACCGCGACAGGAACGAGTCGTCCATGTGCAAGACCTTCAGCTCGTCCTTGAGAAGCGCGCGGAACTCTTTCGGCGTGACCTGCTTGGACTTGTCCTTGCCGTCGTAACCGCGCTTGCTGTTCAGCGCGGTGCGGAGAAAGTTGGCCATCGAGATACCAGGCACGACGACGGGGTACTGCAGCGCGAGGAACATGCCCAGGCGCGCGCGCTCGTCGGGCTCGAGCTCGAGGACGTTCTGGCCCTTGAAGAGGACCTCGCCGCCCTCCACCGTGTAGCCGGGGTGCCCCATCAGCGTGTGGGACAGCGTCGACTTGCCCGAACCGTTCGGGCCCATCACGGCGTGGACCTCGCCCTTGTTGATGCCCAGCGAGATGCCCTTGAGGATCTGCCGTCCTTCGACGCTCGCGCGCAGGTCTTTGATCTCGAAATCAGCCAACTCTCTTCTCCTAATTGCCAGTGCGCCCTGCGCGCGCCCGGCGCTCCTTTGGGATGACATAAGTGCAGTCGTCCGCGGCCTCGGCCATCCAGGTCGTTCGCGCCACATCGGTGCCCAGGAGCCGCTCGTACATCTGCTGCTCGTTGACGCACGGCAACCCGGTGCGGGACGCCACGTCCTGGATGGGGCAGTTGCAGTGGCGGATTGCAAGCGCCCCCTCACCCAGGTCGACCACCTCGGCCATGTGACCGTGCTCGGACGCGAGCCGGGCCAGCTCGCGAACGCGCGATTCAAAGTCTAGGCCCGCGAGTTTGGGGGCGTACTCGGCCTCGAGGCGGGCGGCGCGCTTCTCGAAGAACTCCTTCAACTGCTCGTTGGACATGAACTCGACGAGCTCGCCGGTCAGCTCGCGATGGCCGTCGGGGAAGTTCGCCGCGGCGGCGGCGGTCAGGCGGTAGACGTGCTCGGGGCGACCGGGACCGTGGGCCGCGTCGGCGTTCATCGTCACCTGGCCGGACGCTTCCAGGCCCTCGAGGTGGCGGAGCGCGCCCTGCTTCGAGACCTCGAGATGGGTCGCGATCTCGCCTAGAGTTGCGTGACCGCGTGTCTTGAGGAAGGCGAGGATGACCCCGCGCTTGGACTCCACGAGATCGATTTTAGGAGTTTTTCAACAACGGCGTTGAAATACCCGGCGGGCATCCGAGACCGTGTCCTCCTGCTGGCTGCCCGCGGGCTCCGGGCTTTCGGCTTCGGCTTCTCCGCCGTGCTCGTGGGGCTGCACCTCGAGCGCGCCGGGCTTTCGGCCGTTGCCATCGGCTTGACCCTGAGCATCGGCCTCGCCGCCGCCTCGCTCACCGGGTTGGCGTCGGCGGCCGCTGCGGCCCGCATCGGCAGGAGGCGGACCCTGGCGTTGACCGGCGGCCTGATGGCCCTCACTGGCTTGGATCTCGCGCTCGGTCGGAGCCCGATTCTCCTGGTCCTGTCTGGCGTCACGGGAATGCTCGGCGCGGCGAGTGTCGACTACGGGCCGTTCTCGTCGGTGGAGCAGGCCGTGCTCGCCGAGACCGCGACGCCTCCGGCGCGAAATCGCGCCTTTGCGCGCTACTCGCTGACGGGCGGGCTCTTCAGCGCCGGGGGAGGGATCTCGGCCGGCCTGGTTTCGTCTACCAGTGCGTACTTCCTTTTCTATGCAGCGCTCGGAGTCGCGACAGCGGTGCTCCCGCTGATCATGTCGGCGCAGGTCGAGGGCGAGCCGTCGAGGGTCGTCTTCGGCTCCTTCCGCCCACTGGCCGGCCTCGCCGCGTTGTTCGCGCTCGACTCGCTCGGAGGCGGGCTGGTCGCGAACGCAGTGATCGCGTACTGGCTGCACGTGCGGTTTGGCGTGGCCGCCCAGTCGCTGGGACCGGTCTTCGCGGGCGTCGCGATCCTGCAGTCGTTCTCGTACGAGGTCTCCGGCCGCCTGGCCGATCGCTTCGGGCTGATCAACACGATGGTTTTCACCCACCTCCCGAGCAACCTCCTGCTTCTGCTCGTTCCGTTCAGCCCGACGTTCGGATGGGCGGTCGCGATCCTGTTCGCTCGCTTCGCGCTGTCGCAGATGGACGTGCCCGCGCGCCAGGCGTACGTCGTCTCGATCGTTCCGCCCGCCGAGAGGGCGGGCGCTGTCGCCATGACCGGAGCAGTTCGCGGCGTGGCGATGTCGCTTGGGCCTGTGGTCTCGGGCGCCGCGATCGGGCTCGCGGCGTTTGGCGTGCCTTTCTTCGCGGGCGGCGGGTTGAAGTCGGTGTACGACCTCGGGCTGTATGCGGGCTTCCGCAACCGCCGGGCCGCGCACGAGACTTAGCCACGTGGAAGAGCTGGAGGCCGCCGAGATCGAGCGCCGGATCGCCGCCATTCGCGAGCGCATGCGGCCCCTCGAACGCGAGCTGGCGACACTGCGCGGCGATCGCGACCTACTGCTGACCGAGCAGCGTCGCCGCACCCGCCTCACCGACCGGACGCGCCGGTCGGACCTGAAAGCCGCAATGCGCTCGGGTCAATTCCCGACCGTCGCCGAGCTGGTGGCATCTTCCGACGGCGGCTCGCTGGACGATTACGTCTTCAACCTCAAAACGGGGGGCCAGGTGCGGCTCGGGTTCCCCGGCGCTCGAAGTCAGTCCCTGACCTTCACCGACGGCGTCCAGACCGCCACCGCCGGCGACCTGGCGCGAGCAGCCGAGCTGTACGCCGCCGGATGGGAGCTGGGCAGCCCTGGGAAACCGGGCGTTCGGGTTCATCTCGCGGGCACCCGCCAGGAGCGCTTGGTGCCTTCTGAGGAGGTGTATGCTCGCCCCGGCGAGCGGGCCACGGGGTGAGGTCGTTTATAGCGACATGCGAAACGATCGCCCGCGGCTGCTGTGATCGCAGTCGAGCAGAAGCTGCCGGCTGCTTCGGAGGAAGCGCGCCCAGCCGCTGATCCGGTCCCGGTCCGACGTTCGCGCATACGGCACCGCCACGTCTGGACCTCTCGGTTGTCGGCGCTGATCCTGACGGTCGCGATCCTCACCTCCTTGGGGGGAGGCGGCCTTCTCGACCTCGGCGGCGCCTACGTCCTCCAGGCGAAGGCGCAGGGGCTGCACGACCGGTGGGATTCGATGCGCGCGGCGGGCATACCGGACGCCGACCT
>DATEHC010000133.1:0-10287 GCA_035279785.1 Candidatus Dormiibacterota bacterium
CAGCCTGATCGACTCGCGGCGCTCGACCGCAGCCGACTGTCGCGCGAGCTCCGCCGCGTCCTTGCCGACCTCGACCACGACGCCGCGCTTGATGCCGGTGCGGATGTTGTAGCGACGGCCGTGCTTGAAGGTCTTGAGGAGGTCGTCGCTCGCGACCAGCGGCACAATGCGTGTGTGGCGCGGCTGGATGGGGGTGGCTTTCGCGAAGCCGCGTGCCGTCAGGGTTTCGCCCAGCTCGTCGGTCGCTTCGGGCTCGACCAGGATGCGTGCGATGCGATGGCTGCGAGCCCATTCGATCACCGACGCGATGGCTTCGTCGGTGGCGGGCACGGGGCCTCGCGGAACGTAGGCCTCGCGCGCGGGCCCAACCTTTCGCACCAACACGCTCGCCATCGCGTGATCTGTGCGCACGCGCTCGACCGTCCAACCGGCGCGCGACTGCACCTCGCCCCACGCCCACGTCTGCAACAGCGGGGCGGGAGACGCCCGCTCCGCGAGCTCGCCGTCCCATCGCTGCGACTCGTCGCTCACCCGGGCCCCACTTCGGTGACGAGCGCGGGCTCGAGATGCGCGATGTCGTTGACGCCGCCGATGATGGTGCGGCCGGTGCGCTTCTCGATCCACGAGATCGATGCGTTCTGGATCTTGAAAGGAAACAGTCCGCGGCTTGCGCGTCCGATGATGCGATGCAGCGCAACCTGGATCACGCCGCCATGCGTGACGACGAGCACGTCCCCGCCGTGCCGGTGCTGCTCCACGATCTCGACTATTTCATCTAAGGCCCGGGCGACGCGGGCATCGAAGGTAGCGGCGCCCTCGCCTCCGGGCACCAGGTCCCAGTCCGGCTCCTGTACCCACGCCGCCCACTCCCGTGGATAGCGTTCGGCGATCTCGGCGGTCGTCAGGCCCTCCCACTCGCCGAGGAAGATCTCCCGCAGCGAAGCGCGCCGCACGGGCTCCTGCCCGATGGCGGCGCCGATGGCCTCGGCCGTCTGGAACGCCCGCGCGAGGTCGCTGGCGTAGAAGCCGGCGAACCGGCGGGCTGCCAGACGCAGGCCTAGCAGCTCGGCCTGGCGCAGGCCTTCGGCCGACAGCGGGGGGTCGAGCTGGCCCTGGATCCGGTGCTCGCGATTCCACGTGGACTGCCCATGGCGAACGAGAACAAGGCGAGTTGGGGCAGATTCGGCATATAGCGGAAGCTGCGGCGGCTCCGCGGGCTCTGGGCGCCTTGCTGCGATCTCGGTGCCTATACTAACTTTCTCTTAAACCCCGATCGGCGCCCGCCGGTCGATCAGGAGAAGGCTCTTGCAGTCGCACGGCCAATTAGCCGAAACCCCCCTTCGTTCGATTCTTGAATCCGCTCAAGGCGAGCGGTCCACCGGTACCCTCAACGTCCGCAATGGGAACGGGCAGTCCGCCTCCCTCTACTTTCTGTTCGGTCATCTCTTTCACGCTCAGAGCGACGGCAAGTCCGGCGATGAGGCCGTCGTCAACGCCCTGCACTGGACGCGCGGCGACTTCGACTTCGACGCCAAGGCCAAGCTTCCGTCCGACGAGACAGTCAAGTCCGGGATCCCAGAGCTCGTCAACGCCGCCGAGGCTGCGCCCAAGCAGGCGTCCGCCGAGTCTCAAGCCGAGCAGCACCACCAGGAGGACCACCAGCCTCCGCGGGCCGAGCCCGCGCCCGAACCGCGAGCCGAGAGGAAAGAGCATGCTGAACCGGAACGAAAAGTGGAAGCACCACAGCCAAGGCGCGGCGTGAAGCACCGCCCGCAGCCGAAGCACGGCCGCGAGCCGATTCCCGTGCCCGCGGGCCAGATCCTGTACGACTCATTGAAGACGTCGTTCGTCGACTTTCCGCGACTCCTCACGACCCTCGAGCGAGAGGGGTACACGGGCTACGTCCGCCTGCTCACCGACGATGCATCGGGGCTGATCCTGTTCCGCGAAGGGTCCGCGCTCGAGTGTCTGTACGACGGAGCGGAAGCGGCGGGGAGCCTCGTGCTCGGCAAATCGGCGCTGCAGCAGTTCAACGACGACGTCACCGCCGGACACGGCGTGCTCGATGTCGTCGGACTTTCACCCGAGCTGATCGACGGCCTTTACGAGCTGACCGTGTCGCGACCCATGTACACCGAGCTGTACGCGGGATGGGTCGACATGAAGGCGCTCCTGAATTTCTTGAGCGACCGCAAGCTCAGCGGCAGCGTGATGGTGAGGTCCGGTGCGGGAACCGGCGTCATCATCCTGGCCGAGGGCGACCTCGCCGGCGCATACACCAGCGAGTCCCGTGACATCGCCGACAAGCCCGACCGCGTGCTCGCGCTGTGCGACGACCCAGGCGCCATGATCGAGGTGAAGGCCGCGGACGCGGGCAAGCATCCGCCGCTCGACATGGACGAGGTCGTCGGCGGGCAGCGGCGACCGGCGCAACCTGCTTACTCCGCGGCACCCGCGCCGGCCGCGGCTCCTCCTCCGCAACCCGAGCCGGTGACGCCGACGACGGCGACCGTGCAGATGATGCCGACCATGCAGCCCATGCCGCCCGAGCCGCCGACGGCGCAGATTCCGACGCCGCAGTTCTCGGGGTTCGCGCCTCCCGCGCCTGCCCCGATCGCGCCGACGACTCCGCCTCGATCGGGTGGAGCGCAGCTGGATTGGACCTCGATCGTGTCGGAGCTCCAGGCCATGGCCGAGGACGCGCTCGGCAACCGCGCACGCAAGGTCAAGGACATCCTGGGCGCGGCCGACCCCTCGCAGCAGGGCATCGAGGCCGCGATCGACCAGATCCCGAGCATCTCGCTGTTGTTCGTCGACAGCTCGCGCCTCGAGCAGCTGGCGCAGGAGATGCGGGCGCGGCTCAAGGCCCACCTCTAGACGGGATCGGCGCAAACCCTTAACAGGGTGGGTTGGCCTTTCGTTTTTTCGCGACTAACCTCATCGCAGGTGCGTCGGCTTGGGGGTGGGAGCGGCGCCGGGCGCGCGCAGGGCGCACCTCCAAATGGGAGGGTGGGCCCTCGGAGGGCCCTGCCTTTTTTGGCCGGCGCCCTGGCTGGACTGATTCTTGTCCCCGCGACCGCGTGCGAGGGCAGCCCCCCGCAGATCGTCGACTACTCCCCGCAGCGCAACACCACCGACGTCTCGACGGCCGCGCCGGTCCGCATCGCCTTCGACCACGACGTCGACGAGCAGTCCGTCGCGACCCGGCTGCACCTCGCCCCCGCGACGGCGGGCCACGTCGAGTGGCTCAACGGCCGCACGCTCCTGTACCACCACTCCACGCTGCGCACGGCGACCAATTACGAGGTCATCCTCGACGCCGGCTACCGCGACCCCGCCGGCAACACCTACACCCTCCGCCACCACTGGTCGTTCACGACCGAAACGAGCCCGTCGCTCAGCGGCTCGGCGCCCTCCGACGGCGATGGCGGCGTCGATCCCTCCACGTACCTGACCCTCGACTTCAGCCGTGCCATGGATGCCACGAGCTTGAAGAGCGCGATCACCCTCAACCCGAGCGTACCGTTCGACGTGCGCCTCGACCCGAACGACGGCCGGCGCGCGATCATCGCGCCATCGCAGCTGCTCGCGCCGAACACCGAGTACCAGCTGCTCGTCAACACCGCGGCGCTCGACGTAGACGGCAATCAGCTCGGGCGCGACCAGGACCTGCGATTCTCGACCGGCGCGCTGCAGCCCCTGCATCACTGGATCGCTTTCGCGACCAACGGCGCCGACGGTACGCCGGACGGCCTTTGGATCGTCAACGAGGCGGGCTTCCCGCGACAGCTTTTCGACTCGGGCAGCGTCCGCTCATTCAACTGGTCGCCGAACGGCCGCTCGCTGCTAATCGAGGACCAGGACCAGAAGTGGTGGCAGTACGTGCCCGGCGGCACGACCGCTCGCCTGAGCTTCTCAGCGACCTGGGCGGGCGCGCTCGCGAGCGGCATGGGATTCGTCTACATCGACACCGCGAGCGTCCTCCATCGCCAGGCCGCGGATGGATCCGACACGATCATCGCGCGCGACGTCGGCGAGGCCGCGGTCGCACCGGATGGGCTGCGGGTTGCGTTCATCCACTCCCCGACGGACGGCAACCAGATCTGGGGCTACGACGTCGGATTGCGCGCGCAGTACGTGCTCGCCACCGATTCGGCGCCCGTGAACAGCGTGGCGTGGGATCCCGCCGGCAATCGCATCGCGTACCTGCGGACTGACCAGAGCACGGTCTCGCTGCGACTGCGGAGCCTTACCGGCGCGTCCGCGACGACGACTCTCATAACGGGCGACATCGATGCGCCCGCGTGGCTTCCGGACTCGAGCCACCTCGTTTTCTCGGCGACGACAGCGGCCGGCGGCGCGGGACTGCACAAGGCGTACGTCATCAACGTCGTCTCGCCTCCGCCAACGCTCAGCGCCGCGATCGGCCTGCCCGCGGATCCAATCGACGTCGCCTCGCCGGTGTCCTCACCGGACGGTCACCAGATCGCGTTTCTGAGCGGCGACCAGGTCTGGCTCATGAATGCGGACGGGACCCGACCCACCGCGTTGACCAGGCTCGACCCGGTTGCGTTCCCCTATTCCTGCCGCGCGCTTGCCTGGACCCGGACCTGAGCCTTCTCGACCACGCCCTCGAAAAGCGCTTCCAGCCGGTCGGTGGTGCGAGTCCAGGAGAAACGCTGAGACAAGAGCCGGCCGTGCCTGCCCATCTGTGACGCGAGGTCGCGATTCTCGAGCAGCCGTCCGATCCTCTCCGCGTACATCGCCGGATCGTGTGACTCGAGCAGATATCCGCTCACCTCGTCGCGCACGACGGAGCGCAAACCCGTGACGTCCGAACCGACCACCGGCGTTCCGCACGCCTGAGCTTCGAGCCCGACCAGGCCGAACGACTCGCTGTAGGACGGCATCACGCAAACATCCGCGGCCGAGTAGAAGAACGGCAGCTCGTGGTGCGCCACCGAGCCGAGGAAGTCGACCCGGTCGCGAACTCCGACGCTGGACGCGACGGCCTTCAGCCGCTCCTTCTCGCTCTCCTCGCCCTCGCGTGAATCCTCGCCCAGGATCAGAAGCCTGACGTCGTCGTGCGCGCGATCGCGGAGCAGCGCCAGCGCGCGGATCGCGACCTCGACGCCCTTCAATCGCTCGAGGCGGCCGACGAACAGGAGCAGCCGACCCGGCCCGTAGCCGACCTTGCGGCGGGCGTCATCGCGCTCGACCGGCTGGAACATCGACAGGTCGACGCCCGGCGGCACGACCGCGGTGCGATCCGGATCGGCGCCGTACAGGCGCACGAGGTCGGCGCGCTCGTCCTCGGTCGAGGCGATCAGCAGGTCGGCCTGCGCAGCGATCTCCCTCTCGACGTGAATGCGGAGCTCGGGCTCCGGCCGCGCGCCGGCGGCGAGGCTTTGGTTCTTGACCAAACCCAGCGTGTGCGCGACGTGCGCCCATCCGGCCGCGAACTTCGGCCGCAGCAGGCACGCCACCTCTCCCGACAGCCAGTAGTGCGAGAAGAGCAGGTCATACATGACGCGGTTGCGGTCCGCGAAGGTCGCGACGCGTTCCGCGAACGCCGGAACCTGGCCGTACAGCGCGTACTTGTCCAGCCCATCGCCGGCCGGCAGATAGACGACGCGCGAATGCTCGGCGAGCTGCTCGACCTCGGGGTCGCCGGCGCCGCGGCGCGTGAAGATGTCGGTGGCGATGCCGCGCTCGCTGAAGCTGGTGGCGACCTCGTGAACGTAGACGTTGAGCCCGCCGTTTGCGTTCTGGCCCAGGGAAGCCGTGGGCGACGTGTGCATGGAGATGACCGCGATCCGGGGTGCGGCGCGGTCAGGAATCAGTCGGGTGCTCTCAGCCACGGTATGCCGATCTCGCGTCCAGCCAGCGCCGGGTGACGCAGACGAACCCCGGGCGAGAGACCGGCGGCAAACAGCCCATAACCGTTTAAACCTACGCGTAGGCGGGGTATTCCCGGCCCGACCGGCCGCCGGGCGCCACTGGACGGTGGATATGATTGCCCTAGATGCGGCTTTCCAGGAGCTTGCTGCTAATGGTTGGCGTGCCGGCGTTCTTCATCCTCACGGCGCTGACGACGCTGGCCGATTCCTCGCCTTCACCGAGCTCGACCGCCAGCGGCGCGACGGCACTTCCTGGAGACCCGACCAAGGGCGCCACCGTATATGCCCAGAACTGCGCGACCTGTCACGGCGCGGGCCTCGAAGGCGGCATCGGCGCGGTTCTGAATCCGATCGACAAGCTCCCGGGCGTGCCCAATCCGCTCGACCCGAACTTCCTGATCAGCGTCATCACCAACGGCCGCACGCCGCAGCCCGGGGATCCGAAGCAGGTCGCCATGCCGGCCTGGCAAGGGAAGCTGTCCGACCAGGACATCAAGGATGTTGCGGCCTACATCATCTTGCAGAACCACACGCCAGGCGGCGGCACGCTGTCGCCCAATGAGCTGGCCAAGCGCACCATCCTCTGGGTGAGCATCGCGATCATCGCGATGGGGTTCATCACGTATCTCCTCGCTGCGTACAACATGCGGTGGATCGCGCGTCGCGCGGCGGCCCGAAAGAAGTAGCGCAGGCCGCCGCCCTCTACCCGACACCGACCGGCGCGTCTCCACGCGTCCTGATCCTCTTCAGTGACACGGGTGGTGGCCACCGCGCCGCGGCGCATGCGCTGACCGAGGCGCTGCGCCTACTCGACCCAACCTGCGCCGTGACGGTCGCCGACCCGCTGATCGGCCAGGGGCCCGCGATCGTCAGGCGGCTCGCGTCTCTTTATTCGCCCGTGATCCGCCGCTCGCGCGCGGCGTGGGGCGCGGTCTACCACTCGAGTAACACGCAGCCGACTTTCGCCGCCATCCGGGCCGTCTTCGGCCCCGCGGTCCGCGGCGTGCTGCGTGAGCTGATCCGCGAGCACGACCCCGACGTCGTGCTGTCGGTGCATCCTCTGCTGAACCACATCGCGCACCAGGCCATCCGCAAGAGCGGCAGGCCGCGTGCGCTGATGACGGTCATCACCGACCTCGTGGACTTTCATCGCGGATGGACCTTCAGCCAGGCCGACCTCGTGATCGCGCCGACCGAAAGGGCGCGCAAGGTGGCGCTGCGACGGCGAGTTCCGCCGGATCGCGTGAAGCTCCTGGGCCTCCCGGTCGACCTCCGTTTCCGGCCTCCCGCGCCCGGCGAGAAGCAGGCCCTGCGCAGGCGGTTTGGCCTGGCGGAGAACAGGTTCACGGTCCTGGTCATCGGCGGCGCGGCCGGGGTCGGTCACCTCGCGGCGCAGGTGCGCACCCTCGCGCTCGACTCCCACCCGTGGCAGCTCGTTGTCGTGTGCGGGCGCAACGAGAAGCTGCGGCGCCGGCTCCTCGAGCTTCCTGCGGCGACTCCGATGCTGATCCTCGGCTTCGTCGACCACATGCCCGAGCTGATGCGCGCGTGCGACCTCGTCGTGACGAAGGCCGGACCGGGCGCCATCGCCGAGGCGCTCGCGACGGGGCTCCCGCTCGTCATCACGGGATTCCTACCCGGACAGGAATCGCCCAATGTCGACTTTGTCGTCGAGTCGAAGATCGGGTTCTTCGCGCCCCGGGAGGCCGACCTCCTCGACGAGGTGCGGGTGCTGGCCGAGGGCGGACCTACGTGGCGGGAGATGTCTGCGAATGCCGAGGAGCTGGCTCACCCCTACGCGTCGTCGGACATCGCCCGTGAGTGTTTGCTGCTGGCCGCCCGCTACAAGGCGTCCGAGCAGGCGAGGCGGTAGGGGCAAAGCCGGCACCGCCGCCGGTCAGGCTTCGAGGGAAAGAGTCCGGCCCTGACGCCCTCGGCCACCGCGGTACCGCGCGCCTCGGCCTCGCGGACCAGCCCGGTCGCGTTTTCGACCCGCACCGATTCACCCGACGCAAGGTAGACCACCTCGAGCTGGATCGGTTCGAGCTGCAGGGCCTCGGACGCTCCGAGCGCGTAGAGAGCGACCTGCAGGTCTCGCTTGCGCCTGGCGATCGGCCGGCCACTCTTGAAGTCGATGATCTTCCAGCCATCCGCCGTCTTGTCGATCCGGTCGATGACTCCGCGCAGCCTCCAACCGTCGACGGAGACCTCGAACGGCTGCTCCACGAAGGCGGGCGCACCGTCGAGCCCACCGCGTGCGCGGAACGCCTCGAGCTCGGCCGCTCCGTTGCGTTTGAAGGCGGGCGCGCGCCGGGGATCAGGAAACGGCGTGGCGCGCCAGACCTCCTCATGGATTCCGCGCAAGACCTCGGCCGTGACGGCCTTTCCCTGTCGCACTTCTTCCGCAGCCCGTCGCAGAACCTCGTGCAGGATCGTGCCGTGGACCGCCTCCGCGCTCTGCACCGCGGGCAGCTGCTGCACGTGCCGGTACCAGTACTGTCGTGGGCAATCGTCGTAGGCGGCGATCGCGCTGTAGGAGAGCTGCACCGGGCCGTGACCGGATTCAGCAATCACGGGCGGTGCGGTTTGCGGCCGCGCCGCAAATTCCCGCTCAACGACGACGCGGCGCCCCGCCGCACGGACCTCGTCGAGAAACCGCGACGGCCTCCAACGCCGTCCACCCTCGTAGTGCGCCGCATGCGTGAGGTAAAGCTGCCGCCGCGCTCGCGTCATCGCCACATAGAGGAGGCGTCGCTCTTCGGCGATCACGTCTTCGCGGCCGCGCACCAGCGGCTCGAGGACGGACGGCGGAAGCTCGAAGCGCGGTGAGCGGCCCGACTGAGGAAGGCGGCCTTCCACCAGCGATGGCACGAACACGGCCTCGAACTCGAGCCCCTTCGACTGATGGATCGTCATGATCCGCACCCCGTCCGCCGCCTCATCGCTCGCGGGCTCTTCGTCCTCACCCGAGAGCAAGACGAGGTCGAGGTATCGCATGTAGGCATCGAGCGAGTGATCGGGCGAGGACTCGCAGAACTCGGCGATGTTCTCTGCAAAGCGCGCGACGTTGGCATTTGCCGGATAGCGCGACCGCTCCATGAGCTCGAAGAAGACGTCACGCACGTCGAGCGTCTGCGCTGCCGGCGCAAGCGTTTCCAGCAGAGGCTTGAGGGCGGCCGCTGCGGGTCGGGCGAGAGCGATCACGTCGGATGGATCGTGGATCGCCCGCAGCATCGCGATCACATCCTTTATCTCCGGACGGTCGTGAAAGCCGTGCCCGCCGATCACGACATGCGGCACTTCGAGCTCCACCATCGCCGCCGCGATCGGGCGAGCGATGCCGTTGGTCCGGCACAGGACCGCGATCGCGTTCGAGGGCACCCCGGACGCCACGAGCCGTCGGGCCTCCTCGGCGATGGCGATCGCTTCGGTCGAGCCGTCCTCGCAGCTCCAGGTCTGGACATGGGGCCCCGCGGTTTCGGCTCGCAGGTCTTTGGAGACGCGGTCGGGACTGTTGGCGATCAACGCGGATGCCGCCGCGACGATGCGGCGCGAGCTCCGACGATTGATGCCGAGCGTGACGGTCCGAGCACTCGGGAAGCTGCTCACGAACCGTTCGAGGCTCGCGCGAGAGGCGCCGCGGAACCGATAGATCGATTGATCGTCGTCGCCCACGACGAACGGATCCCCGCCCCCCGCAATGAGCTCGACCAGCCGCTCCTGCGCGAGGTTGAGGTCCTGGTACTCGTCGACGAGAACGTGCCGATGGCGCGCGGCGTAGCGCTGCAGCACGCGCGGATCCCTCTCGAACATCCTCACGACCAGCAGCAGCAGGTCGTCGAAATCCACGAGCCGCTGCTTGCGGCACTCGCGTTCGTAAGCGCGGAACAGACGCACGCACGCGCGCATCAGCTCCGTGCGTTCGGGGCCGGCGCGTTCGGCGTCATCCGCATGCGCCGCCCAGGCGGCGAGGCGTTCGAACGGCACGAGCTCCTGCTTCATTCGCTCGAGCATCTGGAGCACCGGTGAAACCAGGTCGTCCGGCCGCTCGTCGCCCGTGAGCGCGATGTCGCCGATGCCCCACATCAGCTGGCGCGCCAGGATCCAGCGGTCCGCGCCCATGAGGATGCGAAAGCCCGGTTGGAGCCCTATCCGGCGGCCGTCCTCGCGCAGCCAGCCGAGCGCGATCGCGTGAAACGTGCCCACGGACGGCGCCGGAGCGTCGATCAGTCCCTCGATGCGCTGCCGCATCTCGGCGGCCGCGCGCTCGGTGAAGGTCATCACGAGGATGGACTCCGGGGCGGCTCCGGCGGCTACCAGGCGCCGGAACCGCTCGGCGATCACCGCCGTCTTCCCGGTGCCCGCGCCGGCGACCACCAGCAGCGGG
>DATEHC010000134.1:0-24091 GCA_035279785.1 Candidatus Dormiibacterota bacterium
GCCGAACGCGTCCCAGCCGAAGGGGTGCAGGACCTCGAATCCCTGCATCCGCTTCATGCGCGCGAGCGCATCACCCATCACGTAGTTGCGCGCGTGTCCCATGTGGAGCTCGCCGGAGGGGTACGGATACATGACCAGGTCGTAGAACTTGGGCTTTGGAGAGGAGTCCGACGCCTTCATCACGCCGCGCTCGGCCCAGACCTTCTGCCATTTGGGCTCGATCTCCTGCGGCACGTACTGGCTACGTCGGGTGCGGCTGGCCATGAGCTTCAAATTTTAGGGAGGCTACTTCGTGGCCCACGATCGCGGCGAGCACGAGCGCCGCGCCCAGCGCCTGGATCAAGTCGAGCCTCTGCCCCGCCAGGACCACCGCCGCGGTCAGCGCCCACGCCGGCTCGGTGGCGAGGATCAGCGCGGTGCGATTGGCGCTGATGAACCCCTGAGACCAGGTCTGGATGTAGAAGCCAAAAGCCGACGCGAACACGCCGGTGATGACGATCGCGAACCACACCGAACCCGACGGCGGCCGCAGCTGCCACGTTCCGCCGGCGCTGAAGATCAGAGCCGACGCCGCCATCTGCACCATCGCGAGCGGCGCCGCGGGCAAGCCCGGCGACCAGCGCCCGAGCAGCACGATGTGCAGCGCGAAAAGCACCGCGCAGCCGAGCACGAGCAGGTCGCCGAATCCCATGCCCGCCGGTCCGCCGGTCAGCGCCACGAGTCCCACGAGGGAGAGCGCCGTCGCGACCCAGGTCCACCATCGGATCCGCGCGCCAAAGATGCGATTCAGCAGCGGCGTGAACACGACAAACAGACCCGTGATCAGGCCCGCGTTGCCCGGGCTCGTGAAGTTGAGGCCCGCCGTCTGGGCGAGGTATCCGCCCGCAAGCACAGCGCCGACGACCGCGCCGATCGTCAGCTCGCGGCCCGTCGGCAACCTGCGCACGAGCAGCGCCATCACGACGAGCGCGAGGGCGAAACGGATCTGCAGGAAAGGCAGCGTCGGGTACTGTGTGACTGCATCCTTGACCAGCACGAAGGTCCACCCCCAGACCGCCGTGACCATCAGCAGCAAGAGGACGTAGATCAATGGAGAGGCTCTGGGCGCCGTGGCGCATCCAGTACGTCGGCGTCGAGCCGAAGCCCGGCTGTTTCTTCTGCCGCGTGATCGAAGACCGGAACGACCCGGACGCGTCGCTCGTCCTGTGGCGGCCGCCGGGCGCGATCGTGATGCTGAACAAGTTTCCGTACAACCCGGGTCATGCGATGGTGGCCCCGCTCGCCCACAAGGCAAGCCTCGAGGACCTCGGCGATGACGAGATCCTCGACCTCATGCGCGCGGTGAAGCGCACGTTCTCCGTGCTCCGCGGCGAGATGACGCCGGATGCGCTCAACGGCGGCCTCAACATCGGACGCGCCGCGGGCGCCGGCGTCCCCGATCACGTGCACTTCCACGTCGTGCCGCGATGGACCGGCGATACGAGCTTCATGGTCGTGATCGACGACGTGAAGGTCGTGAACGAGGCGCTCGAGGCGACGGCGGAAAAGCTCAGGAAAGCTTTCGCCGCCACGTGACCCGGCCGCCGGCGACGGTCGCGATGAGGCGGCCGCCGTCGACCACCGTCACGTCGCAGAGCCGGCCCGGGCGCAGCGCTCCGACCTCATGCTCCATCCCCGCGGCGTAGGCCGCGCCCGAGGTGTACGCGCGCAGGGCTGAGGCCTGCGTCAGCGCCAGCTCCGGATGCCACCCCGCCGCGCGCCTCCAGGTGGTGGCCGCCTCGATGCCGGCCAGCGGATCGGCCGTCTCGACCGGCGCGTCCGACCCGAACGCCAGACGCACGCCGGCCTTTTCGAGCGCGCGCCAGGCATATGAGCTCGCGGTGACCGCCGGCCAGAGCGAATCGGCGAGCTCGCGGTCGGCGACGGCGTGGATCGGCTGCATCGACGCGATGATCCCCGCCTTCGCCATCCGCGCCATGTCCTTGGGGTGCACGCACTGCGCATGCTCGATCCGCGGCCGCCAACGGCTCCACGCATTCCGGTGAGGCGTGAGCGCATCGACAGCGCGACGCACGGCGCCGTCGCCGATCGCATGCAGACACACGTTCAGCTCCGCCCGAGCGCAGCGCGTGATCATGTCGACCAGAGCGTCCTGCGGCAGGCGCACGACGCCGGAGCCGTCGAGCATCTCGGCAGTGCGGCTGCCCAGCGATCCGTCGAGAAAGGCTTTGACGCCCCAGATGCGCAGCCACGGGTCGCCCCAGCCGGACCGCACGCCAATGCGCTCCGCGTGCGCGAGGTCGGCGAGCGGCAGGTTGTAGACCACGCGCACCGTCAGCGGTCCGCGCTGCGCCAGCCGCTGCAGCGAGCCCAATCCTCGAGCGCTGTCCATCGAGTGCACGCCGGTCAGCCCCAGCCGTGCGAGGTCGGCGAGCGCTCGCGCCATCGCCTTGTCGAGGTCGGCCTCGGTAGGCGCCGGCACGTGACGCCAGGTCAGCAGCATTGCGGTCTCGCGCAGGATCCCCGTCGGATCGCCGCGCTCGTCGCGGTCGATCGTGCCGCCCGGCGGGTCCTCGGTGTTGCGGTCGACGCCGGATGCGCGCAGCGCCTCGCTGGACGCCCACGCCGAATGCCCGTCCTTGCGGCGAAGGTACGCGGGCCTGCCGGCGACCGCCTTGTCGAGGTGCTCGCGGGTCGGGAAAGCGGCATCTCCCCAGGCGTCGTTGTACCAACCGGACCCGATCACCCAGGCGGACTTCGGGAGCGGCTTCGCCCACTCTTTGACGCGCGCGAGCGATTCGGTGAGGCTCCTGGTGCCGGTCAGGTCGAGCGTGAGCTTCGCGTCGGCCAGGCCCTCGAGGTGGATGTGCGAGTCGATCAGGCCGGGCCACGCGACGCCGCGCAGGCGGACGACCTCGGCGTTGCGTCCGGCGGCCGCCCGCGCGCCCGGCCCGACCGCGATGATCCGGCCGTCGAACGCCGCCACCTCGGGTTTGCATCCCACGAACACGACGGGGCTGAAGGCGCTCACAGGTAGGAAAGTATCCACGGCACGAGTTCCGCTTACGATTTCGGAGGGATGAGCGTCTCGGGCGCCCCGACGCCGGCCGCGCCCGCCGCCTCGAGCGAGCGGCGCCCGCTCACGGTGCTCTTCGCCGACCTCGCGGGCTCCACCGCGATCGCCGAGCGGATGGATCCCGAGGACTGGACGGCGATCGTGGGCGACGCGTTCGCATGCATGAACTCGACCGTCGAACGCTACGGCGGCACGGTCGCACGGCTGATGGGTGACGGGGTGCTGGCCTTCTTCGGCGCCCCGGTCGCGCACGAGGACGATCCCGAGCGCGCAGTGCGTTGCGGGCTCGACATGGTGCGCTCCATCGCCGAGCTCGAGGCCGCCCGGCGCACGCCCGGCGCGGAGGGCCTGCAGGTGCGCGTCGGCATCAACACCGGGCCGGTGGTCGTCGGCCTTGTCGGCACCGACAAGGCGCACGAGTACACGGCGATGGGCGACACGGTGAACGTGGCGGCCAGGATGCAGGGCGCGGCGCGCCCGAGCACCGTGCTGGTGACGGCGGCGACGCATCGATTCGTCGCCGCGCTGGTCGACGCGGTGGACATTGGGAGGCTCGAGCTCAAGGGCAAGACGGACGTGGTGCACGCCTACGAGGTCACGGGGATCAAACGTGGAGCGGTCCGGACGCGCGGCATCACCGGACTGCACGCACCGCTCATCGGCCGCGACGGCGAGCTCTCGCGCCTGCTCAGCACGTTTCGCGTGGTGCAGGCCGGCCAGGGCCGAATGGCGACCGTCTTGGGAGATCCGGGCCTCGGCAAGAGCCGGCTTCTCGCCGAGCTGCACGCGAGCATCGAGCGCGACATCGGCCCGGTCCGCTGGATCGAGGGACGCTGCCTCTCCTACGGCGAGACGATGCCCTATCACCTCGTCATCGACCTCGTGAAGTCGGCCATCGGCGTTGGCGGCGCCGCGGACGAATCCCAGGTCGCGGAAGCCCTGGAAAAAGCGACGCGCGACCTGCTGGGCGATGAGTGGGAAGAGAGCTTTGCCTACCTCGGGCATCTGCTCTCCGTCGACCTTTCGCCGGAGATGCGGTCGCGCCTCTCGCTGCTGGACTTCGAAACGGTCAAGCGTTACGTGGCGTCGCTGGTCGCGGTGCTGCGAGCAGTCAGCGCTCGAGGGCCGGTGGTCATCTTTTGCGATGACACCCACTGGGCGGACCGGGCGTCGGTCGACACCTTGCTCCAGGTGCTTCCATCGGTCAGATTCCTGCCGGTGCTCCTG
The DNA here is from genome assembly GCA_035279785.1 of Candidatus Dormiibacterota bacterium. Taxonomy (GTDB): domain Bacteria; phylum Chloroflexota; class Dormibacteria; order Dormibacterales; family Dormibacteraceae; genus 40CM-4-65-16. Next base: position 4,304 of record DATEHC010000134.1, read on the forward strand.
GTGATCGGCTCACGCGTGGAGCGGGCGGCACACGGATGGAAGCTCGTGTCCGAGTCCCGCGACATGTTCGGCGACGCGCTCACCGAGATCCGACTCGAGCCGCTCTCTGTGGACGACGGCCGGTCGCTCGTCGCCAACCTCCTCCAGGTCGAGTCGCTGCCGGCGCGCACGCGGGACCTCGTGCTCGCCAAAGCCGAAGGCAATCCCTTCTTCGTCGAGGAGGTGATCCGCATGCTGATCGATCGCGGCGCCATCGTTCAGGAAGGCGATCGCTGGGTGGCCAACGAGAGCGCCGCCACGATCGAGATTCCCGACACGATTCATGGACTCCTGCTGGCGCGAATCGACCGGCTGCCGCAAGAGTCCAGGCGCACGCTCCGTGTCGCGTCGGTCATCGGGCGGCAGTTCGGGGTGACGGTCCTCGAGCGGTTGCTCGAGCAGAGGACTTCATGAGCGCCCGCGCCGACCTCAACGCGCTCGAGTCGGGCGGCCTCATCGAGATCGCCGCCCTCCAGCCCGAGCTCGAGTACCTGTTCCGCCATGCGCTCGTCCAGGAGGCGGCGTACTCGTCCCTGCTCAAGCAAGACCGGCGCTCGCTTCACCGGGCCGCCGCCGAGACGATCCTGGCTCTTCATCCCGGCCGTGAGGCCGAGCTCGCGGCGGTGGTCGCGATGCACTACGAGCAGGCGGGCGACGGGCCGCGCGCGGCGGACTACCTTGTCCTGGCCGGAGATCACGCTCTCGCGCGCTTTGCATCCCGCGAGGCATTCGCCTTCTTCACGCGAGCATCCGCTTCGGCGGTCGATGGACAGGACGAGACGAGGCTGCGGGCCGCGGTGGGTGCGGCCAGGGCCGGGTGGGGATTCTCGGGCAGCTCGGCGCTGGTCGAACCTCTCGAGGTCGCGCTGGCGGGTGAATCACGCCTACCGGCCGAGCTCGTCGCGCAGGGTTACTTCTGGGTTGCGCTGCTACGCCGCATGCGCGGCGAGACGCCTGAGAGCAGCGCCGAATTGCGGCGGGCACTCGCGCGTGTCGCCGACGCGGGCGATGACGTCGCCGGCTCGACGGCGACCGCGGTGCCCAGAGCGCTCATGGGCGCATACGCGGCTTTCGCCGGTGATCTCCGCGACGGGGCCCGCCAGATGCAGAGCGCGCTCGGCGTCATCGAAGCCAAGGGCGACACCGTGTCGGCCGCGATGATCGCGAACTTCCTCGCGGTCTCTTACGCGAAGCTCGGTGACTTTGCGTCGGCGGAGAGGATCCTCGAACAGTCGAAGCAGTACGCAGAGAAGGGCGACGCCATCGCGCTCGTCGACCTCGAGATCGGGACCGCCGGTTACAACCTGGAGCGGGGCGACATCGCAGGTGCACGGGCGAGCGCGGAGCAGTGCGCGGCGCGCTCTGAGGACCTCGGGGCGTACGCCTGCGTGGTCGCGTCCAACGTGATCAGAGGAACGGCCAGCCTCGCCTTCAAGGATGCGGCCACCGCGAAAGGCCCCCTGGAGCGAGGCAATGAGCTCTGTCGAGTCGTCGATTTCGCTCCGCTGCGGACGCTGACGTCCGGGCTGCTTGGATCGGCGCGCGCGCAGCTCGGAGACATCTCGGGCGGCATCGCGGGATGGAACGACGCGCTGGAGCACGCGCACGCAATGAACGATCGCTATGGCGAGGCGCAGACGCTGTGGGGCCGAGGCCAGAGCCGCGCCGCCCAGCAGGATGCGGATCTAGCGGCCGATCTACCGGCCGCTTTGGACGACCTCGACCGCGCGGTTGAGCTCTTCGATGCAATGGAGGCAAAGCCCGCGCTTGCACGCTCCCTTCGCGACCGCGCGGGCGTGCTCAGACGTCTCGGTCGGGAGAGTGACGCGACCGAAGACCAGCGCCGGTCGGTTCGGATCGGTACCGACCTCGGACTGCTCGACTTCGCCAACGACTGACGGCTGGGCCTAGAGGCCGTAGGACTTGGCGATGATCTCCTTCATGATCTCGTCGGTTCCCGCGCCGATGCGCGCGAGCCGCGCATCACGCCAGGCGCGTTCGACAGGAAACTCGCGCATGTAGCCGTGCCCGCCCAGGATCTGGATCGCATCGTCCGCGACCTCGCATGCGACCTGAGTCGCCAGAAGCTTCGCCTGCGAGATCTCCCTCACCGGGTACTCGCCCTGGTCCCACTGCCGCGCGGTCTGGTACACGAATGACTGCACCGCGGCGATCTTGGTGCCCATATCCACGAGCCGGTGCTTGATCACCTGGAAATCGGAGATGGGCCTCCCGAACGCGTTGCGGTTCTTGGCGTAATCCATCGCGTACTCGAAGACCCGCTGCGCACCGGCGATCGCGCCCGCGGCGGCGATCATGCGCTCGCCCTGCAGCTCCCACATGAGGTTCTTGAAGCCCTCGCCCTCTTCACCGATGAGGTTGCCGGCCGGAACGTGGCAATCCTCAAAGAGCAGCTCGGCGGTGTCGGAGGAGTGCATGCCGAGCTTCTGCAGCGTGCGGGTCACCTCGAAGCCCTTGGTCCCTTTCTCGATGACGAGAAGGTTGAAGCCCGCGTGGCCGCGCTCGCGCTCGGTCTTGGTGACCACGAGCGCCCACTGGCACCGAGCGCCGTTGGTGATGAAGATCTTGCGGCCGTTGACGATGTACTCGTTGCCGTAGCGCTTCGCCACGGTGGTGATACCCGCCACGTCGGAGCCCGCGTCGGGCTCGGTGATGGCGAGGGCCGCGATCTGCTCGCCGCGGAGGGCCGGCACCACCCACCTCCGCCTCTGCTCTTCCGTGCCGAACTTGAACACCGGCGGCGTGGCCATCTCGGCCTGGACGGCGACCGCCATGCCCAGGCCGCCTGCGGCGATCTTCGCCATCTCCTCCGACAGCACCACGGCGGAGAAGTAATCGCCGCCCTGCCCGCCGTACTCGGGCGGGTACCGGAGACCGAGGAAGCCGAGCTCGCCGAAGCGGCGGAAGATCTCGTCGGGGAAGGTGTTTTCCTCCCACTCCTCGAGGTGCGGCTGAACCTCCTTTTCGAGGAACTTGCGGATGTGCAGCCGCAGCTCCTCGTGGGCGTCGGTGAAGTACATCCCGGCAACGAGTGTACTGAGGCCCAGAGGCTCAATCGAGGAGATCCTCGTCGGGTCTTCGGCGCCCATGCAGCTCATCTGCGGGTTCATCGCCTGCGCTGCTCGCTTACGCATGCACGATGCGCTCGCTCCGCTGCTCCCCGATTCACCCGCATCTGAGCCGCCTGGATCGCCGAATCCCTCGACGCGGACTCCCGACTGAGCCTCCCGGCTTACGGTATGATTCGCGGCCGTACCCTCAGCCGTTCGTATTCACATGCTCTGGGAGTTGGATTGGGCTCGGTAATCAAAAAGCGGCGCAAGAAGATGCGCAAGCACAAGCACAAGAAGATGCTTAAGAAGACGCGTTGGCAGAGGCGCGCTCACGCGTAAGAGGGCGTAAGCCCGGGAGGTAGGACATGGGCTGGGTGATCGTCGGGGTCGTAGTCGTCCTGATCCTCGCGTGGCTCGTCTTCACCTACAACGGCCTGGTCACGGCGCGAAACCGCACCCAGGAGGCGTGGTCCGAGATCGACGTCGAGCTGAAGCGCCGCCACGACCTGATCCCCAACCTCGTCAACACCGTCCAGGGTTACATGGGGCACGAGCGCGGCACCCTGGAGGCGGTCACCAACGCGCGCGCGAACGCGGTCGCGGCCGGCGCGACAGGCGACCCGACCAAGATCGGGCAGGCGGAGAACGTCCTGTCCCAGAGCCTGCGCTCGCTCTTCGCGGTGACGGAGAACTATCCGGACCTGAAGGCGATCTCGGCCTTCACCAACCTCCAGGAAACCCTGACCGCCACCGAGGACAAGCTCGAATTCTCCCGGCGGTTCTACAACGGCAACGTGCGCGACTACAACACGAAGCTGCAGACCCTTCCGACGTCCCTGATCGCCGGAGCGCTCGGATTCAAGGCGTTCGGCTTCTTTCAGGCGGACGACGGCGACCGCGCCGTCCCGCAGGTGAGCTTCAACAACATGCCGCCCGCGACCTCACAGGGTTCGCTTCCGCCGGGCGCCGGGCCGGGTGGGCCGCCGGCCCCCGGTTCAGCGGGACCTCCACCCCAGAGCTAGCCACTCTAGCCCGACCTCGTCCAGTCGGAGTCAAACCGGCTGACGTAGGCCTGGACCGCGTCCCGGTCGGCGGTTTCGACGTCCAGCTCGTGATTGACCCCGAGCCCGCTCAGCGTCCAGTTCGCCGAGCCGAGCACCAGGTCACCGTCGAACAGGCCGATCTTGGCGTGGAGCAGGGCGCCGCGCGGGATCGGATACCAGCGCGCCTCGACGCCGCCCGCGCGCAGCACGGTGTAGGCGTGGACGTTGTAGACCTGGTTCGGGTCGAGCAGCACCCGCACGATCGCGCCTCGACGGTGGGCCATCACCAGCTCGGCGAGCACGCTGGCGTCGGTCAGCGTGTAGATCTCGGCGAAGACCCTGTGCGTGGCACGCGCGAGCTCGCCCTCGAGCACCGAGCGGATCTCACCCCCGGGCGTGGTTTGAGAGATAGGTCCCGCGAAAGGCGGTAGCGGTTTCGGACGGCCGCCCGCCAGGCTCCAGTCCTGGTCGAAGATCATCGAGACGCGATCCACCTCTGATGCGTCCTTGATCTCCAGGACGTAGTCGTGGTTGCGGTCACTGTGCTTTCCCCAGTTCATGCCGCCGACCGCGGCCTCACCGTCGGCCACGAGCATCTTCACGTGGTCGATCTGGTGGCGGCTGTCGTCCACCGGATACACGCGCTCGGCCACTCCAAGTGCCTCGAGCTGCGCCGCGGACTTTCGGCTGGCGGTCACGGTCGGGTCGGTGATCACGCGGACGGAAACGCCGCGGGCGCGCGCATCGCCGAGCGATCGCACGATGTCCGCGCGGCCGAGCTCGTACATCTCGACCAGCACGCGCTTCTGCGCGGAGCCGATCAAGCGGCTGACCAGCTGGAAGATCGAAGCGTCCTCCCACAGTCGCACGTCGCCGGTCGCCGCCACGCCGGCCGCACGGACAGGGATGGCGGGCGCGGCAGTCGCAGGGCTCGAGCAGCCCACCAGGGAGAGAAGGAGGAAGAGCAGACAGACCACTCGAGCCACAGCGTCCGCAAGCCTAAGAAGCGATCGGCGAAAAGAAAACCCAGCCTGTTAAGGCTGCAAAGACGCTCTCAGATCGCCTCGACCTTCATCCCTGCTCGCGCCCCGAGCAGCTTGTCGGCCCGCGCCTCGCGGACCCCGACTTCGAGGTAGCCCATGCTGCCCACGTAGACGAACGGCTCGCCCGGCCGTGCCTCCGAGTACGTCTTCGCCGTCGTGACGATGTCGTGGTTGTGGATGCGCAATCGTCGCGCGGGTGGCTTGAGGTTCGTGACGAGATTCCCGAACCCGTCCGTCCACAAGACGCGCGGTCCGGCGTCGGGCAGTCCGACGGGAGGATCGGCCGGGGGTCCCAGCGATTCGACAGGCACACCCGAGGCGAGCGCCGCCGCCGCGGGGGCGAACACGTCGCGGCCTTCGAAGGTCGGTGCTCCATGCGGACGCGGCGCGAGCTCGTGCACCGACTGCACCCCCACCTCATCGATGACGATCGCGAACAATCCGTTGTCGGGACCGATGTAATAACGGCCGCCGGCCTGGACGATCAACCGGCGCCGCGTCGACCCGACACCCGGGTCCACGACCGCCAGGTGGACGGATCCCGGCCCAAAATGGCGCGTGCCCGCAAACACCATGAACGCCCCCGCGGACACGTCGAACCGCGGCACCTCGTGTGAGACGTCGACCAGCACCGCGGTCGGACAGCCGAGGAGGACGACGGCCTTCATGGCCGCGACGAGCGGCGAGCCGGAGCCGAAATCGCTGGTCAGGGTGACGACCGGAGGGCCTAGCCCGCTACCAGTACCTTGTCTCTTTCCAGGGGTCTGCTTCGTCGTGATAGCCACGTTGCTCCCAGAAACCTAGCCGGTTGCGCTCCATGAACTCTAGCCCGCGCAACCACTTCGCAGACTTCCAGAAGTACTTGCTGGGGACGAAAAGTCGGAGCGGCCAGCCGTGGTCGGCCGTGAGGTCCTCGCCGTTCCACGCGTAGCAGAGAAGGTTGTCGGATCCGCGCAGGACGTCCAGAGGGACGGACGTCGTGTAGCCGTACTCGCAGTGCGCGGTCACGTACTTCGCTTCGGGTTTCGGCTTGACCCTGTCGAGGATCTCCTGGATCGGCACGCCGGTCCAGCGGTCGCCCAGCCGGCTCCACCCCGTCACGCAGTGGATGTCGGCGACGACCTCCTTGGAGGGCAGCGCGCGGATCTCGCCGTAGTCGAGCGTGAGCTCGTTCTCGACCGCACCGAACACGCGAAAGTCCCATCGCGCGACGTCGGTCTTGGGGACTGGGCCGAAGTGCAGGAGTGGCCAGCGATCGGGAGCGGTCAGCGTCTGGCCGGGCGGGATGCGCGCGGGATCGACGCCGGCGGGCACGCGATTGCGCTTGAACAGGGAGGCCATCCGGAGGCCGAGTATAGGAGCGCGGGTATACTCCGGCGTTGAGCGCGCCGGAGATGCGCCCTGCGCGCGCCCGGCCGCGACTGCTGTGGGCCCGTAGCTCAGCTGGGAGAGCGCGTGAATCGCACTCACGAGGCCAGGGGTTCGAATCCCCTCGGGTCCACCATCTCCGTCGACCCGTGTCGTGCCTCAGCCGGCGAGCACCAGATCCGCGACGCCAAAGCGGGACGGATCGCGTGAAGGCAGCGTCGGACGCCACGTCCGATCCACCGCGCGAAACGATTCCGGGTCTCCGTCGACGATCCCGAGCAGCACCTCGCCCACGATGAGCGCACCCACCGGCCCGAGGCGCTCGCCCTCCTCGAGGACGGCGGCCTCGCGCGAGACGTAGTACCAGAGCGGCGTCTCGCCCGACCAACCGAACTTCGCCAGGCCGACCTGTTCACGGGTCAGCGGCGCAGCCCCGACAAGCTCCGCCACGGACTCCCCCGAGGGCAATCCCGTCGCGGTGCCCCGCTGCAGGTCTCGTACCGCCAACGACTCGAAGTCCGCTTCGGCGTCGTCGAGGGATCCAGTGATATCGACCGGCAGGTGCGCGAGCGCGGCCGGCAGACATCCGTCGATTGGTCGCGCGCGCTGCGCCCGCCCAAGCCCAGGCACGTCGAAGAACAGCGTCCAGTCGATCACGTGCGACGGCGGGACCGGCCGGAAGCCGATCAGGTCGGGGAACAGCGTGAACGAAGGCCCGCCCCGCGCCAGCTGATACGACTCCCGCACCTGGCTGTGCCCGAACCGAAACGCCGCATCGGCAAACTCGAACGGGATCGCTACCTTTCCCGAGGGCTTGTAAAAGCGTGGCCCGCTCTCCAGCAGTGCGCGAGTGCGCTCGGCGCCCGTCACAGCCGGCAGGAAATCGAAGAGGCAGACCCACTGGTAGTGCCAGCGCAGCGCGCGCTGCGCCTCCTCGAACAACACCGACTCATCGACGCCGTCTTCGCGGAGCCTGTCGACGAGCTTGTTGTGCGCCTTGATCATGCGCACCTGCAGCTGCGACATCAAGCCGTGCACGTCTTGCCGCGGATCGCCGACGAGCGCGATTCCCTCGGAGTTGCGCGGCAGATCGTCCGCGCCGCCAAGCAGCAGCTTGGCCGGATCGTGACGCGTGAACAGGTATGGATTGCCGACCGGCCCATCGCCGTACAGCGCCTCGAGATTGAGACGCGCGCTGCGCACGTTGCGAATCAGCGCCTCGTCGTCGTGATGCGTCACCGCCGATCGGTCCGCGGTGATGTCATGCGCGATGTACTGGCCGAATATCGGCCACCCGGCCTCAACGGTGCGGGCTTCCTGGCGCGCGGCGGCCCTCGCATCGCATGCCAGGCCAATCGCGTGCAGGACCGACTCATCGATGTCGAGGTGAGGCAACGTGGGGAACATCCGCGTGTAGCGATGCGCCGCCGATGACGCGTCGGCGCTTCGGGCCGGGGCAAGACAGTGGTCCCGAGCCGGAGACTTCGGGGATCGCTGCGGACTGCCCACCACCGCGGCCACGAGCGCTATTAGACGACGAAGTCCGGCCTAGCCGCCCTCCGGCCCGTAGATCGCGTTCTCGATTTCGCGCATGCGCTCCCGCTCGGCGGCGAGGTCTTCTTTCTGCAGCTGCTCCCACGTCGGCTGTGAAAGGGCGGCTCCGCGCGATCGCCGTCGCGCGTACCAGACGAGCAACAGCCCGAAAGCGAGCAAAGGTGCGGTGAAGACCGACGCGCCGCCGGCAAACGTCAGCCAGTCGGGCGGCCGTGCGCAGGCCGCGGGCGAGAACGACAGCAGGCCCACCGTGCTGATCGCGTAGACGAGCCCGCTGCGGTCGTCGAACACCGCGCCGTGTGCGCCGGGCGACGACGAGACCATGCCGACGAACCGCCCGTCGCCGTCGAACACGCCGACCGAGCTGTCGTGCGGTCCGTGCGAGGAGCCCACGGTGAAGCGGTCGAGCGTCGCGTCGTAGTCCACGATGTCGCCGCCCGGCACGGCCTGCGAGACCTCGTTCAGGCCAGTGCGCAGATTGAACACGGCCATGCTTCCACCGCATGCCGCCAGCGCGAGCTGCCGCGACGGATTTATCGCCAGCCCTGACGGGCGGCACCGCGGCAGCGCGAAAGTTCGAGTGATCTTTCCGGTCGAGGGCTCGATCTGCAAGATCGAATCCTTGTGCGGCGCCGTGACATAGAGCTTGCCGTCGGCCGGATCGAATCGCGGCTGCTCGACCGGCGTCTGCAGGTCGATGCTTTGCAGCACCTTGTCCGTGGCCGTGTCCACGACGACGACCGATCCGCCGTCCGCGGTACCGACGTAGAGGCGGCCGTCCTTGGGGGAGTGGTCGAGCAGGTCCGCGGCCGGGGTCGAGGATGCCGTTGCCGAGGCGATGGTCACGGTGTCGATCACCTGCATGTATTGGGCGGAGCGCGAGTCCGCATCGAAGACCGCCACCTGGCCGCCGCCCATCCCGGCGTAGAGCCGCCTCGGGCCAGGCGCGAACGCAAGACCATGGGGCGAGGCCTGCAAGGGTGCCGTTCCCAGGAAGCGCGGCGTGGAGCCGGAGACGTCGACCACATCGACACCTCGGGCCGACTGGTCGGCGAAGAACAGCCGGTGGCTGCCCTGGTCGGCCGCGACGCCATCGAAAGTGCCGGCGGCGAGTGCGGGAATGGCGGTCCGCTGGACTGTCGACTCACAGCTTCCGCAGGAGCTCAGGACAACGGTCCAGACACCCGCCGCGAGCACGGCCGGAACGGCCGTCAGAAGCGCCGTCAACGACGACACACGCCTCCCCGCCGGTCGCATTCCACCGAGGGAACGTGCCGGTCAGGTCAAGTACGTTCGGGCGGTCTAGTTCTCCTCGGAGCCGTTGACGCCGGCCGCCACGAGCTCACGCAGCCGCTCGCGGGTGAACCGGCCTACGAACAGAGGTACGAACTGGGGCACGCGGGAGCCGGCCAGCCGCTGGATCGACTCGTCCGCGGCGACGTCGATCGACTCTTCGGACACGCGGCCACGGTATTCGGCCTTGATCGTGCGCACCTCAGACTCGATCTGCTTGAGCACGTTCGCGTCGAACTCGACAGCGACAGCCATGTGCTTCACCTCCACCCACGTTTCCGCCAGGTTTCCGCCGCCGCGCTTACCGAGGCACTCCCTCCCCGACCCGACCAGGGTCCTCGGCCACAGGAATCATAGGGCCTTCCGGCGACCGGCCCGGAAGGCGCGTGGCGAGCGCCGAACCGGCCAAAACGAGGGCAAATCCGAACAGCATTCCGGGTGTCAAGGACTCTCCTAGAACTAGAACGCCCAGCACCGCCGCGACCGCCGGGTTGACGTAGGTGATCACGGTCGCCCGCACTGGTCCGACCTCTGCGATCAGCGCAAAAAACAGCAGGAAGGCCAGGGCCGTGCAGATCACAGCCAGCACCGCTATCGACCCGACCACGGCGAGAGAGACCGCATGCGGCCACTGCACGATTGCGACCGGTGCATACACGACGCAGCACAGCGCGAGGGCAAGGCCGTTCACAGCAACCGAGGGCACGCCGCTGAGATAGCGCGCGAGGATTGCGGGTCCGAGCGAGTAACCCACGACCACGATGCCGAGCGCGACGAGCGCCGTCCAGTCCGAGGCGCGAAGGTCAAAGCCGACGATGCAGGCCACGCCGACCAGCCCTAGCAGCAGCCCGACGAGGTTGACCGGGCCGATCTGCTGCCTGTTGCCGAAGAGCAGGGCGATGACCAGCGAAACGAGAGGGACGGCGGAGATGAGCAGACCTGTCAGCGCGCTGCTGAGGTGCTGCTCGGCGCTCGACAGAAAGAACCAGGGGACGCCGACCTCGACCGCGGCGAAGACGACGATCCATGGCCACCTGCGGCCGATGCCACGCAGGTTGCCTCGCGAGATCGCGAGGGGCAACAGGATCAGCGTCGCCACCCCCGTCCGCATGAACACGAGGACCGCAGGCGAGATCTCGTGCACGGCGATGCGTATGAAGAGGTACGGGATCCCCCAGATCACGCACATCGCGGCAAACAGAAGAAGACCGCGGCGGCTCATGCAGGTACGTAAACCTACCGGCCGCCGCGACTAATCCGCCAGGTCAGGCCTCGATGAAGGTCGTCGCCGTTTCCCGTATCGCCGCCGGCCTACGTGACGCCAGGTAGAAGTAGAGGATCACTCCGATCACCATCCACACGATCACCACAGCGGGCGCGGCGCTCGCGGGAGAGGTGAGGCCGACGATGCCGAGACCGCCGAAGTCGATGCCGAACGAAGCCACGAGCACCGGGATGAAGATCAGCGTCCCGATCACGGGCACGATGAGGTTCCAGACGACGTTGAATTCATCGCGCTGGTGGCGCAGATAGAACACGACGTTCGCGATGTTCGTGAGGATGTAGATGATCACGATCACCAGCGTCGCCACGGTACCCAGCAGGGCAAACGCGTTGAGCGGCGTCCCCGACGGTCCGGTGTTGTAGAGCGCGAAGCCGAGGCCGATCGCGATCACGAGGCCCAGCGCGCCCTGGACGTGGATGGCCGTCGTCGGCGTCTTGAAACGCGGATGGACGGTGGCCAGGGCCCTTGGAAGGATGCCCACGCGACCGAGCGCGAAGCCGACGCGCGACGCCGCGTTGGCGCCGGCGTTGGAGTTCGCGAACGCGCTGTTGAGGATGGCAAGCAGGACGAGGATGGCGAGCGGCCCCCACACCTTGGACGCGAGGCCATCCCATGGGTCGTTCCCGTTGAACGCGAAGAAGCCGTTCTTGGGGTCGGCCATCTTGTCGGGGCCGAAGTACACGGTCGCGCCGTAGTAGCAGATCAGGTAGAAGACGCCGATGAGCACGCAGGAGAGAATCACCGCGCGCGGAATCGTCCGCTTCGGGTCCTTCGCTTCCTCGCCCAGCGGCGCCGAAGCCTCGAAGCCGATGAAGGCGAGGACCGTGTAGACCATGCCGGCGAACACCGAGCCAAGGCCGCTGGAGGTCCCGGTGCTCGGGCTGAACACGCTGAAGGTGTTGTTCGAACCCGCGGCGATGATCAGCGTGATCGCGAGCCCGAGGAACACGATGATCTCGAACGCGCCGAGCGCCACGCCCGTCTCGGTGGAGATTCGCACGCCCCGATAAACCAGAACCCAGACGCCGATCCCCGCGATCGCTGCAAAGGGCGCCCACAACCACACGGGCGTGCCGAAGTGCGCGTTCAGGTAGCCGCTCAGGGCGTTGCCGAAGACGAGGTACAGGAGCGGCGCGACGATCGGCTCGGCGAGCATGAAGCCCCAGGCGACGAAGAAGCCGACGATCGGGTGGAGGCCGCGCGCGCTGTAGGTGTAGAGGCCGCCGGCCGAAGGCAGGTGGCGCGCCAGCTGCGCGATGCTGATGGCGACGAAGAGGCACGCCACGAGCGCCAGGACGACGGCCAGGGGCGTCGCCCCGCCGGCGTAGGTGGTGGCGAAGATGATCGAGAACGCCACGGCGGCCGCCGGCGCCATGTGAGTGATCGACTGAAAGAGCACGGGCGCGAGACCGATCGCGTCTCGCTGCAGCCCCGTGCCCGCGGTTGAAGACCCCTGTACACCCATGTGCTTCCCCTCCCCAAGAAAAGTGCATCGGGGATAACACCGTCGCGTGACGCCGTCAAGTAGGACTTGCCCCGGACCCGTTTTCTAGGTGATGTTGATGAAGTTCAGGTTCACCCGCCTGCTCATGTGGATGGGCTTGGCGGCGGCGGCCGCCTACTTCCTCGACCCCGACCGCGGCGAGGCGCGCCGCAAGCACATGGGCAAGCGCCTCGAGCGGTTCCGCAAGGCGGGCGAGAAGGCGAAGATGGAGGCCGGCCTCTAAGCAGAGTTGGCTACTCTTCCCCACTTGTGGGGAAGGTGGCTGCGCCGGTTCTGAACCGGCGCGCGCTGAATCGCGCGCTCCTGGCCCGGCAGCTCCTCCTCGAGCGCCGGCGGGCGACCGCGACGGCGACCATCGAAAAGCTCGTGGGCATGCAGGCACAGGCGCCGAACCTGCCCTACGTCGGGCTCTGGGCACGGCTTACAGGCTTCGACCAGAAAGAGCTTTCGAGCCTCGTCGAAAAGCGCAAGGCCGTGCGCATGTCGCTCATGCGCAACACGATCCACCTCGTCACAGAGCGCGACGCATTTGCGCTGAAGCCGCTGTTCACCCCGTTCGGTGAACGCGGATTCATCCACGGCAGCCCGTGGGGCAAGGGCATGACCGAGCGGGACCTGAAGGACATACGCGAGGTCGGAGCGGAGTTCATGGGCGAGAGGCCGCACACCATCTCGGAGCTCTCCAAGCGGCTCGCGGAGCGATTCCCAGGCCGCGACGCGGTCGCGATGGCTTACGGCGTGCGCTACATGGTCCCGCTCGTCTTCACCACGCCGCGCGGCATCTGGCAGGCCGGCGGTCCCGTGGCGCTCACCACCTTCGAGGCGTGGCTCGGGGCCCCGCCCGGCCCGGCCATCGATTCCGAAGTGTTGGTCACTCGCTACCTCGCGGCCTTCGGGCCGGCCTCACCCGCTGACATGCGCGCGTGGTCCGGGCTTGCGATGCGGCCCGTGTTCGAGCGGCTGCGTCCGAGACTGCGAATGTTTCGCGACGAAGGAGGACGCGAGCTGTTCGATCTACCGCGGGCGCCGCGACCCGCACCGGACACGCCGGCGCCGATTCGCCTGATCCCCGACTACGACAACGTCCTCCTGGCGCACACCGACCGCACGCGGATCATGCCCGAGGGCCGGCACCTCGGCATCTTCAGCAGCAACGGCGTGATGCAGGGCGCCGTCCTCGTCGACGGTTTCGTGCGCGCGTTGTGGGTGCCGCGCCGACACATCCTCGAGGTGAGTCCATTCGTCCGCCCGCTCTCAGCGGCGGAGCGAGATGAGATCAGTGCGGAAGGGCGACGGCTCCTCGAGTTCCTAGCGCCGGGAGGGAAGCACGAGGTGAAGTTTCTTCCGGTGCGGCCGTAGGTCTCGGAGCGAGCACGGCGACCGCCGCCTCGACGACCTGGGGATTCCACTGCGTCCCCGCCCCGCGCCTGAGCTCCTGCATCGCCGCGTCCCAGCTGCGCGCGCCACGATAGGCCCGGGCGGTGGTCATCGCGTCGAGCGAGTCGGCCACGGGAATGACCTGCGCGATCAGCATGAGCCGCCGCCCCACGACGCCATTCGGGTAACCCTTGCCGTCGTACCTCTCGTGGTGCGACAGGACGAGGTCGAGCACCTTGGCGTACTCGGAAGTGAGCTTCAGGATGTCGTACCCCAGGCGCGGATGCGTCTCCATCACGCGCCTCTCCGCGTCGGTGAGCTTTGCCGGCTTGAGGAGGATGGAGTCCGGAATTCGGATCTTGCCGACGTCGTGGACTTTCGCGGCCAGCACGACAAGGTCGAGATCGGCTGCGCTCAGCCCGAGCTTGCGCGCGATCGCGTGGGCGTAGATCGCGACGCGCTGGGAGTGATTGAAGGTATAGGGGTCGCGCCGGTCGACCTCGTCGGCCATGCGCTCCATGGCCCGCATCGCGTCGCGGCGCATCTCGACGCGCTGGCGCAGGGACTGATAGACGAGGAATGCCGGAACCACCGCGACGAGGGGGATCCAGACGACTCGCACGGTGACGAACGCGGTCACCGCGCCGAGCCCGTACAGGCTGGCGAACTGCACGTAGGCGATGCGCTGCGTGTCGAAGAAGAGGTGCATCGGATTTCGCGACGTCATCAACGCCTTGGCGATGGCCACCAGCGCGAGGTTCAGCACATACATCACGACCGCCGCGGCCGCGATCACCCCGATGTCCCCTGGCGCCGAGAGGCCGTTGCGCGCTGAGACGCCACCGCCGGCCAGCAGCGCTCCCGCCGCCACCGCGGAGAGATATGCCTGCCCGCCGTTGAAGACCATGTTCACCGCGACGGCACGCAACGGCGGTGTTTCGCGCGTCCGGATCGTCCGGCGAATCGCCGCGATCAGCAGGTCGGATGCCTGGAGACCGCCGACCAGGGCCGCCGCCTGCCACATCGGCAGGAGCAGCACGGCGGCAAAGAACACGGCCGAGGCGACGCTGAGCTTCTCGTTGATGCTCGCGTGGAGCGGAAACTCGAGGGCGAGGATGCCGGCCACAGCAAGCGCCCCGACGAGCCACCCGTCAGGGTGGCCCGTCACGAGTCCCTTCAAGTTCGCGGCGAACAGTCCCGCGGCCACTAGACCGACGGCTACGCGATAGAGCTCAGAGCGCCGGCGAGGCGTCATTTGCCGCTATGGCGTCGCGAGTGTGAATTTCAGATGGACGGGCGAACCGCTGTATCCGCGGGCGCGCGCGTAAACGTGGCCCGAACCCAACAGGCCCGACGTCACCTCGTCGGTAGTCTCGTACTTCAGCAGCAGTCCGGTCGGGACGCTGATCGTCATGTCGACCAGGGTCTCCGGAGCACCCCTGCGGCTGTACGTGCGCGAGGTCGTGTAGCTCTCGAGCGGAACCCCAAGGTCGAGCACGCTCGGCGTCCACACGCTGTCGTACACCGGCACGACGTGGCCGGACGGAGTCACGACGAGGACCAGCGGATCCCAGTCACAGAACGTCGCCCACGCGCCCGCGCTCGTAGGCGAGACGAACACCACCCCGGCCGCCAACACGGCGGCCAAGAACACCCTCTTCACTTGTGCCTCCCTCCGGAAAAACTGACGGCTCCCTCGAATGCTGAACGCTAGTGACGGCCCGATCGAACTCAGGTAAGAAATTTGTAAGTCGCTGTTCGAGGGTCGGCTAGGCGGCGAGGTCCTTGCGCGCGAAGCGGTAGGAGGCGAGCGCCAGCGAGACCGCCGCCACGGCGACGATCACGGCGAGGTTGGCGAGGTCGATCCCGTTGATCAGCGGCGTGCCGTAGTAGTAGAAGGGCGAGAGCTTGAGCGTCGTGTCGGGGAGCTTGAGATCCGGCCCGATGAAGCTCAGGAAGAACCATCCCGCAAGCAGGAAGCTGAGCAGCCCCGTATCGGCCGCGGTGCGGAGCCAGCCGGCCGCGAGGTAGCCGACCGCCGCCATCAGCAGGCCGAGCGGAATCATCCCCAGCGTCGCCGCTGCCAGATGACCCGAGTCGACGGTGACCCCGGCGACCGCGGACGCGGCGGCAGAGCCGAGCAGGGTGACGACGCCGATGATCACCGTCGCGGTCGCCAGGGCCGCAAAGCGCGCGAGCAACACCTCGACGCGAGGATGCGGCGTGGCCAGGACGATCTCGAGCCGGCCCTCGTCGTTGTCCGCCGCCCAGCGGTTGACCTGGGTCACGGCGAACGCCATGAGGAAGATGGGCAGCAGCTCGAACATCGCGCCCAGAAAGACCTCGTTGATTCGGGTCGAGCTCCCGCCGAGGGCTTCGAGCGCCTTGACGGCCTTGCCCGAGTTGGCAGAGCTGTTCAGCAGCTGGATCAGCGCGCTCGTGACCTGCTTGACGATCACGACCAGCCATGCCGCCCAGCCGGCGATCCCGAGGGTCCACCAGAAAGTCGGCATCGCGAGCGTGGCGAGGCCGCGTGTGTAAACCGACCTGACGGACCAATCGCGCTCGGGGAGCGACTTGCTTGGAGGCGTGGCGCGCGCGAGCCGGCCGACGAGGGGGATGCGGACGACGTCGCCGAGGTCCCTGCGCGCGAAGAGCCACACACCGGCCCCACTCAGGAGGAGAGTGAGTCCGGCGAGCAGCAGCATCGCCCCCAGGTTGACGCCGTAGCCCGGCACCAGCGGCTTGTTCAGGTTGTAGTAGTAGACCGGCGACAGGTGCGAGAACCAGTCGGTGTTCGGGATGACGCGGTGGACCATGTCGATGCCGATGAAGACGATCAGGAAACCGCCGGTGATCCCCGCGGCGGTCGACCGCTCCTGGGTGAACTGAGAGACGAAGAGCGAGATCGCGCCGAACACCGCGCAGATCAGGACGAGGTTCAGCCCGAAGAGCATCGCGTCGCCAAAGCCGAACTCGCCCTTGAACTTCGCGCCGCCGACGTACGCGAGCAGACCGATGATCGCGCCCATGAGCAGCAGCGCGGTCCACATCGCGCCGACTTTCTGCACCGCGATCTGGATGCGCGTACGCGGCACGGAGAGCAGAACGTCGAGCGAGCCGGTGATCTCCTCCCCCCTCAGCATGCGGCTGCCCGCGAGCAGCGGCCACACGGCCATGAGCAGGATGAAGATGCCGATCTTGAAGGTGGCGTAGCCGCCGACCGTGCCCGCGGCGACGGGATCCGCGGCCCACTTGAACTGTTGCGCGAGGCTCGCGAGCTGCGCCCGCGCCTGCGGGGTGCTGATGAGCGTCGCCACGCTGGCCATGGGCGACACGATGGTCAGTCCCATGCCGATGCCCCAACCGAGGATGGCAACGCGGTAGTCGCGCAGCGTCTTCAGGAAGACCGTCCTAAAGAACACCGGCGGCCTCCTTCGACGCAACCCCGTCGCCCTCGTAGTAACGCAGGAAGATGTCCTCGAGGCTGGGCTCGTAGCTGGTCAGCGACACCACCGGATAGCGAGCCGCCGCCTTGATGACGGCGTCGGCGGAACCCTGCATGGCGATGCGGACCGAGGTCTCGTTGAGCTTGTCGACCTTCGTCACGCCGTCGAGCCGCGCGAACTCGTCCGAAGCAACCGGCTGGGCGAAATGGATCGTGATCTCGTAGCGCTTGATGTCCTTCAGCTCGGCGACGCCGCCGACGCGGACGATCCGGCCTTCGCGGATGATGCCCACGCGCGTGCATGTCTTCTCGACCTCGCTCAGCACGTGCGAAGAGAGGAACACCGTCCGGCCCTCTTGCCGCGCCTCGTCCACCATGGCGTCGAACTCCTGCTGGTTGAGGGGGTCGAGACCGCTGGTCGGCTCGTCGAGGATGAGCACGCGCGGCTTGTGCATGAACGCCTGGATGAGCACGACCTTTCGTTTGTTGCCGGTCGAGTACTGACGAAACTTGCGGCCGGTGTCGAGGTCGAACCTGTCGATCAGCGACTTGAGGTACGCCTTGTCGACACCGCCGCGCAGATTGGCGAAGTACTCGAGGATCTGACCGCCGGTGAGGTTGTTGTCGAGCGATGGCTCACCCGGCACGTAACCGATGATCTTCTTGACGTCCACCGATTTCTCCCAGACGTCGAGGCCGGCGATCTTCGCGCTGCCGCTCGTGGCGCGGAGGAGCGCCATCAGGACGCGGATGGTCGTCGTCTTGCCGGCGCCGTTGGGGCCGAGAAAGCCGAAGACTTCGCCCTCGCCGACGTCGAAAGTGACGTCGATGATTCCTCGCTTGCTGCCGTAGCTCTTGGTGAGCTTGTCGACCTCGATCATTGCGGCCATGTCGCCTCCTCTAGCCAAACCACTCGACGAGAGTCTTGTCGTCAACCGGATGAATCGATCCCTTACGCGCCCCGAGGATGCGTTCGAATGCGTGCGCGAAGGTCGCCATCGTCTTCTCCGCCGCGGCGAACGAGATGGTGTTCGCCTGGCGTGCGAGGTATAGGTCTGTGGCGGTGTCCTGAAATCCGCTCATCAGCATCATCAGGATCGCGGCCGTCTCGCCGGGCGAGTCGATCGCGAAGACCTCCTCGGCGATCCCCTGCTCGACGATGCGGGCCAGGATCTTCGCCACCCGACCCACCATCGTTCTGCGGACCTTCTCTCGCATCAGCGCGTTGTGGTCGGACGTCCAGACCTTGATGAACTCGAGCATCAGCGCCTTGCGGTCCGTCTTGAACTGCGCGATCCCGCCGAAGAAGCGCTCCAGCTTCGGGATCGCGGGCAGGGTGGGATCCGCGACTATCGGCTCGACCTGCGTCAGCGCCACATCCGCTATTCGATCCACCATCGCCTCGAGCAGCGCCTGCTTGGAGTCGAAGTAGTGATAGAAGGCGCCACGGGACGCGTCGACGGCGTCGAGCACCTCCTGGATGCTCATCTGCTCGTAGCCCTTGGCCTGCGTGAGCCGCAGCGCCGCGTCCACGAACGCCTCGCGCCGCACGAGATGAACCGCCGGATTCAGGGTTCGCGCCATGCCTGGAGTATAACCGACCGACAGTCGGTCTATTAATCCCGAGTCTAGGCCGCCCGCTCTCCCCAACGCCTCGGCTCGGCGCCTTCCCAGAGTTTGTGGAGGGCCGGCGGAACGAACTCGAAGCCTCCCTCGAATCGGATCACCTGCCAGCCGCCTTCGTGCACATCGCGGTGGTGGCGGTAGCAGAGCGGAACCAGGTTCGCGAGCTCGGTCTTGCCACCGCGAGCCCAGAACTCGACGTGGTGCGGGCTCGTCCAGCCGATCGGCATGTCGCACCCGGGAAAGGAGCACGTGGCGTGGCGCGACTTCAGCGCTCGCCACTGCGCGGGCGAGACGGCGCGCGTCGCCCGGCCGACGTCGACGACAACCGAACCGGCCTTGACGACGCGGCTGAGGGTGCCATCGCAGGCCAACCGCTGGACCGTCTTCGCGCCGATCGGCGTGCCGTCGTCGAGCGTCGAGCCCGGCCCGCCTTTCAATCCTTCGACCGTCGTGTGCACCAACAGGTGCGGCCTCGCGCCGTTGCGCCGGGGCAGCGTGCCGCGGTTCAAAGCCCGATGCACGATCGCGCCCAACGCGTCGGCGCGGCGCTGCTTCGGTGAGCGCTGGTCGCCAGAGCCACCGCGCTCGCTCAGCGCGTCGATTGCGGACCGCAGCGCAGCGCCGGCCTCGGGGTCGAGGACACCATCGAGCCTCCACATTCTGCCCAACGGACTGAGGTGCAAGTAGCGGTTCTCGTAGTCCTCTTCGTCATCGCGCTCGAGCCCTTCGGGGTCCCACTGCTGCCGCGCATGCATCGCCAGATAGCGGAGGTCTTTGATCGAGAAGCGCTGTCCGAAACCGACCCATGCCTCCTCGTCGATCAGCTCCCGCTTTTCGCCGAGCTGCTCGCTCAGGTGGCAGATCACCGATGCGGCCTGGTAACCGATCTCGCCGCGCGCGAGGGCCTCGCCGATTCGAGGCAGTGACGTCAGCTGCTCGCCGACGCAGAGCCGATCCGCCGCCGAGGTCCGTGACATCTGGCACGAGGCGGCGACAAATGACGTCGGGGTCTGACCGGTGACCAGGTGATCGCCGCGCTCCTGAGCGCGATGCACCACGCGGCAGAGCTTTGCCTGGAGGCGGTCGATGACGACGGAGAGCCGGCGAGGGTCTACGTAGTCGTCATCAGAGCCA
>DATEHC010000135.1:0-33553 GCA_035279785.1 Candidatus Dormiibacterota bacterium
TCGGTCTTCAGGTCGATGCCGTTCTGCTTCTTGAACTCGTCCGCGAGCCAGTCCACGACGCGGCGGTCGTAGTCGTCGCCACCGAGGTGGGTGTCACCGTTGGTGGACTTGACCTCGAACACTCCGTCACCGACGTCGAGCACCGACACGTCGAAGGTGCCACCGCCGAGGTCGAAGACGAGGATCGTCTCGTTGGCCTTCTTCTCCAGCCCGTAGGCCAGGGAGGCGGCGGTCGGCTCGTTGATGATGCGCAGCACGTTGAGACCCGCGATCTGCCCGGCGTTCTTGGTCGCCTGTCGCTGCGAGTCGTTGAAGTAAGCGGGGACGGTGATGACCGCGTCGGTCACCTTCTCGCCCAGGTAAGCCTCGGCATCCGCCTTCAGCTTCTGAAGGATCATGGCCGAGATCTCTTCGGGGGTGAATTCCTTGTTCGCGTTGGGGATGAACACCACGGCGCGGTCGTCCTTGCCGGGCTTGACCTGGTAGGGCACGATCTTGCGCTCCGAGTCGACCTCACTGACCTTGCGGCCCATGAACCGCTTGATCGAGTAGACGGTGTTCTCAGGGTTGACCGCCGCCTGGCGGCGAGCCAGCGTGCCCACCAGCCGCTCACCGGACTTGGTGAAAGCGACCACGGAGGGAGTCGTGCGCGAACCTTCGGAGTTGGGGATGACCACGGGCTCGCCGCCTTCCATGACGGCGATGACCGAGTTGGTCGTCCCCAGGTCGATTCCTACGGTCTTAGGCATGTGTCGCTAGTCCTCCAGGTGGGATGGATTTGAGATTCGAAGTGAATACGTTTGTTCTTCTTCCACGCATCTCCGGCCACCAAACCAACTTCGGCCCCCGAACCCGTATCGGATAGTCGCGACTATCCGGGCCCAGCGACGTTCGACCCCGGATGGTCCGGACCATCCGGTAAAGGGCCCTACCCTTTAGACGTGGCGATCTACGAGCTCGACCCTGTCGACCGCATCGCCGTCGCGGCCGTCGGTGAGCCCGGCCAGCGCCGCTTCTTTCTCCTCGCATCGGGATCGGGCCGGACCATGACCCTTGGCTGCGAAAAATCGCAGATCCAGGCCCTGG
The DNA here is from genome assembly GCA_035279785.1 of Candidatus Dormiibacterota bacterium. Classification (GTDB taxonomy): domain Bacteria; phylum Chloroflexota; class Dormibacteria; order Dormibacterales; family Dormibacteraceae; genus 40CM-4-65-16. The sequence continues at coordinate 1,087 of DATEHC010000135.1, forward strand.
TCGTTCGCCTGCACCAGATGCTCGAAGCGCAACGGATAGAGGCGCCTCAGGCTACCGTCACGGGCGGCGGCGACTCTCCCGGCGAGCCCGAGTGGCAGATCGGCGAGATGGGACTGGGCTACCACGAGGCACGCCGCATGTTCGTGCTGGTCGCCAGCCAGGCGGCGGTGGGCGAGTCGACCGAGGAGACCGAGGCCAGTGACGCGCCCAGCGTGCGATTCTGGCTGAGCCCGGACCAGGTAGCCGCGTTCTCCAGGCAGGCCGAATCGGTGCTGTCGGCGGGGCGTCCGCTCTGCCCGCGCTGCGGCCTGCCCATGGATCCCTCCGACCACCCCTGCCCTGTCATGAATGGCGCGCGGCCGATCTTCTAAGGCCAACCCGGAGCAGCTGCTCGCGACGCTGCCCAACTTCAAGATCCTTGGGATCCTCCACGGGGCCTCGAACTACACGTTCCTCACGCGACTCGGGCCACACCCGCCCGACGGGCTGCAAGCGGTGTACAAGCCGGCGCGGGGCGAGTCGCCTTTGTGGGATTTCGAGGCCGGCTCGCTCTATCGTCGCGAGGTCGCCGCGTACGAGCTGAGCAAGGTGCTTGGCTGGCCCAACGTCCCGCCGACCGTCGTCCGCGAGAAGGCGCCGCACGGCGTCGGCGCGCTGCAGCTTTTCATCGACGCGGACCGCCGCCACTTTCTCGGCCAGAACGCCGCACACGAAGACGTCTGGCTCCGCGTCGCCCTGTTCGACGTGATCGCCAACAATGCCGACCGCAAATCGGGCCATTGCCTGTTCGACTCGACCGACAAGGTCTGGGTGATCGACCACGGTCTCACCTTCCACACCGACGACAAGCTGCGGACCGTGATCTGGGACTTCTCGGGGAAGAGGTTGCCCGCCGAGCTGTGCGGGGACGTGGAGCACGCCCTCGTGGAGCTCGAGCGCGGATCGCTCGGGAACACGATGGAGGGCCTCATCACCGCCGCCGAGCTGCGCGTCCTCAAGCGGCGGGTGCGGGCTGTCCTGGATCCGAGCTGGCGGTTCCCCGAGCCGGCCTCTGCGTGGTCCATCCCCTGGCCGCCGGTGTAACCGAAACGCATCTGGTATCGTTCCGGCCCTTCATGCGGTTTCTCCGAGCCCTGGTCGTTCTCGCGCCTATCTGGCTCCTCGCGACGGCTACCACGACAACCCCAACTCCGACCGCAAGCCCATCGCCGGCCGCCTCGCCCAGCCCGTCACCCTCACCAAGCCCGACACCCACCCCCGTGAACGCGTTCATCTCGCTCGACGTCAGCGCGGGCGACGCCAACACGGTCATCAATGTGAGCGGCGGCCAGTTCCTGCCCAACCAGCAGGTGACCCTCTACTGGGACACCGGCAACCACGTCGCCGGATCGGCGACGGCCGACGCCAACGGCAGCTTCAACACGCGGGTCAAGCCTTTCGCTGGCGATCCGGCCGGCGTCCACCACCTCTGCGCGAGCGTCGCGCCCAATCCGTGCGCGAACTTCACCTTGCAGGCACCGCAGACATCGCCCTCGCCCTCACCCACCCCAACCGAGTCGCCCTCCCCCACGCCGACGGTCACGGTCACCGCCACCCCGACCTCATCTCCGGTCGCCGCGACCCTCAACGGATTCGACATCATCTCCAAGCCGCCCTTCGTCTTCCTGCCCATAGCGGGCGCGGCCGCGATCGGCCTCGCGCTCGCCTTCTGGGTCTTCACTCTGATCCGTCGTCCGCGACAGGTCGCGTTCCCCTCGTCCGCGGCGGTTGTGCATCGCGCGATGCGGCCCGACTATTCGGCGGGTTTCGGCGCTCCGCCGTCCTCCGCGCCCGCAGCGACCGAGCCCTCGGCGTGGGACGTGGGACCGACCCATGTGGCACCGGCGCCGCAACCGGCGGCGGCTCCCACAGCTCCCCCAGAGGAGGCGCAGATCACCGGCGTCGAGTGGGGTCCGCCGGTGGAATGGGGCACAGGCTCGGGCGACTGGGGATTTCCCGAGCCTCCGTCCGACGATTCGACCGACGCACCCGAACCGCGCGACTAGGCGGGTCCGAACCAGGTGGTGAGGGCATTCGTAAGCCCGGTCGAGGTGCCGTCGCCGACCCACGCCACGTAGCCGTCCGGGCGAACCAGGACGGCCGCCGGAGCATCGACCTTTCCGATCGCGGGTAGCTCCCAGCTTCCGTCGTAAGAACCGTCGACGAGCTGAACACGATTTGTCCAGGGCCCGGAGTCGATGCCGCCCGGCTTTCCGAGGTTGACCAGCACCGGGCGGGCCTGGTGCAGCAGCGTGAACATGCGAACCGGCCCATCGAGCGTGACGAGGTCGAGGTCGGGCATGCGCCTGCCAAGGAGGGGATGTCCCGGGCCAAGGTCGTAGTGCACGCCGAGCCCCGACAGCTCCGCCGCCATCCGCCGTCGCGACTCGTCCAGGGCAAGGAGCTCGGACACGATCTCCCCGAGAGCCTTCGTCCGGTCGTCACGGCGGCGCAGCGCGACCTCCGCCATCGTGATGCGGAGCACGCGGGCGCCGACGGGGTGGCGTTCCGCGTGGTACGTGTCGAGGAGCCCGTCGCGCGAGGTCCCGCGCACGACCTGAGCCAGCTTCCATCCAAGGTTCACCGCATCTTGCACACCGAGGCTGATGCCCTGGCCGCCCATCGGCGGATGGACGTGCGCGGCGTCGCCGGCCACCAGCACGCGCCCGGCGCGATACGCCGCGGCCTGCCGCGTCATGTCGGTGAATCTCGAGATGAACCTCGGGTTGTGGGCGCCGAAATCCGTGCCGTAGACCGTGACAAGAGCAGCCCGTAGATCGTCAAGCGTGGGCTCGGCACCGGAGCGAACCTCCTTCTCGGTCAGCACGATCCCCACTGCCCCGTCGTCCACCCGGCTCATCGCGTGGATTCCGATCGCGTCGTTGCGAAAGCCCAGCGGAGGCTCCTCGTCCATCTCGACCTCGGCGATGAGCCAGCTCATCGTCGGGTCCCAACCCGCGAACTCGATGCCGGCGGCCTTGCGCACGACACTGCGTCCTCCGTCGCAGCCCACGAGATACTGCGCTCGAAAGGACTCGCCGTCCGACAGCCGCACGTCCACGCTGTCGGCGCTCTGCGTGAAGCCGGTCACCTCGCGCCCGCGATAGACCTTCACTGGGAGCTCTTCGATCCAGCCGGCGAGGATTCGCTCGAACTCGCTCTGCGACAGCGCGAGGCCGTAGGGATGCCGCGTCGGAAAGTCGCTGATGTCCAGCCGGTTCATGCCGAAGCCGACGACCTGCGCGGTGTATCCGGCCGACAGGAACCGGTCGGCGATTCCGCGCATGTCGAGGACCTCGATCGTGCGCGACTGCAGGCCGCGAGACCGCGAGCCGACGAGATCCTGGTTGACGCGACGCTCGACGATCGCGACGTCGATTCCCGCCAGCGCCAGCTCTCCGGCCAGCATCAGCCCGGTCGGTCCGCCTCCGGCGATCACCACGGCACGCTCGTTCATCAGGCGGGCAATTCTGGCGCACGACATGGGGCTTGTCGCAAGCCCCGGGGTGGGCTATATCTTGATAGTGGAGGGCAGCGCCGCTTTCCTCACTCGTCGCTGAGTACCCCAAGCCAGACGACTAGTGGCCAGGCAAGTCGGCCGAACTTAGTATTCGGCGGAGTGACAGCGCTTCTCGAAGTCAAGGACCTGAGCGTCCGCTTCGGTGGTGTCGTCGCCCTCGACCACGTTTCCTTCGCCGTCGGCGAGGGCGAGGTCGTCGCGTTGATCGGACCCAACGGCGCCGGCAAGACCACCCTTTTCAACGTGATCACGCGCGTGTACCGCCCGAGCAGCGGCACGGTTCTGATCGACGGCACGGCGGCGCAGTCGTTCCGGCCGCACCAGGTCATAGGTCACGGCCTTGCGCGCACGTTCCAGAACGTGGCGCTCTTCCGCTCGATGACCGTGCTGGACAACGTGCTTGTCGGCGATCACATCAAGACGCGGAGCGGATGGCTGCAGGCCTCGGTGCCGCTGCCCGGTGCGGTCAGGGCCGAGTCGCAGGCCCGCAAGCGCGCCCTCGAGATGATCGACTTCGTCGGCCTTGGGCGTGATGCGTTGCGACCCGTGGCGATCCTTCCCTTCGGCGTGCAGAAGCGCGTCGAGCTCGCTCGCGCGCTGGTGTCCCGACCACGCCTCGTCCTCCTCGACGAGCCTGCGGGCGGCATCAGCCACGAAGAGGTCGACGCGATGGCCCGCCTGCTGCGCCGGATCCACACCGAGCTCGAGACGACGATGTTGTTGGTCGAGCACCACATGGCGTTCGTGATGGGGATCTCCGACCGGGTGGTCGTGCTGGACTTCGGCAAGAAGATCGCCGAGGGCGCGCCGGCCGAGGTGCAGCGCAACCCGGCGGTGATCGAGGCCTACCTGGGCGCGGCGACATAAGGTGGCCCTGCTCGAGCTCGACAACGTCAGCGCGGGCTATGGGTCGACTTCGGTCCTCCACCAGGTCTCGCTGCAGGTGCCGGAGGGCGGCATCGTCTCGCTCCTCGGGCCCAATGGCGCGGGCAAGACGACGACCCTGCGCTCCATCACGAGCACGGTGCGCTGGGGCGGCGACATCCGCTTCGGCGGCCGTTCGCTCCGCCGGTTGCCCACCGAGGAGATCGTGCGCCGGGGCATCGCGCACGTCCCCGAGGGCCGGGGCATCTGCACCGAACTGACGGTCGACGAGAACCTGAGGCTTGGGTCGCATCGCCGCACGGACGGCACTGAAGTCAAGAAGGACTACGACCGCGTCTTCGAATATTTCCCCGTACTCAAGGAGCGCCGCCGACTTTCGGCCAGCACGCTCTCCGGTGGCGAGCAGCAGATGCTCGCCCTGGCGCGCGCGTTCCTCATGAAGCCCCGCCTGATGCTGCTAGACGAACCCTCGCTCGGTCTCGCCCCGATCGTCGTGCGATCGATCTTCGAGATCATCCGCACCATCAACTCGACGAGCAAGGTGGCCGTTTTGCTGGTAGAGCAGAACGCCAGGCTGGCGCTTGAACTGTCGAGCGAGGCTTACGTGCTCGAGGTAGGCCACGTCGCCCTGCAGGGCAACAGCGCAGAGCTCCAGGGCAATGAGTCGGTCCGGCGCTCCTATCTGGGGTATTAAGCGCGGTGCAGGAATTTCTCCAGTTGGTTGTCAGCGGCCTTGCTTTCGGCGGGATCTTCGCAAGCCTCGCCCTCGCCCTCGTGCTCATCTACAACGCCATGGGCCTGGTCAACTTCGCCCAGGGTGAGATGGCGATGTTCTCGACCTTCATCGCTTACGAGCTGATCGGTCACGGGATGAATTTCTGGATCGCGTTCGCGGCGACGCTCGCCATTGCGTTCGCGGGCGGGATCGCGGTGCAGCGGATCGTGATCAAGCCGGTCGAGCGCGCGCCGGTGCTGACGCTCGTCATCATCACGCTTGGGCTGGCCACCCTGGTCAACGGGCTGGCGGGTACTCTGTTCGGCTACACCCCGGCTTCGTTCCCGAGCCCGTTCTCGACGCAGACCATCGACCTTCTCGGAGCGCGCGCGAGCTACCAGGACCTCGGGGTCATCGCCGTCTCGGGACTGGTTCTGCTGGCGGTTTACCTGCTCCTTCAGCGCACGACGGTCGGGCTTACGATGCGCGCCGCCGCCCATCACCCGGAGGCGGCCCGCCTCCTCGGCGTGCCCGTCAGCTGGATGCTCGCCCTGGGCTGGGGACTCGCGGCAGCCGTCGGAGCGGTGTCGGGAATCATGGTCGCGCCGACCCTGCTGCTCGATCCCGACATGATGCAGACGATCATCATCTACGCCTTCGCGGCGGCCGTCCTCGGCGGCATCGAGAGCCCGCTGGGCGCTGTCATCGGGGGCCTGATCGTCGGCGTCACCATCAACCTCGCCGGCGCTTACATACCGGGGGTCGGCGGTGACCTTCAGCTGGCCGTCGGTCTCGCGATCATCGTCGCGGTCCTCATCCTGAAACCCAACGGTCTGTTCGGCCGGCCCAGCGTGCGCCGCGTGTGATCAGCCGCATCCGCAGCGCGCCGCCGCGTTACTGGCTGGTCCTGGTCGTCATTCTTTTTCTGGTCGGCCTTCCCACGGTCGTCAGCAGCTTCCTCGCGAGTGAGTGGGCGGCCGCGCTGGTGCTGGCGATCGCGATCATGGGCCTGAACATCCTCGTCGGCTACAGCGGTCAGCTCTCGCTCGGACATGGAGCGTTCATGGCCCTCGGCGCGTACTCGGCGGCGATCCTCGCACACCGCTACCACGTCGACTACATGCTCGCGATCCCCATCGCCGGGCTGATCACGGGCGCCGTCGGATTCCTTTTCGGCATCCCCGCCCTGCGCCTCTCACCTCTTTACCTGGCCCTTGCCACCTTTGCGCTGGCAGTGGTCACGCCGAGCCTGATCAAACGTCCGGCCCAGTTGACCGGCGGCGTACAGGGAATCCTCCTCAGCCAGCCCGACCCGCCTCAGCTGGCCTCCAGCGCGTTTCAGGCCGTCACCGGGCTGGCGATGACGAGCGACCAGTGGATCTATTACATCGTCCTTCTGTATGCGGGGGTCCTCTTCTGGTTGGCCTGGAACCTGATCCGGCGCCGGCCCGGCCGGGCGATGCGGGCCGTCCGCGACGGCGAGGTCGCGGCCGCCGCGTCCGGCGTAAACGTGGCGGGATTCAAGACCCTGGCGTTCGGCCTGTCGGCGTTCTACGGCGGGATCGCGGGCGGGCTGTTCGGACTGTCGACCGGTTTCATCAGCCCTGACACCTTCCCGGTCTCGCTCTCGATCCAGCTCCTGGTCGGCGCGGTGGTCGGTGGCCTGGCGTCCATCCCCGGGCCGCTGGTCGGCGCGGTCTTCGCCTATTTCCTACCTATCGAAGCGAACCAGTGGGTGCCCAGCCAGACCTGGATCCCTCAACAGGTGGCCTCGACCATCAAGAGTGCCGGGCCGGCGGTCTCCTATGGCGTCGTCCTGATCGTGATCATGATTTTCGCCCGCAACGGCATCGTCGGGCTGATCCAGTCCGGCTTCGTGGCGCTCCGCCGACGGTTGCGCGGGGCGGAGGATCGTGAGACTGGACAGATGCCGCCAGATCCTCAGACTGTTTAAATACATTTCCATTAAGCCGGGAGGATTTTCTATGTCAAGAACCGCCGCTCGCGTGGCTGGGATGGCCGTGTTCCTCATCACCCTTGCCGCCTGCGGGGGATCGACCCCCTCCGGCACGACGGCGACCGATGTCGGCGTCACCAGCAACTCGATCTTGCTCGGCAACACGATCGCCCAGACCGGCCCCGCCAAGGCCTACGGAACGATCGGCAACGCCGAGAACGCGTACTTCACGTACATCAACAGCAAGGGTGGCGTGAACGGCCGAACGATCAACTTCAAGATCCTCGACGACGGCTACAACCCGGCCCAGACCGTGCCCCTGACCAAGCAGCTGGTCGAGCAGGACCAGGTTTTCGCGATGTTCAGCGGCCTGGGCACCCAGGCCCAGACTTCTGTCCGCGATTACCTGAACGCCAAGAAGGTGCCGCAGCTGTTCGTGGCCACCGGGGCGACGACGTTTGACCTGGACTACAGCTCCAACAAGTTCACGCTCGGGTGGCAGCCGCCTTACCAGGGTGAGGCGCGCATTTACGCCAAGGACGTCTTGAAGAACCACCCCAGCGCGAAGATCGGCATCCTCTATCAGAACGACGACTACGGCCAGGACTATCTGAAAGGCCTGACAGACGGACTCGGCGCGACTGGCGCTTCGATGATCGTCGACAAAGAGAGCTACGACGTGACGGCGGCCAGCACCGCGGCCCAGCTCGTGAAGTTGAAGGCGAGCGGCGCCGACACGATCTTTCTCTTCACCACTCCCGGCTTCACGATCCCGGCCCTGGTCACGATCACCAAGCTCGGTTGGACTCCGGCGAACATCTACCTGAACTCGGTGTCGAACCCGCAGGTGTACATGGGAATCGCGTCCAAGGCTGGCGCTGCGTTGAAGAACGTGACCAGCGTGGGCTACATCAAGGACCCGACCGACCCTCAGTGGGCGAGTGACGCCGGCATGCAGCTTTACAAGCAGGTCATCGCCAACTGCTCGACCTGCAATGCCAATGACGGATTCAACATCTACGGTGTGGCCGTCGCATACACGATGGTCGACGTGCTCAAGCAGGCAGGGACCAACATGACGCGCCAGAACGTCATCAACATCGCCGCCTCCCAACTCAACGAGACGAATCCTTTCCTGCTTCCCGGGGTCAAGGTCAAGACGAGCGGGTCCGACCACTTCCCGATCATGCAGGAGCAAGTCATCACCTGGAACGGCACCGGATGGACGCTCCAGGGCGGACTCATCGACGAACGCGGCACAATCAAGTAATCAGACGAATAGCTAAAGGCCTGGAGCCCTACTGGCTCCAGGCCTACGTTTTGGTCTTCACGGCGCTCGGGCTTTACGCGGACAGCAGGGTCACCTCGCTGTGGCAGCAGGACGGGCTCGGGCTCCTCGGCTTCACGGCGCTGCTCCTGCTGTCGCTGAAGGCCGCGCCGGCCATGCGCGTGCAGGTCTGGCTCTGCGTGGTCATAGCGACGGGCTACGAGGTCTTCGCCTCGTTGGTGTGGGGCATCTACCACTACCGGATGCACAACGTGCCGCTGTACGTCCCGGCCGGGCACGGCATCGTCTACCTCTTCGGCCTGATGGCGGTGCAGACGCCGTTCATCCAGCGCCACGGCCGGAGGGTCGCCTACGCGGTGCTCGCCGTGGCGAGTGCGTGGGCGGCGCTGGGGTTGACGGTATTCCCCGCATTCACGGGACGGCTCGACGTGCAGGGAGCGATCTTCCTGCCGGTCCTCGCGTGGTTCCTCTTGCGGTCACCGCGATGGCCGGTGTTCGCGGGGGTATTCGTCATCGTCGCGGAGCTCGAGATCTGCGGCACGTCGTTCGGTGACTGGACCTGGATGGCGAACGCGCCCTGGACGCACATCGCGTCGGGAAATCCGCCTTCGGTCGTGGCTGGAGGCTACTGCTTGATCGACTCGACGGTGCTCGCCCTGCTGTGGCTCTACAGGGTCGGCTTGAACACCATCATCACGAGGATCAGGACCACCAGCAGTCCCAACAGCGGACCGATCACGCGGCTCCTGTTCGCGAGGCGCGTGAACTCCTCCGAGGTCGTGTCGCCCGCGTCCGCCAACCTGATCTGATTCCGGAGCAGCGGCGTGAACACGGCGCCGCCGATCGCCGCCACGGCGACGAACAGGACGATCGCAACGATCACCCACAGCGCGAAGCCCCAGCGGCCGGCGAAGACCATGATCAAACCAGTGATGAAAAGCACGCCGTACGCGGGATTCGCGATGCGGTCATCGAGGAACTTGATGCCTTTGAGCACGAAGCTCGTGTGTGATGGATCGGAGGCGATCCGCGCGTTCCAGACGCCGTAGGTGACATTCGCGCCGACCGCGGTGATCGCGGCCGCGATGTGGATGAATTTCAGGACCAGATACCAGGAGAACATCAGTGAAGCTCGACCGTAGCGGTGCCAACGGTCGTGCGCTTGCCGGCGCGGTCCTCGCCCCAGATCTCCAGCTCGACGTCCTTTCCGTCGACCTTCGTGACCTTTCCACGGCAGCGGTACGGGTGCCCGGGCTGGTCGATGCCCCGATAGCTCACCTCGAACGTCTTGAGCGTGGCCTCGTCGCCGATCCAGTCCGTGACGAGCTGGCCGAGGAAAGCCGCCTTCAGGAGTCCGTGGAGGATCACGCCCGGAAGCCCGACGCTTCGCGCGTACTCCTGGTCGTAGTGGATCTCGTAGAAGTCGCCCTGCGCGCCCGCGTACTGGACGAGCTGTCGCGTCGTCGGGTTCTTGACCAGCTCGGGCAGCTCCTGCCCAACTCGAAATGTCACCGCCGGATGATCGTCCCGCGCAGACGTGCGACCAGCTCACCGCGCTGATTCTTGTAGTCGGTCTCGAAGACGATGAACAGCATGCTGCCCGTCGCGCCGGCCTTGTCGTAGACGTCGGCGACATGGCTCCGAGCGGTGATCTGGTCGCCGACCATCACCGGCGCAAAGTATTCGAAACGGTTGCCGCCGTTGAGCCAGCCCTTCCCGAAGTCCTCGGCATCGGTCATGTGCAGCGCCGCCGGCGCAAGAGCGACGAGGAAGGTCGGGGGCGCCTCCTTCGTCCATCGCGGGTTGGGATCGTCGATCGCCTCTACAAATCGGCGCAAGTGTCCCGCCTCGACGGTTGTGGTCACCGGCGGGCCCTCGACGCCGATTCGCGTCTTTACGCGATCGATCGCGTCGACGATGGTGATCGTCATCGTCCGCGCGGGAGGCCGAGCACGCGCTCGGCGATGATATTGCGCTGGATCTCGGACGATCCGGCGTAGATGGTCTCGGCCTGCGACCACAGCCAGCCGTACTGCCAGCGGCCGCCCTCGATCGCCATCTCCGACTCGGGCGCGAGCGCGCCGTACATGCCCTCGACGCCGATCGCCGCTTCCTGCAGCCGCTTGTCCATCTCGCTCCAGAAGAGCTTGGTCACGCTCGCCTCCGCGCCCGGCGCCTGCCCGTGCTGCGCCTTGGTCAGGTTGCGCAGTCCGATCAGGCGAAAAACATGAGCTTCGATCTGCGCCTGCGCAATCTTCTGACGCGTCGTTGGAGCCGAGCCCGCGCCGCGGTCGCGCGCCAGCGCCGCGAGCTCCGCGACCGCTCGTTCGAACCTCGCCGCCTGTGCGAGACCCCCGCGCTCGAAGCCGAACACGGTCATCGCTATCTTCCAGCCGTCCTGTGGCTCGCCGACGAGGTCGCGCTCTTCGACCTCGGCGTTAGAGAGAAAGATCTCGCAGAACTCGCCGCCGCCTGTCATCTGCTTGATGCGCCGAACCTCGACGCCCGGCTGCTCCATGTCGACAAGGAAAAAGCCGATTCCCTTGTGCGGCTCGGCGTTCGGATCGGTGCGCGCCAGCAGGAAGCTTTTCTGCGAATAGTGCGCGCCGCTTGACCAGGTCTTCTGGCCGCTCAGCACCCACTTGCCGTCGCGGCGTTCGGCCTTCGTGCGCAGGCCTGCCAGGTCGCTGCCGGCATCGGGCTCGCTGAACCCCTGGCAGAAGATGAGCTCGCCGCTGAGGATCTTCTCGATGTACGTCTCCTTCTGCCAGTCGGAGCCGTGGGCGAGCAGCGTCGGAGCGAGCAATGTCACACCGAGACGGCCGAGGATGCCGGGCGCCCCGGCCATGGCCATCTCTTCCTGGTAGATGGCCTGCATCACGGGAGTCGCGCCTCGCCCGCCCGCCGATTTGGGCCAGCCGAGCTTCAGCCAGCCGCCGTCGTAGAGCTTGCGCTGCCAATCGCGCTGCAGCTCGGTGTCTTCCTCATCCCGGTAGCCGCCCTTGCCGTCCTGTCGCCAGCCTGCGGGAAGGTTGGCCTCGAGCCACGTTCGGACCTCGTGTCGGAAGGCTTCCTCTTCGGGTGTGAAGCCGAGATCCACGGTTTCGAGGATAACCATTTGAGGCAGACTGAAGGAGATGGCTGCCGAGGTCCTGTGCGGGCGATGCGGGGCGTTGCTCAAGAATCCGAATGCGCCATGTCCAGGGTGCGGCGCGCCGGGTTCCGGCGGCTACACGCGCCCGGTTCAGGGCGGTTACACCGGACCCGCACCACGAGTTCACAAGAGCCCGTTTCTCGCGGCTGCGCTGGCCGTCGTCCCGGGCCTGGGGCACTTCTATCTCGGCCACAACATGAAAGGCCTCGCCTACCTCGTCGGCGTCGGCGGCCTTCAGTTCTTTGGGTTCGACCTCGACCTGAGCGTGATCGGGGCGGCGGTGGGCGTCCCCATGGAGCTGGGCGGCGGCGCGCTCTGGCTCTTCAGCATCGTGGACGCCTACCGCACCGCCAAACAGATGGAGCGGTTCGGCTAGAGGCGCAGCCGGAGAAGCCATCGCCGGATCTTCGGCGCCCAATGCGGCCCATCTGCGGGCTCAGCTCCTGCGCTGCTCGCTCATGCATCGTTTAGACGCACTCGCTCCGCTGCTCGGAGCTTCACCCGCATCTGGGCCACCTGGATCGCCGAATCTCTCGGCGATGTTTCTCGGCTGCGCCTCCTACCTCCGGCTCTAGCCGGCTCGCCGCCGCCGCGTAGTCGCTCTCTTGCGGCGACCGTTCGCCGGCGCAGCCTTCTTCGCGCGCCCTCGCGTGCTCTTGGGGCCCAGCGCGCGCTGGACTCGACGCGACAGCGTCTTGATCCCACGCTCGACGCTCTTGCCCGCGGCCGACTTCTCGGCCTTCGCCGTCAGATTCGCGACCTGGCGCTGCAGCTGACGGTTCTTCTTGATGAGTTCCGCCACCATGGAGTTGAGCTGACCGACGAGGTCGCCGCCACCGCTGCGCGATGTCTTGTTCTTGGAACCGGGTGGTCTTCCGCGTCTGCGCGGGGCATTTTGCTGTGCTTCCTCAGGTGCCATTTTTCACTCCCCTGCTTGAATAGAAAACGAGCGCAGCAAAAATCATAGCTGCGCTCGCTTGGAGTGAATTTATGCGGCGGCGAGAAGCTGCTGCTTGGAGAGGCTCTTCAGTCCTTCGCGTGCTAGTTCATGCGCGGGATTCGCTTTACGGCTGACATAACGGACGACCCGCCAGCCACGCCGGCATCGCTCGCGCACTTCATGAACCGCGGTGCGAAAGCTGTCGCTCGATGGCATTCGGCTTCGCACGACAGGAGCGCAATCCGTCCGCACGATCACGCGGTGGTACGGCCACCGCGCCGCGGCCAGATCGAGGGCGCCCGCGCAGACATGCGCCTCCAGCTGAGCCGAGCCGCCGGCGTGCGAAAAGCCGAACGATTCCGTGTAGACGGCGCGCCCTCTAACAAAAACGGCCAGGCCACATCCGGCCCGGCCATGCTTGTCCAGCGCGGCGTCCACGTAGATCACCAGGCACTCCCGCAAACTGCTTTCCTCCCGTTTGGCGGGCCCGGGCCCGGCCCAGGCCAGGATTTCGGAAGAGCCTAACACGATGTTGCGCGCTTGTCGCCAAGAGGACACAACATCTTGGGTCAGTCGGCCGGCGGCAACTCCGTCCCCATCGCGTGATACCCGCCGTCGACGTGCACGAGCTCGCCGGTCGTCATGTCCAGATAGTCGGACAGCAGCACCGCGACGGCCCTTCCGACGGGCGACCGATCCTGCAGACTCCAACCCAGCGGAGCTCGCTTTTCCCACACCTCTTCGAAATCTTTGAATCCTGGGATGCCGCTCGCGGCAAGGGTCGCAAGCGGCCCCGCGCATACCGCGTTGACGCGGATCTTGTAACGGCCGAGGTCGCGCGCCAGATATCGAGTCACCGATTCCAACGCTGCTTTAGAAACGCCCATCCAGTCGTATTTCGGCCATGCGTTCGTGGAATTGTCGAAATCGAGAGTGACCAGCGAGCCGCCGTGGTCCTTCATCAGGGGCAGAAAACCGCGTGCCAGTTCCTTGAAGGAAAAGGCGCTCACCTGCACCGCGGTGGCGACGCTTTCCCATGGCGTGTTGAGGAATTGGCCACCCAGCGCGTCAGCCGGCGCAAATGCGACGGAGTGGACGAGCCCGTCGACTCGGTCCCAACGCTTCGACGTCTCCTCGAATGCGCTCGCGATGTCGGACGGCTTGGTCACGTCCATCTCGAGGATCTCGGGGACCGGGTCGAGCTTTTTTGCCGTCATCTGCGTGATGCTCATCATCCGGCCGAAGCTGGTGAGCAGGATCTCCGCGCCTTCGCGCTGGCATTCCTGCGCGATGCTGAAACCGATGCTTCGCCGGTCCGACATGCCGGCGATGAGAATTCTCTTTCCTTTCAGGATCATGGGCGAATACTAGGGTTCTTCCCCGGTCGCCACCGGCAGGTCCCGGTTCGACCAGTCGCTCCATGACCCCGCGTACAGCCGTGCGTCCGAAAGTCCGGCGATCTCCATCGCGAGCAGCTGCTGCGTGGCGTTCACGCCGGATCCGCAGTAGAAGACCGCGCCCCTGTCCGCGCCCAGCTTCTCGAACTGCCGGCGCAGCTCGTCGCGTGCCTTGAACCTTCCCTCCGCCGTGACGTTGTCCGTGTAGGGCAGGTTGAGCGCTCCAGGGATGTGTCCGGCCTTCGGGTCGATGGGCTCCTTCTCGCCGCGGTACCTCTCCCGTGCGCGCGCATCTATCACCGGCACGTCGCGCACGCCGGCCACCGCTTTGTGATCGAGCACGCGGGCAAGGTCGGGCTCGGTCGCGTGGAAATTGCCGCGTTCCACCGCGGAAACCGCGGTCGAGAGCGGTGCTCCCCATGCCTGCAGCCCGCCGTCGAGAACCGCCTGCGCCCGATGGCCGAACAGCCCGAGCAGAAACCACAGGCGTGATGCGGTGGGCGCCGCGGTCGCGTCGTCGTACACGACCACGCGCGTTTCGGCGCCGATGCCGGCCCGGCGCATCTCTTCCTCGAACTGCTCCCGCGACGGAAGCGGATGCCTGCCTCCACCCTCCTTGCCCGTGACGGCCTCGAGGTCGACGAAGACCGCACCTGGAATGTGTCCGCGCTCGTACTCCTCGCGACCGTTGCGGTTCGCGAGGTACCAGCGAAAGTCGGTCACGCGAACGTCGTGGTCATGGACGTGGGCGTGCAGCCAGACCGCATCGACGATCGGACCGAACCTCACCCGTGAGTGACGACTTTGGTGTCGTGGCAGAAGTGGACGGTGTGCGGGTGCATCGAGTGGACACGGTGAAGGGACGCCTCCCAAGCCTCGCGATCGGAGGCCTGGCCCGCCCATTGGCTCAGGTCCGCGTTCTCGACGTCGCGGTAGATGTCGGTCGTGTAAGCGGCGTCGCCGATCATCACCGCCTCGCCGTCGCCGCCGTCGATGAACACGCACTGGTGCCCCGTGGTATGGCCCGGCGTCGCGACCACGCGCACGCCCTCCGCGATCTCAGCGTCCCCGTCGATCAGCTCGAAGCGAGCGCCGGCGAAGTCGAACCACTCCGCTGTTCCTCCCTCTTTCCGGGCGGCGTCCAGCTCTCTGCGCTGGATGTAGAAGGGTGCGTGCTTGAAGACCGCGTTCTGGCCGCAGTGGTCGAAGTGGAGATGGCTGTTGATCACGATCTTCACGTCGGCCGGGCTGAGGTCGTGCTCCGCCATCGCGTCGGCCATGCGCCGGTTGACGACCCGCCACTCGCGAATCAGGTCGTCGTCGCCCCAACCGATGCCGGTGTCGACCATGATCGCCCCCGCCTTGGGGTGCTTGATGACGAACCCGTGCACCGGGATGTTGTTGAGCGACTCGATCGTTGCGAGGTGCAGCCGGACGATCTCGAGCTTCATGGCAGGTACGGCGAGGCCGCAAACAACGTGAACAGGAGCGCCAGGTACACGAGCGAGTAGGCGAAGACCCGCCGCGTCCATCGCCTTCCCTCGAGGTCGAGCACGGAGATGCCCACCAGGCCGATGCCGAGGACCGCCGCGCCCGCGAGGTACACGGTGCCCGCGGCACCCGTGAAGAAGGGGAAGAGGCTCACGACGGCGGTAAGGATCGCGTACGCGACGCTCTGACGCTTCGCGGCCAACTCACCGGCAACCACCGGCAGCATTGGAATGTTCGCGCGCGCGTAGTCGGCCTTGATGAGCTGCGCAAGCGCCCAGAAATGCGGAGGCGTCCAGAAAAGCACCACCGCGAAAAAGGACAGCGCGGTCACATCCAGGCGACCGGAGGCGGCTGCCCAGCCAACAAGGGGCGGGATCGCACCGGCGGCGCCGCCGATGACGATGTTCTGCGGCGTCGATCGCTTCAACCACATCGTGTACACGAGCACGTAGAACGCCGCCCCGAACAGCGCAAGCGCCGCGGCGAGCACGTTGGCGAACATCCACAGCACGAGAAAGGCCAGCACGTTGAGAGCAAGTCCGAGCGCCAGGGCGTGCCACGGCGGGATGCGGCCGGCCGGCAGCGGCCGAAGCCGCGTGCGGCTCATGACCGCGTCGATGTCACGGTCGAACCACATGTTGATCGCATGCGCGCCACCCGCCGCAAGCGTCATTCCGACGACGACGCCGGCGACAGCCTGCAGTCGTGGATGTCCGTGCGCGGCGGGCAGCATCACGCCCAGGGCCGTCGCGTCGAGCAGCGCAACGATCCTGAGCTTGAGAAGGCTGAGGTAATCGCGAAGCGTCGCACCGCCGGCGGCAGTCTGCGGCTGCGTGGTCACCGCGCTCATGCCGTCCTCTTGTCGACGGCGAAACGCGACAACGCAGGGGCGGCGTCGCGTCGTGGCAGCGTCAGCAGCGCGAGCGCCAGCATGCCCGCCCAGACCAGCGTTGCGATCGCCACGTGGAGGCCGTTGAACGCCGCCGCGTCCGTCACGGCCGCACCCGCGCCGACCGCCACCTGAAGCGCGAGCACGATCAGCGTCGCCATCGCGGCGGGTCTGAGCAAGGCATCACGCATCGCCCTGACCGCGACGAACACGATGAGCGCGCCGAGCACGAGCGCGGAGCCGCGGTGGAGCATCGTGAACGCGTTCGCGCCGGAGAAGTCGAGTGCGAAGCCGCCGCCGCAGAGGGGCCACGAGTGGCAGGCGGCGTCGGCGTTGCTCGCGACGACCGTCGAACCGGTGAGCAAGAGGGCGTAGGTTGCGACCGCGCCGGCGATCGCCAGCGGCCTCGCCGTCGCGACGCCCGCCGAAGGCGTTAGAGAAAGAATCGCGGTCGCGATCAGGCAGCCGAGGATGAGCATCGCCAGCGCCAGGTGGAAGAGCACCAGCCACGGCTGCAGCTCCTGCGCCACGACCACCGCACCGAGTCCTCCCTCCCCGGCGATGGCGATCAGCGACCCGGTGGCCACGATTGCGACGAGCGGGCGGACCCTGTGGAACACGATCCACGCGACCACGACCGTGGCGATGACGAGGATGCCGGTGATTGTGCCAACCGAGCGATGCGAGTACTCGATGATCGAGTGGATGTCCGCCGGCGGATAGGGCCGCCCGTGGCACAGCGGCCAGTCGGGGCATCCCAGGCCGGAGCTGGTGACCCGCACCACCCCGCCAAGAGCGATCTGCAGGTAGGCAAAGGCCGCGGTCGTGAATGCGAGGACGCGGAAATTCCGGATCGAGAGCACTGCCGAACGAGTCTATCGGCTGCTCAAATTCGACAGCTCTGTCGCCAGCACGCCCTGGTCCACCTGCCCCACCTGGCGGCGATCGATCGTACCGTCGGCCCGCACGAAGATCGTCATCGGCAGCATGAAGATGCCGTACGAGTGCCCGACGCTCAGGTCGGAGTCGAGCAGCGCCGTCCGGTGGATGCCGAGGCCCGCCAGGAACGCGCGCGTGGACTGGCTGCTGTCGCCTTCGTCGACGAGCACCAGTCGCGCGCCGGAGTTCGCGCCCACAGAGCGGTCGAGCAGCGGCATCTCCGTTTTGCACGGGGGGCAGTAGCTCGCCCAGAAGTTGATCACCAGCGGCCGGCCCTGCAGGTCGCTGAGGCTGACACGCGAGCCGTCGTCGGCGAGCAACCGGAACGCCGCGGCCGTTCCGCCTCCGGTCTGGGAGCTGTCTCCTGGGCCGGTGATCGTAGCCAGCGCCTGGAGCACGTCCGGGGCGCCCCAACCGTCGCCGCCGGAGCCGAGCTCGTACAGGCCCTGGCTGCTCAGCTGGGTCACCACCGAGCTCGGGATGTCGCTGCCGACCTTCGGAACGCCCCGATAGACGAGGCGGATGTAGCCATGCCGGTCGATCAGGACCAGGGTCGAGGTGTGCGTGTCGCCGCCGGCCAGCTCGACGTCGAATGGCGTCCAGAACTTCTGAAGCTGGTCGACTGTCCCCGTCCCGAAGTTCCAGCTCGCCCCAATCTGCTTCGCGTACGACGCAAGCGCGGGTGGCGTGTCGGTCGTCGGGTCGGTGGTCACCTCGAGCAAGCCAGCAGCCGCGGGAAGGTGCTTCGCCAGCTGCAGAAACAGTGCCGTGTACAGCGGGCACGTCTCGTGGCAGGTCGTGTGGAAGGCAGCCACCACCATGTCGCGACCCGCGATGGTGCTGTTGTCGACCCGCGCGCCGCGCTGATCGACCAGCGAGAAAGGAGGCATGGCGGCAAACTTGCCCGAGAGCTCGCCGAGCCCGATGTTCACGTCGTCGTTGCCGGTGTACGCCCCGCCCGCGATGAGCTGCCCGGAGTCGATCCCGAGCAGCAACGGTTCGACGTGACCCGTCGTGACGTTCAACGAGACGCGCTGCACCGCGCTCCCCACGCCGACCGCGTCGTACGCGCCGACCTGCACCTGGGTTACCAGCAGCTGACCCTGATCGGGGGCGGCCGGCACGTCACCGCCGATGGACGCGACGTGCGACCAGGAACCTCCGGCGCGGTGGATGGTCAACGGCGTCGCCGGAAGGGTCGTGGCGCTTCTGCCGGCCGCGACCACGATCAGCGTTCCCGTCGGCGTCACGGTCTTCGGCGCGTTCCAGAGAACTGCCACCGCGACAAGGGCGACGGCGGCTGCCGCCAGCCAGGCAATGCGCGCCCGGTTCGTCAGATCACCTTGACGGGCGTTCCGCCGTAGCGGGCCGAGACCTGGTCGATGTACGCGGCGCACATGTCCGCGACGGCGCGGTTCTGCACCTGGATCACGTTCTCGGCGTTGCTCTCGCCGCTGTGCGAGAGGTTGAAGCTGCCGACGTACACGTAGTCGTCCGCGACCAGCATCTTCGCGTGCATGAAGTCATGGATCGAGCCCTTGGCGTAAGGCGTCGAACGCTTGCCGCCGAAGTGCACGGCCGAGACGATGCTGTGGAATGCGGCGATCTTCCACGCCGCGCCGGACTGCGTGCTCCACTGGCGCTGCACTTCGTCCATCTGGGTGGCATCGTAGACGCCGCCGATGTCGATCTTTTTTTGCTCGACGACCTCGGCGAGGGTGCCGAGAATCGGGCCGGAAGTTATGACTGGCGAGCAGATCCGGATGCGGCTTTCCGCAGACCCGATCGAGCGCGACATCGCGTGGACGAGCTTCAGGCTTCTCCCCGGGCAGAAATAGGGACGGACGCGCGTGCCGTCGGGAAGCTCCGTCCAGGGCGATGAGATTCGGCCCGAGAGGGCCACTACCGGTTTGTCCCACAGGCCCTCGAAGTTGAGGGCGTAGTCACGGGCGACGTCCTCGGACTCCACCGTGACGATCACGTTCTCCTCGCGATTCCACGAGTCGTTGGTCCAATTCGTGGAACCGGTGAGCACGGACGCGCCGTCGCGCACGACGTACTTGTGGTGCATGAGGTCGGGGATCCCAGGTACGGGCTTGATCTGCACCCCGGCGCTTCGGAGCTGGTCGACGAAAGCCCAGTCGATCTCCGGAGGAGGAGGCTCGGGGATCGCGAGCGCGTGGTCCTGGTTGAAGATCAAGCGCACGGCGACGCCGCGCTTCACCGCCGACTGAAACGACGTCATCACCGTCGCGCCCGGCGATTGATCCAGTCGCAGGTCGTAGATCGCCACGTCGAGCGACTTCTGCGCGCCGTCGAGGAACGCGGCGATGCGCGTTGCGATGGCGTCGGCGTTCTGACCGCCGTCGGTCAGGAAGAAGAGGTCGAGCGGCCCGCTTATTGCGGATCCCTCTTCGGTTCGCCGGTCTGCTCGCGCGGCTCATCCACGTGGACCGGCAGCGGGCGGGTCGCCATCTCGGCCGCCTCTTCGGGATCGTCCGTGAGGGTCATCAGGTTGAGGTCATCGGGGGCGATCGCACCGGCCGCCAGCACATGGTCGCGAAGCCATTCGAGCAATCCGCTCCAGTAAGGCGAGCCAAACAGGACGATCGGGAAGTGCTCGATCTTGCCGGTCTGCGCGAGCGTCAATGATTCGAACAGCTCGTCCAGCGTGCCGAAACCTCCGGGAAAGATCACGAAGCCGCGCGCGTATTTGACGAACATGTTCTTGCGGACGAAGAAGTAGCGGAACTCGACGCCGAGGTCGACGTACTTGTTCAACGACTGCTCGTGCGGCAGCTCGATGTTGCAGCCGACGGACAGCCCGCCCGCCTCGTGGCATCCGCGGTTGACCGCCTCCATGATTCCGGGGCCGCCGCCCGTGATGACTGCGAATCCGCGCCTGGCCAGCGCCTCACCCAGCCGGCGCCCGGCCAGGTAATAGGGATCGTTCGGCCGCGACCGCGCCGATCCGAACACCGTGACCGCCGGCCCGACCTCGTTGAGCGCATCGAAGCCCTCGACGAACTCCGAGAGGATGCGCAGCACGCGCCACGGGTCGGCGTGGTGGCTGAGCTCCTCGATCGCGCTCCGCTCGAGCAGCATCCGGTCGGCCGGCGCCTGCTCTGACGGGACGACCAACCGGCCGGCGCGCCGGCGCTCGCCGATGCCACTGCGTTCCGCTTCGTCCATCAGGCTTCGGCGGGCGTTTCTTGGGCCTTGGTTTCTTGCGGCTTCGCTTCCGAGTCCTTGACCGCCACAGGTTCAGTTTCGCTCAGTACGGCGGTCGGCTTCCGGTCCTTTTTCTTGACCGCGGTCTTATCGCCGTTGGAGGCGACCGGCTCGAGCGGCTTCGTCTCGACCTTGTCGGGCTCTGGCTCGGGCTCGGCGATCGGCTCGGCCGCCGCGGGCGAACCCAGCGCATGGTGGTCGGGCATCCCGAGCGCAGTGTCGAGGTGGCCGCGCAGCGAGGCCAGCTCGGCCTCGAGCTCCTTGACGCGGCGGCGGTGCTTCATGTGCTCGGTGAAATGGTGCAAGTTGTTGACCCAGTGATAGACGGCGCCGACGGCGAGCGCGATCGCCAGTGGGACGACCGCCACGGTCCAGAGGGGTACGGCGTTGAAGTGGACATTGGCCCAGCCCACGTTTGCCGGGGCCGTGTTGCTGTACGCGAACACCGTCACACCGACGCCGACGGCAAGGCCGACCACGAGGGCTGTGGCGCGCAGCAGGCGCTGCCAGAAATGGCTCAGGTCGGGCACGCGCGAAGGTTACTCCCGCGGCCCGCGGCCTGATCCGGCTTAACTGGCCTTCTCGACCCGCTCCAGGACGATCACCGGGATCTTCCGATCGGTCTTCTTCCGGTAGTCCCAGAAGCTCGGGTTCTCGTCGGCGTGCTGCTTGTACAGCCGCTCGTACTCCTCGTCGCCGATGACCTTGGCGTGGGCCTTGAACTTCTCGCCGCCTGCCTCGACGGTCACGACCGGATGGGTGCGGAGGTTGTGGTACCAGGACGGATGCGTCGGCGCGCCGCCCTTGGACGCAACGATCACGTGCTTGCCGTCCTCCCACGAGTAGACGAGGGGAGTGGTTCGCTCTTCGCCCGACTTCGCCCCCTTGGTGGTGAGAAGCAGGACCTGGCGGCCTTTGAAGGGTCCGCTCGTAACTTCGCCGTTGGGGTTTGTCCGAACCTCGTTCATGAGGTTGACCGTCATGTCATGCCAGCTTGTGCTCATGAATCACTCATACCCACTTGGGCGCCGGCTCATTCCGAACGCAACGCTTTGAGCTTGGCCGCAAGGGCCGCGTAGTCGCGCGCCTTCTGCCTGTCGGCGTCGCGCCCGGCGCCTGGATCGGACGCGCGGCCTGGAAATTTCCGAGCGCTGCGACGGGCCGCTGTGTCGATGACCCGCGAACGAGCGTCCTGCCACATCGACGCTTCTTCGAGTGCCTGGATGATCAGTTCGAGGTCGGCCTCGCTGACCTGCATCAGCGCTTGAGCCTAGCGCGCCTCCTCGAGCACCTGTGGCGGTCCATAGAGATTCAGCAGTCCCGCCGGCATCAAGAACTGGCGATACGGAAAATTCCCGGCGGCCTCGAACGGAAGCACGATGGCGTCCGGGAGCTCGAGCTCCAGCATCTGCGCGTCCTCGCCTCCGCCCATTCGCCGGTCGACCGGCCTGTCGAAGAGCCAGACGCCGCTCCGGTCGCTCGCGGTCAGGTACGCGCCGCTGTCCTCTCCGAAACCGTCCCGCAGGATCACCGCCGCGTGTCGCGTCGGGTGGTACAACCTCATCCCCCGCTTCCAATGTATTAATCGCGCGAAACGACCAAAACATGCGATTCGTGCGTTGGCGCGAACCCAAATTTGCTCGTGACACGTTTGAAGATCAAATGAAGTTCGCTCCGGTGGCCGCGGTTGCGATCCTGGCGACGGCCGGTCTGGCCGGGCTGGGGTTCTTGAGCTGGGGTCAGCCGGCGAACCATCCGCAGATCGAGATGGCGCGCTCGGCCCTGTCGCAGCTGCAACGAGGCGCAAATCCCGCAGCGGTGGTTCCATCGCGAGGCGTGGACATCGCGACGTCCAACGATCCGTTCGTGATCGTCACCGACACACAGCGCCAGGTCCTCGCGTCGTCTGCAAGCCTCTCGGGCACCGTGGTCCTTCCGCCGGCAGGCGTATTCGAGTCGGCTCTCAGCAGCGGACGGGACATCGTCACGTGGCAGCCGGCTCCCGGCGTCCGCGCATGGATAGTGGTCGCGTCGTATCCGGGAGGTTTCGTCATCGCAGGGCGCGCGCCCGCCGGCGCCGAGCAGTCCGCGTATGTGCTTCTGCTGTGGGGATCATTCGCAGCCATCGGCTTGGCCGCAGCGGGCGGGCTGGGGCTGGTTTTGTCCAGGCGGCTCGGCTGAGCCTTCGCTCAGCGGCGCCCCATCACAAACATCCCGACCCCGAGGACGATGGCCAGCGCGCCCGCCACTCGCAGGATCAGGTCGCGCGTCTCTCCCGGCACCAGGAACGAGATCACGAGCATCACGATGCCGACAGCGATTGCGACGTACGGGTTCCTCGCCACGTCGCCATCGTAGGCGCGAGGTCGGCTTGGTGGAGGCGGCGGGAGTTGAACCCGCGTCCGAAGCAGTGTCCCCCGGGATCTCTACGAGCGTGTCCAGGATTTTGGTTCTCGCCTGGCGGCTCCTCCCGACGGGATCCGCTTCAGCCAGCCGCGGTGAGTGTCCCACCTCGGGGCCGTGGCGCCCCCGAGGTGGCGATCCGGTCTATGTCACGCCGTTCTCCAGTCCGCCGGATTGACCGAAGGCGACGCCCGGGCTCAAAGGCCCGGGGCTTCAGTCTCTACTGCTTACGCAGCGAGGGCGAAAGCGGTGTTGTTCTTGGCGTTTGTAAACGCTGCGCTGTAACGCTCGCGGCTCTCGGCTCGCAATCCCGAAGCTCAACTGCCCCGTCGAGACCGGACGCCCCCACGAAGCTGAACTCTGGTGCTCGTTGATTTTACCCACGTATCGCCGACCCTACACTTGAACGCGTCATGAGCGTCGACCTCGATCGCATCGGGCGCGCGAGCCTGAAAGAGCTCGGCGACATCCGCATTGATGACGTGCTCTCGTTCATCGACCGCGGCATCGAGCGAATGCCGAGCTACATGGACCTGTACAGGCGCTGGGAAGCCCAGCAGTGGGCCGTAAGCGATATCGACTTCACGCTCGACCGGCGGGACTGGCTCGAGTCCACCGATATCGACCGAAAGGCGACGCTGTGGTCGCACCGCCTCTTCTTCAACGGCGAGGAGCGCGTCACCGCCACGCTTGCACCGTTCGTGTGGGCCGCGCCGACGCCGGAGATCGAGATCTTTCTCTCTACTCAGATGGTCGACGAGGCACGGCACACCGTTTTCTTCGAGAAGTGGTGGCGAGAAGTGCCGCAGACCGACGCGGCCAACATGTCGCAGCTCATGAAGGAGATTCGACCCGAGGCGAACGAGGGCTACAACATCCTGTTCTACGAACGATTGCCGGCCACGGCCCAGCGCCTGGCCAACAATCCCAAGGACTTCGACGCATTCGTCGAGGGCGTGACGCTGTACCACATCGTCATCGAGGCCACGATCGCGCTGACCGGTCAGCGCTTCGAGCTCGAGGCCATGCGCGAACAGGGTCTGACCGATCGCGGCTTCTACCGTGGCTTCACGGCAGTTGCGCGCGACGAGTCACGGCACGTGAGCTTCGGCATCAAGCTGCTGCAGGAGGCCGTCCGCGACAACCCTGAGCGCTACGCGCCGATCATCCAGCGCACGCTGGTCGAATGCTTGCCGCTGATCTCGGGCGTGCTCGATCCGCCCGATCCGCGCTTCGTCACCGATTACGGCCACACGGAGAGCGAGATCGTGGAGTTTGCGATCGAGCAGCTGAACAAGAAGCTGCGTGCGATCGGCATCAACCTCGCCGCTTAAACGTTCGTCCAAGCGCGATAGTCCGGACTAACCACCGATGCCAGTGACGAAGATCGGGCGATAGTCCGGACTATCGCCCGGCCTAAGCCTTCTGTCGCATCCAGGGCGTCATGGTCAGGCCGACCAGTAGCCCTTCCGGACTGATCAGCCGCGACACGACCTGACCCCACGGCTCGGTCCGGTTCGACACGAGCAGCTTGTAGCCTCGCGACTCCATCTCGCGCGTCGCCGAGGCGACGTCGTCGACATCGAACTCGAGCCACGCCTGAGGCCGCAACACGTCCGCGGGCCATTCGCTCGATCCGAAGCACGACGTCGCTGCCTGGTCGAGCGGCCAGATCGCGAACGTGTTGGCGCCTTTGAGCTCCTCGGTGTGGCGGTAGTCGCCTTCTTCCTTCTTGAATGCAATGCCCAGCGCATCCTCGTAGAGGCGCCGCGATTCCTCCTTGTCGCTCGCGATCGGGCCAAACCCCGCGATGAACAGCACCTTCATCTCCGCATAGCCCTCTCTATCTCCCTCTTGGCGTCGCGCTCGGCGATCGCCTCCCGCTTGTCGTACTGTCGCTTCCCGCGCGCCAGCCCGATCTCGACCTTGGCGTGGTTCCGCGAGATGTATACCCGCAGTGGTATCAGCGTGTAGCCCTTCTGCTTGACCTTCCCGATCAGGCTCGCGATCTCCTTGCGGTGGAGCAGCAGCTTGCGCGGCCGCACCGGCTCCTGGTTCATCACATTGCCCTGCGCGTAAGGCGAGATGTGCACGTTCTCGAGCCACGCTTCGTTGCCGTCGATGCGCACGTACCCGTCGCGCAGGTTTGCGCGGCCGTTGCGCACCGATTTGATCTCCGTTCCGGTCAGCATCACGCCCGCTTCGTACTTCTCATCGATGAAGTAGTCGTGATAAGCGCGGCGGTTGACCGCGAGGTCCTTCTGCGTCCCGACCTTGTTCATGGCGCCCTGCGCGCGCCCGGCGCATCGCCGAGCACCTGTCTTGCCGGCGCGGGCTTCTTGCCCGGCAGCTGCACGATGTCCGGCACATAACGGTCGCCCTCGACGTGGCCACGCAGGATCTTCATCCGCCCCTTCGCGGTGGGCAGCGTGGCTCCCGGCCACGGCTGCAGCGCTCGCACCCGCCGGTCGATCTCGCCCGCATCCATCGACCACTCGAGCTCTCCCTCCGTCTTGCTCAGCTTGGGAGCGACCGTTGCCCGCGCGTGGTCCTGTTCGACAGCGCGCGTGTCGTCGAAGCTCGCGAGTATCTCGACGAGCAGCTGGGCGCCGATTCCGGCGAGGCGTCGCGTCAGCTGCGCCGCATCCTCGCCGTCCTCGATGGGTGTCGCACGCACGGCGAGCACCGATCCGTGGTCGAGCTGCTCGTCCATCTTCATGATCGACACACCAGTCTCCATGTCTCCGGCAAGGATCGCGCGGGCCACAGGCGCGGCGCCACGCCAGCGCGGGAGCAGGGACGCGTGCACGTTGATCGCGCCGAGTTTGGGGAT
Source organism: Candidatus Dormiibacterota bacterium (assembly GCA_035279785.1). GTDB lineage: Bacteria > Chloroflexota > Dormibacteria > Dormibacterales > Dormibacteraceae > 40CM-4-65-16. Next base: position 26,768 of record DATEHC010000135.1, read on the forward strand.
GTCCAGCACTGCGCGAGGAATGATCTGGCCATACGCAACGACGATCAGGAAGTCGGGTGCGATAGAACGCAATCGCTCGACCGATTCAGTCTCGCGAATCTTCTCCGGCTGAAAAACCGGCAAGCCCATCTGTTCCGCCGCAACCTTCACCGGCGCGGCCGCCAGCTTCATCCCTCGCCCGGCCGGCCGATCTGGTTGCGTCACCACCAGCTCGACTGTATGACCGGCATCGTGCAGGGCGCGCAGGGCCGGCACGGCGAACTCGGCGGTTCCGGCGAAAACGATGCGGTAGAGCGCCGTTATCCCGAGGCCGCGGCGACTGCCTCTTCCCGTTCCTCACCCATGAGCTCCTCCACGCGTCGGAGGGTGTCGAGGCTCGTGAGCCGGTCGGTGAAGAGGACGCCGTCGAGGTGGTCGAGCTCGTGCTGGAACGCACGAGCGGTGAAGCCGGACGACTTGACGCGTATCTCCTTGCCGTGGCGGTTGCGACCTTTGACCACCACCGTTTCGGCGCGCTCTACCTCACCCACCCAGCCGGGATAGCTGAGGCAGCCCTCGTAGCCAATCTGGGCTCCGTCCTTCTTGACGATCTCCGGGTTCACAAGGCCCCAGATCTGCTTGTCGTCGCCCTTGACGACGCACACCCGCAGCGCGACCCCGATCTGGTTGGCGGCGAGCCCGGCTCCAGGTGCGTCGAGCATCGTCTCCGCGAGGTCGTCGAGCAGGCGCTGGATGGACGCGTCGATACGCGTCACCTTCTTTGCTTTCTCGCGCAGAACCGGATGCTCGAAACTGAGAATTTGGCGAACCACTGAGGTCGATTTTACCCGCGGGGTGCGAAAACCCAACCTAATCCGGACCGGTTAGATGACCCAGCGGGAGCGGATCATGACGTCCCGGCCCTGGATCTCGTCGTAGCCGCGGAACGCCTGGATGCGCGTCGGGCGAAGCCGGTAGAACATCCAACCTTCGTCAGGCTCCCAACCCATGACCTTCTTCCAGTCGTCGGCGATCCCGTGCGAGTCGTCGACCGCGACGCTGTCGATGACCCCTGCCTGGATGACGATCGCGTCGGACGGATCGCCCCACGCGAGCACCACGAGTGGATTCATCGCCATGTTGCGCGCGGTGACGCTCGTACCCAGCGTCGTGATGATCACCTGGCTTCCGTCCCACAACCCGGACACGCCGATCACGTGCGGCCGTCCTCCGACCTCGGCTGTCGAAAGCCAGTAGTGGCCCTGCTTCTCGAGTGCCTCGAGCACATCCTTCTTTCGTTCTTCAACTGAGCGGGTCAACGTCGTAACTCCAATCCTTTCCTCGGGGTGCCAGGTGCTTCGCACGCTCGAGGCGGTCGCCCTTGAGCGTGACCTGCCAACGGTACTCGCCCCGCAAGCGGTGGATGAAAGCGGGCGACGGGCCCATCACGCGGATGCCGTCGATGCCGTCCCTCAGCAATCCCGCGGCGATGGACTCCGCCGCCTCGCGCGCCGAGGCCGCGGCTTTTGCGTCATCACGATCGGTCCGCGTGAGCACCGCGAGCTCGGCGAAGGGCGGGAAGACGAACGCCTGGCGCGCCGGCAGCTCGGCGCGATAGAAGCCCTCATAGTCGTTGCTCGCTGCGCAGCGCAGGCTGTAGTGCTCGGGATTGCTCGTCTGCACGATCACGCGTGACGGACGGCCCGTACGGCCGGCGCGGCCCGCCACCTGCGCGACGAGCGAGAACGTGTTCTCGGCAGACCGATAGTCCGGAAAGTGCAGTGGCAGGTCGGCGTCGACGACGCCCACGCAAGTGACCGCGGGCAGGTCGAAACCGCGAGTCACCAGCTGCGTGCCCACGAGGATGTCCACGCGACGCTCGCTGAACTCCTCCCACACGCGGAAGTACGAATCCGGCCCTCGTGCGATATCGCTGTCCAGGCGCAGCACCCGAGCTTGGGGCCACAGTTTCTTGACCATGCCTTCGAGCCGCTGCGTGCCGAGACCGAGCGCGCGGATGTTGCGCGATCCGCAGTGGTCGCACACCGACGGCATCGCCCGCGCATAGCCGCAGTAGTGGCAGACAAGCCCGTCTATTTCGGCGTGCTGCACAAGCGCGACCGAGCAGCCGAGGCACTGCACCGACCGGCCGCAGTCGCGACACATCACGTAGGTCGCAAGCCCGCGCCGGTTGAGGTAGAGGATCGTCTGCTCCTCGTTCTCCAGCGTCCGCGTCACCACCTCCACGAGCCGGCGCGAGAGCGGCTGCCGGTTTCCGGTTGCCGCCTCGTCGCGCATGTCGACGAGCTCCACCTCAGCGTCATGCCCGCGGATGCGATGCGTGACGGTGGCCAGCGCGATCTGGCCCGTGTCCGCCTCGTGGTACGTGGCGACGCTCGGCGTGGCCGAGCCCATCACGAGGCGCGCACCGGTGACCTCGGCGAGGCGACGCGCCACCCACTCGGCGTCGTAGCGCGGCGTCCGGTCCTGTTTGTAGGTGGCCGAGCCCTCTTCGTCGAGGCAGATCAGACCGAGACGGGCGATCGGCGCGAAAACCGCGGAGCGGCTGCCAAGCACCACCTGCGCCTCGCCGCGTCGCGTCCGCCACCACTGCTGCGCGCGCTCGAGCTCGGTCAGCTGCGTGTGCAGCACGGCAACAGGTGCATCGAGCCGCGCGCGGACACGCTGGACGAGCTGCGGGGTCAACGAGATCTCGGGCACCAGGATCAGCACGCGGAGACCCTCCGCCAGCGCCCTCTCCGCGGCCGCGAGATACACCTCGGTCTTGCCGCTCGCGATCACACCGTGCAGCAGCGTCACGGGAGCGCCCATGATCCGGTCGACCGCTGCGCTTTGTTCCTCGGTCAGCTCGATCGACTCGTGAGCGATCGATGCCGTCGCCAGCTCGAGCAGGCGACTGTGGCGACGCTGGCGCGTCGACTCACGTGACCCCGCCGAGCCAGTGCCACGCACGCGCGGTGGAAGCATCGCCCGGATGCACTCGATCAGCGGCACCCAGTAGTGGTCGGCTACGAGTCGCGCGAGCTCGACCTGGTGCGGCAGCAACAGCGGCTCGGCACCCGCGGTGTCGATCGGCTTCGTCTCGACCTCCGGCGCTTCGGTGCCGAGCGAGACCACGAATCCGTACGAGCTCCTCCGGCCGAAGGGCACGGTGACTCGGTGTCCCGGCACCACGTCCATCCCTTCGGGGACGGCGTACGTGTAACTCTCGCGGGCGATCCCGCGTGCGGCCTCGACGGCCACCTCGGCGTAGAGGGCCACCTACGTCTTCTTCAGGCGGGGCAACACCAGGTCCAGGATGCGGTCGGACATCTCACGCTTCGTCGCCTTCTCGAGCTCGTGGCGAGAACCGTCGGCGAACAATAGCACCCCCGCGTTGTAGTCGCTGCCAAAGCCGATGTCGCGCCGCGAGATGTCGTTGGCCACGATCCCCTGCACGCCTTTGCGTTTCATCTTTTCCAGCGCCTTCATGTCGAGGTCCGAGTCTTCCGCGGCAAAGGCGATTCGAAACACGGGCGCGAGAGACTCGTCGCCCGCAAGCGACGCGACCAGGTCCGGTATCGGTTCGAGGTCGAGCGTGAGACGCGGCGTGTCTTCGCGGCGGATCTTGTGATCGAGAGTCTTCGCCGGGCGAAAATCGCCGATCGCCGCCGCCATCAGCAGCAGATCCGTGTCGCGCAGCTGCGAGCGAAGCTCGGCCAGCATCTCCGCGGCCGTGTCGACGCGCTGCACGTCGATGCCGTGGTGCGCGGGATGGTTGGCGGTCGAGATCAGCGTCACCATCGCGCCGCGGTCCGAGGCAGCCGCGGCGAGAGCAAAACCCATCTTGCCGCTGGAATAGTTGCTGATGAAGCGCACGGGGTCGATGGGTTCGCGCGTGCCACCCGCGGTCACGACGACGCGGCGACCAGCGTAGTCGTAGCGCGATCTGACCGCGTGGACCATCGCGTTGAGGATTGCCGCCGCGCCGGCCAGGCGGCCGGCTCCTTCGTGACCACTGGCCAGCCGTCCGCTCTCGGGCTCGACGACCGTGAAACCACGCCGGCGCAAGGTAGACACGTTTTCCTGCACGGCGTCCTTGATCCACATCGCGTCATTCATCGCAGGGGCGACGACCACCGGGCAGCGCGCGGCGAGCAAGGTCGCGGTGACGATGTCGTCCGATCGACCACCCGCGATGCGGCCGATGACGTTCGCCGTCGCCGGCGCGACCAGGATCAGCTGCGCCCAGTCGCCCAGGAAAACGTGCGGTTCGGCAGCTCCATCCCCGGGCCACAGGCCGGTCAGGACAGGGTTTCCCGTAACGCCCTGGAAGGTTGATGGCCCAACAAATCGCATCGCTGACGATGTCATCGCCACCCGCACGTCGCACTGCGCCTGCGTCAGGGCCGACGCGAGGTCGACGATCTTGTAGGCGGCGACGCCGCCGCTGATCAGCAGCGCGATGCGCAGACCGCGCAGTTCTTCTGGGACTGGAGTTTGGTCGAGTGGCATCGCTGGCTAAGTTTGCCGCTCGCGAGCCTTGCGGATGAGCTCGAGGATCTCGTCGACCGCACGGTCGACGTCGTCGTTGGTCACGACGTGGTCGTACTTCGCCGCCTCCCCCATCTCCTTCTCGGCGATCCGGCGGCGCGCCTCGAGGTCCTTCTGGGTCTCGCTCCCGCGCGCCACCCGCCGGCGCTCGAGCTCGCTTGCGGAAGGCGCGACCACGAAGATGAAGATCCCGTCCGGGATGAGGCGTCTCACCTGCTCGGCGCCCTGCACGTCGATCTTGAGCACAACGTCCCGACCCGTGTCTCGCGCGTCCTCGACTCGCTCGTGGAAGGTGCCGTAGAGGTGTCCGTTGTAGCTCGCGTGCTCGAGGAATGCGCCGTCCGCGGCGAGCCGCTCGAACTGCTCGCGCGTCAGGAACGTGTAGTTCTGCCCAGGCGTCTCGCCCGGGCGTGGCGCGCGAGTCGTGCCCGACACCGAGTAGACGAGATTGGGATCGAGCTCGATCAGGCGCCGGATCAGGGTGTCCTTGCCGACGCCGGAAGGCCCGGAGATCACGATCAGGAGGCCGCGCCTCACCCGAGCTGAGTCCAGAAGCTGTCGAAGTCCGCCGGCGGCGGCGCCTCGAAGCTCATCTCAGCGCCGGTCCGCGGCTGATGCAGGCGCAAGCGCCACGCATGCAGCATCGGACGTGTCGCCCCCGCCTCGGCGCCGCCGTACTCGCCGTCGCCCGCCACCGGATGGCCGAGGGCCGCGAGGTGGACGCGGATCTGATGCGTGCGGCCAGTGTCGAGATCACAGCGCAACAGCGTATGGGTTCCTTTCCTCTCGACGACCCGGTAGCGCGTACGCGCGAACCTTCCGCCGGCAACGACCGCCATCCTCTTGCGGTCGCGGGGATGGCGGCCGATCGGACCCTCCAGCTCGCCGGCGTCGTCCTTGACGCGACCGCGCACGATCGCGAGGTACGTGCGGCTCAGCGTTCGGTCGCGGAGCTGCGCCGCGAGCGCGCGATGCGCGCCGTCGTTGCGCGCGACCACGATCAATCCCGAGGTTCCCTTGTCCAGCCGGTGGACGATTCCGGGCCGCGCCGCCCCTCCGGCGGCCGCCCACTCCCCGCCGCGTCCCAGAAGCGCATGCACGAGCGTGCCTGAGTAGTGCCCCGGCGCTGGATGCACGACCATCCCGGCGGGCTTGTTGATGACCGCAAGGTCTTCGTCCTCGTACAGGACGTCGAGCGGGATGTTCTCGGGTTCGGTCGCGATCGCGTACGCCTCTGGGATCTCGATCTCGACGACGTCGCCGGCGCTCACGCGGCGTGCGGGTTCGGCGGGAAGGCCGTTGACGCGAACGAGATGGCCTTTGATCAGGCGGGCCGCGGCCGCGCGGCTCAGGTCGGTGGAATTCTCAGCGACGAACCTGTCGAGCCTCGGCGCGGCGGCCGAGGCGATCAGCTTGCGGGCTTGCGTATGAGATACGTCGCGATCAGCAGCACGACTCCGATCGAGATCGCGGAGTCGGCCATGTTGAAGACGGGCCAGAAATGGACGTTCACGAAGTCGGTGACCGTCCCGTAGAAGACGCGGTCGAAACCGTTGCCGACCGTCCCTCCGAGGATCAGTCCCAGAACCGCGTCGTTCCAGGTCGTGCCTGGATTCCGCACCACGTAGACGACCAGCCCGATCGAGACGATGATCGAGGCGAGGAGGAACAGCGTCGCCCCGGCCGGCGCGAATCCGAACGCCGCGCCGGAGTTGCGCACGTTCGTGATCCCCACCAGGTTGCCGATTACGGGCACCTCGGTGCCGTACGCGACCTGCGCCGCGACGATGCTCTTCGTGATCCGGTCGATCAAAAACACCGCGAGCGCGACCCCGAAGAACAGCACGCGGCCGGTCGTTATGCGCGTCGCTTGAGTCCGATCCAGATCTGCTCTCCTTCGATCATCAGCTGCTCGCCGTTGTAGGCGTCATCCCGCCCCGGCCCGAGGGTAACGGAAAGCGTCTCGGTCTTGATGTAGTCGGCGAACTTCTCGATCGCTCGCGCGAGCAGGCCATCCGCCTCGTAGCGCGTGTCGATCCGGTCCTCGACGTTGAAGCCGAGCTTCTTACGCCGGTCCTGGATCACGCGCACGACCTCGCGCGCGAAGCCCTCCATCTTCAGGTCCTCGGTGATCTCGGTGTCGAGCCGAGGCTCGGGCGCGCCAAAGGTGAGGGCCTTCACGTTCAGCTCCTCCCGCACGATGGCCGCGATGTCCTCGGGGAAAGGCTCGCCGGCCAGGGCGAAGCCTGCGAG
>DATEHC010000136.1:0-3991 GCA_035279785.1 Candidatus Dormiibacterota bacterium
CGGGCCTGCCGACCACGCCGAACGCGGTGGCCATCGACATCGACGATCTGGGAGAGATCGTCGGCCTTTCATAGCTCGACCAGGGGGACATCGTCGGCCTGAGCTGAATAGGTGGAGTCTCCACCGGGTATGAATCACCAGATGCAGACGCGGTCCATCGCCGCCAAGACGGGCGTGGGAGCGGTCGAGATCGCCGTCACCGACGGGGACCGCGGCCTCCGCTTCTACCGCGACTTCGTGGGACTCACGCAGCTTCCGTCGGATGACGACAAGATCCGCATGGGCGTGCCGGGTCGGGAGCTGGTCGTGCTCCATCCCGACGCTGAGCGCCCGGTCGTCCAGCGGACCTCCGGTCTGTACCACCTCGCCCTCCTTGTTCCCGACCGACGCGAGCTGGCCCGCGTGATCGCCCGCCTGGCCCGTCTGCGGTGGGACCAGTCCCCGACCGACCACGTGATGACCAAGGCCAACTACCTCTGGGACCCCGACGGCAACGGCATCGAGATCTACACCGAGTCGCCCGAGGACGGCACGATGGGCATGGCCAACGGGACCTTCGGCGCGCGGGACAAGGACGGCAACCCACGGTCGGGGCGCGACCCCATCGACCTCGAGGAGCTGTTCAGCCACCTGCGCGAGGACGACCGGCTCGACACCCCCATGCCCGACGCCACCAAGATGGGCCACGTCCACCTGCACGTCGCGGACGTCGACGAAGCTCTGCGCTTCTACCACGACCTCGTCGGGTTCGACGTGATGGGCCACGTGCCGGGCATGGGCTTCGTCTCAGCCGGCGGCTATCACCACCATCTCGGCCTCAACGAATGGGCCGGCCGCGGCGCCAGACCCGCGCCCGCGGGCTCGGCGGGGCTGCGGCGCTTCACCGTCGAGCTGCCGGCAAAGCGCGACCTCGACGACGTCCTCAACCGTCTCGATCGTGGCGAGGTGCGGGTGACCGAGGAAGCGGGCGGCTACGCGGCGGTCGACCCCTCCCATAACCGGGTTCTGTTCACGACGGCCCAGCCAAGCTAGGAGCCATCGACTGCCGGCGATCGCGGGTTTCAGCGAACCCGAATTAACGCGAGCGCCGGCACTCGCGGCTAATCGAAAGACGTCAGGGGTCCGCCGTCCGCCTCTTCTCCACGGCCTCGTGGAGCAGCGTCGCGAGGTCGAAGACCTGCAGGTTAGCTCCGGTCTCGCGGACTCCGTCGTCCAGCATCACCGTGCAGAAGGGGCAGGCGACAGCGAGCGTCTCCGCGCCGGTTGACGCAGCCTCGCGCACACGCTCCTGGTTGATCGGCCGCCCCCGCTTCTCCTCCATCCACATCCTCGCCCCGCCCGCACCGCAGCAAAACGTGCGCTGGCGATTGCGCGGCATCTCCGCCGCGCGACCGATCGCTGACACCAGCTCGCGCGGTTGTGAGCGCACGTCGTTGTGACGCGCGAGGTAGCAGGAGTCGTGGTAGGTGATGAGGCGGTCGCTCGCCGCAGGTTTCAATTTCCCCTCACGCACGAGCTCGGCCAGAAACTCCGTGTGGTGCACGACCTCGTAGCGTCCTCCGAAGTCCGCGTACTCATTGCCCAGGGTGTTGAAGCAGTGCGGGCAGGTCGTGATGATCTTCTTCACGCCCGCATCGTTCAGCGTCGCCACGTTCTCGTTCGCCAGGCGCTGGAACGTGTACTCGTCGCCCATGCGCCGCGCGGGGTCGCCGTTGCAAGACTCGCGCGGCCCGAGGATGGCGAAATCCACGCCGGCCGACTGAAGCAGCTTCGCAGTCGAGACTGCTGCCTTTCGTGCGCGCTCGTCGAATGCGGGGGCGCAGCCGACCCAGAACAGCACGTCCGGCGCCGGGTCGCCGGGCTGCAGGACGCGTATCCCCAACCCCTCCGCCCACTGCGTGCGGTCCGACTGCGGCCGGCCCCAAGGATTCGAGGAGCGGTCGACGTCGCGCAGCATCGTCCCCGCCTCTTCCGGAAAACGCGACTCCACCATCACGAGATTGCGGCGCAGGTCGACGATGTGGTCGATGTGCTCGATGCCGACCGGGCACTCCTGCACGCACGCGCCGCAGGTGACGCAATCCCACACCACGTCATCCGTCACCGCGTTGGGAACGATCGACGTCGTCGATTTGTCAGTTAGTGCGCCCTGCGCGCGCCCGGCCCCGAGCAGGTGATCGCGCTCGGCCATGATCAGGAGCTTCGGCGACAGCGCCTTGCCCGTGTTGTAGGCCGGGCAGACGTCCTGGCACCGCCCGCACTCGGTGCACGACATCGTGTCGAGCATCTGCTTCCAGGTCATGTCTGTCGGTTGAGCGGTTCCGAAGCGAACATCGGCCTCGGGCTGCTGGAAATCGATCGGCTCGAGGCGGCCGCGCGCGCGCGTTCGTCCGAAGTACACGTTGAACGCCGCAACAAGGATGTGCAGGTGCTTGGAGCGCGGGAGGTAGACGAGGAACGAAAGGATGAGCAACACGTGCGCCCACACAGCGACGCGTTCGAGCCACAGAGCCGCCGGCGCGACCAGGTGTGACACAGCGTTCGAGATCGGCGCCCACCGCGCCGGGTAGTCGTTTGTCCCGATCGCGATCTGCGACGAGTGCCACAGGAACAGCGTCACCACGATGCCGGCGATCCAACCGAGGATCAGGTCAGCGTCGCCGCGATGGCTGCCCTTGAACCGCGCCGGCCGGACCACCTTGCGGATCACGAACGCGGTGACCACTCCGAGCAGGACTAGGAGTGCAAACACATCGACCAGCAGCGCGTACCAGCCCTGCGCGCCGAGCCACGGCAGAGTGGCGCGACGATCGACCGCGCCGATCATCGCGATGACGATCGTGGGGAAGAGAACGATGAACCCCCAGAAGATCGCGGCATGCATCAGGCCGGGGAGCCGGCGCATGAGCAGCTTGCGCTGCCCGAGCACGTCGGTGACCTCGGCGCGGGCGCGCGCGGGTACGTCGTCAAACCTCCGCACAGGCTTGCCCGATCTGATGAGTCGGTACAGGAGGAGCGCGCGTCGCCCAAAAAGGGCAAGCGCCACGACGAGCGCGAGGCCGAGAGCTACCGCCGGCGTTTGCGGATCTCCGCCGAGATCGCGGGGACGATCTCCTTCAGGTCGCCGGTGACCGTGTAGTCGGCGTTGAGCATCAGCGGCGCCTGCGGGTCCGAGTTGATGGCGACGATGCGCTTCGCTCCTTTCAACCCCGCCATGTGCTGCGTTGCGCCCGAGATGCCGCACGCGATGTAGACCTCGGGCGATACCTTCGTGCCGGTCTGCCCGACCTGGTCGGAGTGCGGCCGCCAGCCGGCGCTGGTCACCGCGCGCGAGCATCCGACCGCGGCGCCGAGCAGATCAGCGAGCTCCTCGAGGATCGCGAATCCCTCCTTCGAGCCGACCCCGCGACCGCCGCTGACTATCACCTTCGCCTCGCCCAGGGAGACGCCGCCATTGGTCGGCTGGATGTGGTCCTTCACCTGGACCACCAACTCCGGATAGTCCGGACTATCCGGGGTTATTTCGGCCGGCAAGGGCTGATTGGCCGGACTGACCGCGTGTGGGGCCACGCTGATGATCGGCGTTGCGCTGTGCAGGCGCGCGACCTCGAGCAGCGAGCCGCCCCACCGCTGACGGGTCAGCTCGACCGGATCGCCCGGCATGACGGCGACACAGTTCGCGGCAAACGGAAGGTTCATCCGCGCGGCGACGCGCGCAAGCACGTCGTTGCCCCGCTCGGTTCCGGCTGCGAACACCGCTGACGGTTGCTGTCGCACGATCGCGGCCGCCAGCGCATCGGGAGCGAATGGGGTGAAGGCGTCGAGGGCGATCTTGCGGACGTCGCCGAACCGCCGCGCAACGGTGAGGGTCTGGAGCGTCAGCTCGGTGTGATCGTCGATGAGCAGGACGCTCATGCCAGGCCCGCCTGCTCGAGGATGTCGACGATCGCGGCTGCCGCAGCCGCCCCCGCGCCCAGCGCCTCCGCGCGCC
>DATEHC010000137.1:0-21166 GCA_035279785.1 Candidatus Dormiibacterota bacterium
GTCGTCGACCTCTCGCCATTCGATCTGCCCAACCCGAACGAGGTGTTCTACGCGTCGGACCGGCCGTATGGCCTGATCGAGGGCACGGTGATTCGCGAGGGCGCGCCGGATCCCGGACCGGCCTGGTGATGGATTTCCTGCAGCCTTCGACCTGGAACGAGGCAGTGGAGATGAAGGCAGCGCATCCGGAGGCGACGCCGATCTGGGGTGGCACCGACGTGATGGTCGAGATCAACCTCGACCACAAGCGCCCCGCGACGATTCTCGATCTCACGCGCGTGAGCGAGCTCACGGAATGGGGTGAAGACGCCGGCGAGCTGCGCGTCGGCGCCGGCGTCAGCTACACGCGCATCATCAACGAGCTGGGTGACCGTCTGCCCGGCCTTGCGATCGCATCGCGCACTGTGGGATCGCCGCAGATTCGCAACCGGGGAACGGTGGGCGGCAACCTCGGCACCGCCTCACCCGCGGGGGACGCACACCCACCGCTCCTGGCATCCGACGCGATCGTCGAGCTGGCGTCGAAAAGCGGCACGCGACGGGTTGCGGTGCGGGAGTTCTTCCTCGGACCGAAGAAGAACGCGATGCGACCCGACGAGCTCATCGCGGCATTCCTGATCAAACCTGCGCGTGGACCGCAGCAGTTTTCGAAGGTCGGGACGCGCAACGCGATGGTGATCGCGGTGTGCTCTTTCGCCCTCGCGCTTGACCTTGCGGGCCGTCGCGTCGGGACCGGCATCGGGTCGGCCGGCCCGACTCCGCTGCGCGCCGTGGAGGCAGAGAACTTTCTTGAGGCGGAGCTGGACTGGGAGAACCGAAGCCGCCCGAGCGACGCCACGGCCCGCCGGTTCGGGGAGCTCGTCGCGGCGACCGCGAAGCCGATCGACGACATCCGCGGGACCGCGGCGTACCGCCGCCACGCGCTGAGCGTGATGGCACGCCGGGCTCTGGACTGGGCCTGGGCGGCCGCGTGAAGGTCGACTGCATCGTCAACGGCGAGCGTCGCTCGGCTGACGGAGTCTGGGAGGGCGAGTCGCTGCTCTACGTGCTGCGCGAGCGTTTCGGGCTCTACGGCTCGAAGAACGCCTGCGAGCAGGGCGAGTGTGGATCGTGCTCGGTCTACCTCGACGGCGAGCTTGTCTGTGCGTGCCTAGTGCTGGGCGGGCAGGCGAACGAGCGCGAAGTCGTCACGGTCGAGGGCGCGGACGCGGACAGGGTGCAGAAGGCTTTCGTCGAGGCTGGTGCTGTGCAGTGCGGGTTCTGCACGCCCGGCCTGATCGTCGCCACCCACGACCTTCTCCGGCGCGTGCCGCACCCCGACGATGCGCAGATCCGCGAAGCGCTCGCCGGCAACATCTGCCGCTGCACCGGCTACGCCAAGATCATCGACGCGGTGCACCGGGCCGCCCGATGAAAGTTGGGGAGAGCGTCCGCAGGTTCGACGCGCCCGCAAAGGTTCGCGGCGATTTCATCTACTCCTCCGACCTGCGCGCCGACGGGATGCTGTGGGGCGCGACCTTGCGCAGCCCGCACGCCTACGCGCGGATCTTGGCCATCGACGCAACCGAGGCGCGATCGATGCCCGGCGTGCAGGCTGTGCTGACGATCGACGACGTCCCCGGCGAGAAGCTGTACGGCCTGGAGATCGCCGACCAACCGGTGCTCGCCCAGGATTTCGTTCGCTACTGGGGCGAGGCCGTGGCGCTGGTCGCCGCCGATCACCCGGAGCAGGCGCGGCGCGCGGCGCAGAAGATCCGCGTCGAGTACGAGGTTTTGCCGCCGGTCAGCGATCCCGAGCAAGGCACGGTCCTGCGCCACATCAAGATCCGGCACGGCGACCCGTCCGCCCGCGCCGACGTCGTCGTCACCGGCGAGTACGAGATCGGCATGCAGGACCAGGCTCCGCTCGGTCCCGAGTCGGGGCTGGCGATTCCCGACGCCGACGGCGGCGTGCATCTGCAGATCGCGACGCAATGGCTGCACATCGACCAGCAGCAGCTCGCGTCCGTCCTGGCCTTGCCCAGGGAAATGGTGCGGCTCACCATGGCCGGCATCGGCGGCGCCTTCGGCTCGCGCGAGGACCTGTCGATGCAGGCGCATGCCTGCATGCTTGCGTTGAAGACCGGCCGGCCGGTCAAGATTTCCTACTCGCGCTCGGAGTCGTTCGTCGGCCATGTACATCGCCACCCCGGGACGCTCAAGTACGAGCACGGAGCGACCAGGGACGGCGACCTCGTCTACGTCAAGGCGCGGATCCTGCTCGACGGCGGCGCCTACGCGTCGAGCTCGACCGCGGTCATCGCCAACGCGACCTGCTTCTCCTGCGGGCCGTATCGCGTCCCCAACGCCACGATCGATGGCATCGTCGTCTACACCAACAATCCGCCCTGTGGCGCGATGCGCGGCTTTGGGTCGGTGCAGAACTGCTACGCGCACGAGGCGCAGATGGACAAGCTGGCGGCCGCCCTGGGCATGGATCCCGTTGACCTGCGAATCCGCAACGCCATGGAGAGCGGCAGCCGGATGATCACGGGCCAGGCAATCGACGGCCCGGTGCCGGTTGCCGAGCTGCTCGAGCGCGTCACGAAGTTTCCGCTGCCGGGCGAGGCCGGCGTGATGCCCGGCGGCCACTCGAACACGACCCACGGCGAGGCCGTGAAGCGGGGCGTCGGCTACGCCGTCGGCTTCAAGAACATCGGTTACTCCGAGGGGTTCGACGACTACTCGACCGCGCGCGTTCGGCTCTCGGTCGTTGACGGCCGGCCACGCGCCGAGGTCCACACCGCCGCGGCAGAGGTCGGTCAAGGGGTCGTGATGGTTGCTGCGCAGATGGCGGGCACCGAGCTCGGGGTGAGCGACGTCGTGGTGCTCGAGGCGGACACAAACGTCGGCTCCGCCGGATCTTCGTCTGCCTCGCGTCAAACCTACATCACAGGTGGCGCGGTCAAGGCCGCATGCGAGGCCGTTTGCAAGCGCGTGCTCGAGCTCGCGGAATCCGAGCTTCATCCTGCTCGCGAGTTGCGGATCGAGCGCGACGCCGTCGTCGACGCGAGAGGCGGGGAGATCATCTCGCTCGCGACGTTGCTCGGCGACGCCGTCATCGAGGAGACGCGAGAGTTCCGCCCGCGCAGGACGCAGCCGCTCGACGAGGAGACCGGTCAGTCCGAGGCGCACATGCAGTTCGCCTTCGCGGCGCATCGCGCGGTCGTCGACGTCGACACCGAGCTGGGCCTGATCAAGGTGGTCGAGCTCGCGACCGCGCAGGACGTGGGCAAGGCGATCAATCCGCTTGCTGTCGAGGGGCAGCTGGAAGGCGGTGCGGCGCAGGGTCTCGGGCTTGCCGTGATGGAGGAGATCCAGGTCAAGGACGGCGTCATCCGCAACGCTTCCTTCACCGACTACCTGCTGCCGACCATTCTCGACATGCCGCCGGTGCGGATGGACATCCTCGAGCTAGGCGACCCGCACGCGCCGTACGGGCTCAAGGGAGTGGGGGAGCCGCCGACCATCTCGTCTGGGCCGGCGATCGTAGCCGCCATCCGGGCGGCGACCGGGCGCGAGATCAATCGCGTGCCAGTTCGACCTCAAGACATAACGCTGTGACGCTTCTAGTTCGGGCCGGGTTGCTCTACACCGGCACGCGCGAGATCCCGAACGGTTGGATCCTGGCGCGCGACGGATTCATCGCAGAGATCGGCTCGGGCACGCCTCCGAAGGCCGACACGGTGGTCGATGAGCCCAACTGCGTGGCCATGCCGGGCCTGGTCAACGCGCACGACCACATGTACCAGTGGGCGACGCGCGGATACGTTCCGGACGGGACGCTGTTCGAGTGGCTACGCGCGCTTTATCCGGTGTGGGCGCGCATCGACGCCGAGACGGCGCGCGCCGCCGCGCGGGCCGCGATGGCCCGCCTGCTTTTGTCCGGCTGCACGCTGTCAGCAGACCACCACTACGTGTTCCCGCACAACCGGCCCGGCATCTTCCAGGCGCTGGTCGAGGCGGCGCGGGAGCTGGGCATCCGCTTCCATCCGTGCCGTGGCTCGATGTCCCTCGGCGAATCCAGCGGCGGCTTGCCGCCGGACAGCGTCGTCGAAAAGGAGGAGGCGATCCTCACCCACACCGAGGCGATGATCGCCCGGTTCCACGACCCGAAGCCGGGCTCGATGTGCCGCGTGGTCGTCGCTCCGTGCTCGCCGTTCTCGGTCACGCCGAAGCTGATGCGCGACTCCGCCGCGCTCGCGCGGAAGCACGGCGTCCGCCTGCACACGCACGTCGCGGAGACGCTCGACGAGGAGCGGTTTTGCATCGAGACGTTCGGGCGCCGGCCGGTCGAGATGATGGAAGACCTCGGGTGGATGGGCGATGACGTGTGGTTCGCGCATGGCATTCACCTGAACGACGCCGAGGTGGACCGCGTGGCCGAGGTCAAGACGGGGATCGCACACTGCCCGTCGAGCAACATGCGTCTCGGCGCCGGCATATGCCGGGTGCGCGACCTGGTGCGCGCGGGCGCGCGTGTTGGGCTGGGCGTGGACGGCTCGGCGAGCAACGAGGATGCGAACCTCGCGGTCGAGGCGCACCAGGCGATGCTGCTGGCGCGCGTGACGGCGATGGCCCCGGCGGCGCTCGACGCCCGCGGCGCGTTGCGGCTCGCGACGCAGGGAGGGGCCGAGTGCCTCGGCCGGGACGACTGCGGAATGCTCGAGCCGGGCATGTGCGCGGACGTCGCCTGCTTCCGCGTCGACGACCTCGCGCACGCGGGCGTGAAGGACCTGGTCGCGGCCATCGCCCTGGCCCCGCCGGCGCGGGCTCAGTCGGTGGTCGTCAACGGACGCGCGGTGGTTCGCGGCGGAAGGCTGACCACCGCGGACGAGGACGAGATCGCGAGGGAGATCGCGGGGGTCAGCGCTCGGATTCGGGGCGAATGACTCTTGGCGCGATCGTTGTGCGGCCCTCAACCGCGACTGCGTCGTCGAGAAGGCCGCACAAACTGTCCGTGGCCCGAGTCGCGGCCTCGGACCAGGGTCCGCACCGTGCGGCAGGTGATCCTCTGGCCCTCGTGCGCGCTGAAGGGGTTCTTGTAGAGGAGGTCTTCCCTGCGAACGACGCCTTCCCACTGCGGATCGACTATCCAGAGGTCAGCGTCCATGCCCGCGGCGACATCCCCCTTTTGCCCCAAGCCAAATCGATTCGCGGGGCGTATGGACGTCGTGTACGCGACGCCTTCAGGGCCATGCCGCTCGGCGATCAGCTGACGCGTCGATTGGCAGCCCGAGATGCCTCCCCAAATCGTACGGAAGTCGTCACCCCGTTTGAGATCGGGCGAACTCGGTGAATGGTCGGAGACCACCATCGCGATTCTCCACATCCGTTCCCGATCTCGATCGCTTCGCAATGGCGGCGCGCACTTGCCCAAGCCGCCCAGACGGTCGAGATCTGCTTCCGTATAGAGCATGTAGTGAGGACACGTTTCGGCGCTGACGTCGATGCCCTCCGTTACCGCTTTGGCGACGACGTCTGCGCCGGCGGCGGTGCTCAGGTGAACGATGTGGAGTCGGCACCCGGTCTCCCTGGCGATCGCGATGGCCTTCGTGATCGCCGAGACTTCGGCCTCACCGGGACGCGACTCGACGAATTCATGGGCTGTGGGACCTGCCGGCTGCCCAAGCATCAGAGGATCCTCGGCATGGACCAGGACGATCGAGTCGAGCTCGGCGATTCGATCCATCCCCTCGCGAAGGGTCGGCTCATCGCACATCGGAAACTCATCGATGCCGCTCGGGCACATGAAAGCCTTGAAGCCCATCGCCCCGCGTCTCACGAGTGGTGCGAGCTCGTCGAGATTCCCGGGAACTAGGCCTGCCCACAAGCCGAAATCGATCTTCGCCGAGCGCTGCATCGCGCCGAGCTTGAGGTCGAACGCCTCGACGGTGGTCGTGACCGGCAGGTTGTTGAGCGGCATGTCGATGAAACACGTGTAGCCACCGGCGGCCAGCGCCGCCGAACCGTGCGCGATGTCCTCCCAATCGGTCCTGCCCGGTTCGTTGAAGTGCACGTGCGAGTCGATTCCGCCAGGCAATACGTAAAGGCCGCGAGCGTCGATCTCATCGCCTTGCTCGGCGAGATCTCGCCCGACCTCGGTGATCATTCCGTCGCTGATTGCGATGTCCGCCTGGAAGGTCTCCTGGGACGTCACGACGGTGCCGCCGCGGACGATCAAAGCAGCTCTAGAAATCGCGACAGGGTGTCGATGGCGACGCCGACGTCTTCCACGGTTACCGATTCCGCGGGGTTGTGGCTGATCCCACCCTTGCACCGCACGAAGAGCATTGCGATGTCGGTGATCTCCGACATGTAGACGCCATCGTGGCCCGCGCCGCTCGCGAGCTCGACCGCCTCGCCGTCGATGGCCTCGCGCAAGAGGGAGCTCAGGCGCGGCGAGCACGTGACCGCGGCGCGCTCGCTGATCGGATGCACATCGGCGACCAGGCCGCGCCCTTCCGCGAGCGTGTGGGCGTCGGCGATGAGCCGCTGCACCGCCTCGAGTCGCACCTCTTCCTTCGGATGGCGGACGTCCAGCGAAAGCTCGACCCGGCCGGGGATCACGTTGCCGGCCCCGGGATCGACGCGCAGCTGGCCGACGGTCGCCACCAGGCCGGGACGAAGCCGCGCCTCCTGCTCGACCGCGACCACGAACATCGACGCCACCACGAGCGCGTCCTTGCGCCGATCCATCGGCACGGTGCCGGCGTGGCCGGCCTCTCCGGTGAACGTCACGCGCATGCGGTCCTGGCCGGCGATTGCCGACACGACGCCGACCGGTAGGCCGAGGCTCTCGAGCACCGGACCCTGCTCGATGTGGACCTCGACGTAGCCGAGCGGGCGTTCGCCGCGCCAGCGATCGTCCCCAACACGCGCTGGGTCGCCGCCGAACTGGCGTATGGCCTCGGACATGGATACACCGCCCTCGTCGGTGCGCTGCAGCTCGTCCTGGGCCAGCTGGCCGACCACGGCGCGGCTGCCGAGATAGGTCGAGCCGAAACGCAGTCCTTCTTCGTCCGCGAATGCGAGCACCTCGATGGCGAACGGCAGGTGGCGTCCAGCCTCGTGCAGCCGCTGCACCGCGGCGATCGCGACGATGACGCCCAGCGGGCCGTCGTACCTGCCCGCGTCACGCACCGAATCGAGGTGTGAGCCGAGAAGGAGGATCTTTTCGGAACTGCCTTCGTAGCGACCGCGCAGGTTCCCGATGTTGTCGCGCATGACGGTCATGCCCGCATGTCGCATCCATTGACTGACAGAGGCGTGCGCTTCGCGCATCGAGCTCGATGCGAACGGCCGGGTGATGCGGCCCGGCTCATCGGTGCAGGCAGCGAGGAGGTCGCAGCGTTCCATTACCGTGGCGGCGGAGGTCATTCGGCCGCGGTGAAGGAGATCTCCTGCGCGCCCTTCCACAGCACGATATGACCGAGCTCTCCGAGGTGCTCGTTGCCCTCGAAGATCGTGGCGAAATGATTGCCGGCGAGCTGACCCATCCTGCTCGCGAACAGGGTCCCGCCGTACGGGAAAAGGATCTCCGTCTCGCTGATGCCGCCCGGGTACAGGAGCAAGTGCCCGGGCGCGGGATGCGACGTGTGGTTCTCGTAGTCGAGCTTCAGGTCGAGCTCCCCGAACGGAATCCAGGCCGCTTCGCCGCTCCAGCGTGCCTGGATGATCTGCGTCCGCAGCGGAAGCATGGACTGAAACGCGGAGCAGGACTTGGGCGCGAGGCGGGTCTCGAGGCGCGCCACAAAGCGCAACCCCGAGACCCTTATCTCAATGTTTATGCGCGCGACCCGACGGCCGAGCTGGCCGTTTGTGTGCGGCCGACCATCTGGAAGACGTAGTAGAGGACCGCGGTCATCACGAACCCGACGAAGAACGTGACGTCGCCGATGCCCGGGTTGTTGTTCGGGATCGGCCCGACGTACACGCCGTAGACGTTGCCGAAGAGTCCGACGGACACGATTAGTCCGATGGCCATGGCGGCGAAGCCCTGCCATCGTTGGTAGCGCGGGTTGAAGAACAGCGACTCGTCGCCGTAGTCCCCCTTGCGCATCCAGTAGTCGACGAAGACGACCGCCAGCCAGCAGCCGATCCAGTAGCTGATCAGGAGGAGGAAGGACTGGTACTTGCTGCCCGGGCCGACATTGGCCTGGCCGACGATTCCGATGATGTAGCCGAGGATGCCGACCGCGACCGCGAGTGCCGCGCGCCGCTGGCGAAGGGTCATTCCCATCTCGCGGATGCCGAGCGCCACCAGCGACATCGTGCCGCTGTAGATGTTGATGGCGTTGGCGCAGACGGCGCCGACGGCGATGCCCAGGAGCGTCAGGTAGTACAGCCAGCTCGGCATCGCAACCGAGAGCTGGACGGTGGGGATGTCGTTGGGCCCCCACTTGGTGCCCGACACGGTCGCAAGGGCCGCGCCGGCCAGCTCGATGACCACGCAGGAGATGAACACGCCCGCCGCGGCCCACAGTCCGACCGCTCTTCGGTCAACGGTCGGCGCCATGTAGCGCGTGTAGTCGGCGGCGTATGGGTTCCAACCCGCCGCGTACCCAAACGTTGCGGTCAGCAACAAGGTGAACGCAGCGAAGTGGTTGGTTCCAGCCGCCGCGCCCGCGCCGACGTTGGCGTGGGAAAAGATGAACACGGTCGCGAGGATGAAGACGATCCCGAGCAGGGGCAGCGCGTAGCGCTCGAACAGGTGGATGAAGTTGTAGCCAAACGTCGCTACCAGGACCTGCGCGACCACGATCACGAGGAAGCCGAGCCAGAACCACGAGCTTCCGAGGTTGACGAGCGCGAGCAGAGCGAACGCGCCGCTGACGCTGTTGACGATGAACCAGCCGATCGATCCGGTCAGGCCGTTCAAGCCCGCCGGCAGGATGTTGCCGAGAAATCCGAAGGCACCCCGGCTTTCGACCATCATCGGGACCCCGAACTTCGGTCCCCAGGACGAAAGGACGTAGTGCGTCGCCGAGCCGAGCGCGGTGCCGACCAGGATGGCGACGGCCGTCTCCCAGAAGCTCAGCCCGAAAATGGCGACGCCGAGCACGCCGACGAAGACGGTCGCGAATTCGAGGTTGGGCGAGAGCCAGGTCCAGAGAAGGTCGATTGGCTTGCCGTGGCGCTCCTTGAGGGCGATGTACTCGACCCCGCCCGGCTCAACGGTGGCGACCCTTTCCCCGTAGTCGCCCTCCCGAACGGGTACGTGCTGCTCTACGTCTTGAACCGACTGCATAGGCGCTTCCCCCTACAAAAAACGCCGGCAAGAAAAGGACGAGCCGAAGTTTAAGGCTGGACTAGCTGGCCGCGCGAGGCAGATTTGCGCTGCGGCGAGCTCAGCCGAAGGCGGCCGCGAGCACCGGACCGGAGCGCACTTCATGTGCTCGAGGACCGGAGCGCAGCGGCAACGCACGGCTGAGCCGCCGCAGTAGCGAAGATGCCCGCGTGGATCGGCTGGTCCAGCCTTAGCCTCGATTAGGATTCGGGCCAGTGCTCGATTTGCTGCTCAAAGGCGCCCGGCTCCCCGGTGAGCTCGAGGGCCGGGACATCGCGATCAAGGACGGCATGATCAGTGAGCCCGAGCCGGAGGCCCGCCAGACGATGGACCTGGGCGGGGCGCTCGTCACCCCGGCCCTCGTCGAGCCGCACATCCATCTCGACGCTGTCCTCACCGTGGGCGAGCCGCGGCCCAACCAGACCGGGTCGCTGTTCGAGGGCATCGCCATCTGGGGCGAGCGCGTGAAAAGCCTGACCGTCGAGGACGTGAAGAAGCGCGTCCGGACGGTCCTGCGCTGGCAGCTCGCCAACGGGGTCCAGTTCGTGCGCAGCCACGTCGACGTGTGCGACCCCGAGCTCCGCGCGGTCAGGGCGCTGCTCGAGCTACGCGAGGAGATCGGCGACCAGATGACGCTCCAGCTCGTGGCGTTTCCACAGCAGGGGATCATGTCGTTCGACGGCGGCGAGGACCTCATGCGCCGCGCTGTCGACATGGGCGTCGACGTGGTCGGAGCCATCCCGCATTTCGAGCTGACGCGCGAGTACGGCGAGGAATCGGTGAAGTTCGCCTTCGCGCTTGCGGCCGACAAGGGACTGCGCGTCGACATCCATTGCGACGAGACCGACGACGACCACTCGCGGTTCGTCGAGGTCATGGCCGCGGAGACGATTCGGCTCGGTATGGGCGGCCGCGTGACCGCGAGCCACACGACCGCGATGCACTCGTACAACAACGCGTACGCCTATCGGCTGATCAACAACCTCAAGCGCGCGCAGATGCACATGGTCACGAACCCGCTCGACAACTCGACGCTGCAGGGGCGATTCGACAGCTACCCGATTCGTCGCGGCCACACGCGCGTCAAGGAGCTGCTGTCGGCCGGCGTCAACGTCTGCATCGGCCACGACTCGGTGATGGACCCGTGGTACCCGCTGGGCTACGGCGACCCACTGCAGGCGGCGTTCGTGCTCGCGCACTACGGGCAGATGTCGGGGCATGGGGAGCTGCGAACGCTGATGGACATGATCACGTGGAATCCCGCGTCGGCCCTGGGGCTGGAGAAGTACGGGCTGCTTCCTGGCTGCCGAGCCGATCTCTGCGCGTTTGCGGCGCCGACCGAGATGGATGCGATCCGGCTCATCTCTCCGCGCAAGCTAGTCCTGCGCGGCGGGAAGATCGTCGCGCGCACCGAGCCCGAGCGCACCACCGTGATTTGGGACGACCGTGAGGAGCTGGTCGACTTCCTGAAGCCGGCGAGCGAACGAGCGACGACTTCGCTTTGACGCCGGCCGACCGCGCGTTCCGCCTCGTCAGCGGCTATCGCGCATCGCAGATGGTCTATGCAGCGGCCGAGCTCGACCTTCCCGACCTAATAGCCGCCGGTCAGGCGACGGTCGAGGAGCTGAGCGCGTCGACGCACGTCGAGGCGTCCCGCCTCCGGCGGCTGCTGCGCGGTCTTGTTGCGCTCGAAGTGCTCGAAGAGCACGGCGATCGTTACTCGAACACCGAAGTCGGCGAGATGTTCCGTCGGGACGTCCCCGCCTCGCGTCGTGCAGGCGTGAGGATGCTCATCCCCGAGAGCTACCGCAGCTGGTCGCGGTTCATGGAGACGCTGCGGACAGGTGTGCCCGGACAGCTTCTCGAGCACAACGAAACGATGTGGCAGCGCATCGCCCGCGAACCGGAGTTCGCGATTCGCTTCAACGAGGCCATGGCCATAAACAGCAAGGCCGTGGTCGATTTCGTGGCGAAAAACGGTGAGTTCGATTCTGCCTCGGTCCTGGCCGACATCGGCGGCGGCAAGGGCGCGCTTATCGCCGGCGTCCTGGTCGAGCATCCGAAGCTGCATGGAATCGTCTTCGACATCCCAGGAGGGCTTGGCGAAACGGCAGCCCACCTGGCCGAGCGAGGTGTGGCGGACAGGTGTGAGATCGTCCAGGGCAGCTTCTTCGAGTCGGTGCCGCCGGCCGACGTTTACCTGCTCAAGGACATCCTCCACGACTGGGACGACGAGCACGCAACGCAGATCCTCGGCGTGTGCCGTCGGGCGATCAATCCGGGCGGCCGGCTCATGATCGTGGAGCGGGTGGCGCCATCACACATGACGAGCGATCCAGGCCACTTCGCCTCGGCCATGACCGATCTTCACATGATGGTTCAGCTCGGCGGCCGCGAGCGGACGCTCGAGGACTTCGACTCGCTGTTCGCGGCGACCGGCTTCGAAGCGACACGCTTCACCCCCGGCGAGGTCTTTCATCTCCTCGAGGCGTCTGCCGTCGATCGCACGACCTTCTCTGGTATGTCCGGCGTATCAGCCAATTCCGGGGGCCGGAACCCCGGATAGTCCGGACTATCCGGCAATTGGATCGCCGTCTAGCTGAGGGAGTAGATCCCGGGCAGCTCGCGGTAGAGGCCCGCGTAGTCGAGCCCGTAGCCGATCACGAACCGGTCCGGAATCACGAAACCCACGAAATCGATCGGCACGTCGATCTCGCGTCTCGCCGGGCGGTCGAGCAGGGCCGCGGTTCGCAACGACGCCGGCTTCAGCTTGCGGAACCGCCGCAGGATCGTGTCGATGGTCCGCCCTGAGTCGACGATGTCCTCCACCAGGAGCACATGCCGGCCCGCCAGCGAGCCTTCGACCATGTGCGCGATCTTCACCCGGCCGCTGCTCTTCGTCCCCGGGCCGTAGCTGGCCGCGCGCACGAATTCGAGCTCGGCGGGAATGGACAGACTGCGCAGCAGGTCGGCGGAGAACACCGTCGCGCCCTTGAGGATCGCGACCAGCACCAGGGGCGTCTCGATGCTGGCGTAGACCTCGGAGATCTCGCGGCCAAGTTGTCGCACCCGCTTCGAGATCCGCTCCGAGGAGATCATCGCCCGGCCCGGCGCGCGTCGTGATCCGCGCGCTCGTCTGGCGGTGGCCACCCCCTCAGGCACTTCGAGGAAAGTCTATGTTGGCCTCGTGCGCAAGGTCTACCGCGGCCAGGACATCGAGGTGAGCTTCGACCTCGACATCTGCATCCACGTCGGTGAATGCCTGCGCGGTGAGTCGAGGGTCTTCAGGTTGCAGCGCCGTCCTTGGATCCTGCCTGACGAAGGCGACGCCGACGAGGTCGGAACGGTCATCGAGCGCTGTCCGAGCGGCGCGCTCCAGTACCGCCGCCTCGACGGCAAGCCACAGGAGTCACATGAAGGACGCACGTCCGTCACGCCGATGCGCGATGGGCCGCTGCTCGTTGTCGGTGACGTCCAGGTCGTGCGTGACGACGGCACGGTCGAGGTGATGCCGCGCGCGTCCCTCTGCCGTTGCGGTGAGTCGAAGGTCAAACCCTTCTGCGACAACTCCCACCTCACGACGGGATTTCAGGCTCCGGGCGTGAAATTCAAGATCCACCTGAGCCCGGTGCGAATTGAGGCGGGCAGGCCCATCGCGAAATCAGACGACCCGCGCGGCGCCGCGTGAGCCATCGCCATGGCGACGTCGAGCGCTTCGGCCGCTGGGCGCCCAATTACGACCACAGTTACCTGCAGCGGCTGGTCTTCGAGCCGGTGCATAAGACCGTGCTCGAGCTGGCGGCCCGGGAGGTGCCGCGACCGGGTGCGATCCTCGATGTCGGCTGCGGCACGGGACGCCTGCTCGACGCCGCCGCGGAGCAATTTCCCGGTGCGCGACTCGAGGGGGTCGACGCGGCCGACGGCATGATCGAGCAGGCGAAAGCCGCGGCCGGCGGGCGCGCAAACTTCCAGCTGGCGACGGCCGAGCGCCTGCCATTCGCCGATGGGCAGTTCGACCTCGTCTTCAGCACGATGACCTTCCACCACTGGGCCGACCAGCGCCGGGGCATCGCCGAGATCGGTCGCGTGCTCACGCCGTCCGGCCGGTGGATCCTCGCCGACCTCGTGGTCAGCGGCTGGCTCCGTTACGTCCGGCGGGTGTTCCGCATGAGGCAGTTCCCGGAGCGCGACCAGCTCGACGCGATGCTGGCTTCCGCCCAGCTCGGTGTCCTGGCGGATCGCCGAGTCCAGCAGCGAATTTCAGTCCTTGCAATCGGCACAGGCGCGCCTACGATAGCCACGGCCTGACCTCTGCGGCGGAGGTGGCGCGTTCGGTTGGGGAGGACGCAATGGCTGTAGTCACTGCCGCGCGCGAGCGCGGGGTCGTATATCCCGAGGACCGGCTCCCGTGGCCGCAGACCATCCTCATGGGCATCCAGCACGTCATGGCGATGTTCGGCGCCACCGTGCTGGTCCCGCTGATCCTGGGCTTCAACCCCAACACGGTGATCTTCTTCAGCGGCATCGCCACCCTGATCTTTCTCTTCGTCACGAACCGCAAGGTCCCGAGCTACCTCGGATCGTCATTCGCCTTCCTCGGCTCCGTGCTGGCCATCCAGGGGGGAAGCACCGGCCACCACGATCTTGCCTATGGCGGCATCCTCATCGCGGGCATCATCTATTTCCTGATCGGCGTCGTCGTCCACTTCGTCGGCATCAACGCGATCCGCTTTCTGCTGCCGCCGATTGTCACGGGTACGGTCGTCGCCGTCATCGGCATCGCGCTCGCGGGCGCGGCGTGGAACAACTACAAGGGCGACCTCTTCACCGCGACTGTCACTGTGCTCGTCGCCGCGCTGGTGAGCGTGTACCTGCGCGGGTTTCCTCGGTTGCTGCCCATCCTCTTCGCGGTCGTGGTCGGCTACATCGTGGCGGTCGTCGACCCGAAGTGCGGCGCCGGCACCGCGTGCCATGTGAACTTCTCGAGCGTCCAGAGCGCGGCTTGGGTCGGCTTTCCGAAGTTCTCGTTTCCGAGCTTCGGCAACCCCGTGCACCAATTCAGCCTGTTCTGGTTCATCCCGCTGATCCTCATCGCGGAAAACGCGGGCCATGTGTTCGCGATCAGCGGCATCATGAAGCGCGACCTCTCCGGATACCTGGGCCGCACCTTCATGGGCGACGGACTCGGAACGATCGTCAGCGGCCTGTTCGGCGGCACCGGCGAGACGACCTACGCGGAGAACATCGGCGTCATGGGCGTCACCCGCGTGTTCTCGATCTGGATCTTCATCGTCGCTGCGATCACGGCCATCCTTCTTGGGTTCATCCCGAAGTTCGGTGCTCTCGTGGACAGCATCCCCTCGAGCGTCATCGGTGGGATCGAGCTGTATCTGTTCGGCCTGATAGCGGTCATCGGCGCGAAGATCTGGGTCGACGCCAGGGTCGACTTCGGCAAGCGGGCGAACCTCGCCGTGGCGGCGATTCCGCTGATCCTTGCCGCCGGAGGCGCCGACGTGAAGTTCGGCGACTTCGAGCTGAACAACCTCGCGCTCGGCGCGCTTGGCGCAATCGTCCTCTACCAGCTGCTGCGACCGGGCGACGTCACCGACCGGGAGACGGGCTAGCCGGCATCACTATCCTTGGGCGCGTGACCGAGGGCCTCGAGGGGGTTCGGCAGAAGCTGCGTTCCGGCACGCTCGTCGAGGCGCTGTTGAGACCGAGTCCGGACGTGGTCCTGCGCTCTGGCGATCGGAGCGTCACCCGCGCCGACCTTGCTGTCGCAGCGGCGGAGGCGGCCGGCGGAGTGGCATCGCTGGGCCTGGAGCCGGGCGACCGGGTTGCGATCTACGCGGCCAACTCCCTGGAGTGGGTCATCGCCTACCTCGGTGTCCTGCGGGCCGGAGCGTGTGCCGTGATGCTGAACCCCGACTACCACTCGTCGGAGGCTCAACACATCCTTGGCGACTCGCAGCCGAAGCTCGTCGTCGCGGACGGACCGCGCGCGGAGATCGCGAGCCGGCTGGGTCTGAAAGTCGCGCCCATCGAGAACCTGCCGCACGGTCCGGTGCCACCCGTACCCCAGCTGACTCCTGAGAGCCCGGCCGCGATCCTGTATACGTCCGGAACGACGGGTCGCCCCAAAGGCGCAGTCCTCGACCACGGCAACTTCCTCGCCCAGGGGCGCGGCGCGCTCGAGGTGTGGCGATGGACCGCCAACGACGTGCTGGTGCACGCACTCCCGCTCTTTCATCTCCACGGCCTGGGCATGGGCCTGCACGGGACGCTCTTGAGCGGGGGCAGCGCCGTGCTCGTGCCGTTCACGCCCGAGCACGTTGTTCACGAGCTGAGGCACGGCGGCACGATGCTGTTCGGCGTCCCGTCGATGTATCAGCGGCTGTGCGACTGGCTCGACGACAACCCCACGGACCTTTCGCACGTCCGTTTGTTCGTCTGTGGTTCGGCTCCGCTGCCGCCCGCGCTTTTCGAGCGCTGCGCTAGGCGGCTCGGCCAGGCGCCGGTCGAGCGGTACGGCATCACGGAGGGCGGGATAGTGGTCACGAACCCGTACGACGGACCGCGGCAGCCGGGCCGCGTGGGCTATCCGTTTCCCGGCGTTGAGGTTCACCTTGGCGAGCTCGGCGAGGTGCAGCTCAAGGGCGGCCAGGTGTTTCACGGCTACTGGCGCAATCCCCAGGCGACGACCGAGGCTTTCACGCCCGACGGCTGGTTCCGCACCGGCGACGTCGGCGAGATTGGGGACGACGGGTCGCTGGCCATCCGCGGGCGGATCAAAGAGCTGATCATCACCGGCGGGTTCAACGTGTATCCGCGCGAGGTCGAGCTTGTGCTCGAGGAGCACCCATCGGTGCAGGAGGTCGCCGTGTGCGGCGTGCCCAGCGAGAAGTGGGGAGAGGAGGTCACGGCGTTCGTCGTGCCTTCAGGAGCCCTGGTCGAGAGGGACGTGATCGCCTTCGCGCACGAGCGCCTGGCGGCCTACAAGTGTCCGAAGCGCGTGATCGCGGTCAAGACGCTTCCGCGCAATGCGATGGGGAAGGTGCAGCGCTCCGTGCTCACCGCGTCGCTGGCGTCATGAGGTTCCTCGACCTCACGCAGGATTTCTCACTGCACACTCCGGCGTTCGCGGGTTATCCGGGCCCCGCCATTCGCTGGATCAAGCGGCTGGCCTTCGAGAAGGCGGGTGGGCAGGAGATCACGATGACGCTGCACGTCAGCACCCACCTCGACGCGCCTGCACACTTCATGACGGGCGGCAAGTTCATCGGCGACCTGCCCCTCGACTTCCTGATCGGTCCCGCGTGCGTTGTCGACCTGCAGCGCTACGGCATCGGCGACTACGACGTGTACGGCCCTGAGCACTTCGAGCGGTGGGAGAAGGACACGGGGATCAAGATCGACGCCAAGGACATCCTGATCATCCGCACGGGCTACCACCGCTACTACCCCGAGAACTGGACCGACCGCTCACGCGTGGACGAGACGAAATACTTCATCCGCCATCCAGGACCCGCGCGCGCTTTCGCCGAGTGGGCGCTCGACCGACACGTCCGTTGGATCGCGGTCGACGCCGGCAGCGCTGACCACCCGATGAACACCGTGATCCGTCGCATTCGCGCAGATGAGGCGGAGGAGGCCGAGAAGAAGCTGGGACGAAGCCTCGACGAGATCTTCCCGAAGCAGGACTACCAGATCATGCACACGCTGCTGTTTCCGCACGACATCATCCACATCGAAAATCTCGGTGGCCGTCTGGATGAGGTGCTGGATCGGAAGATTCTGTTCGGCTGCTATCCGTGGCGGTTCCAGGGCGGCGAGGCGGCCCTGTGCCGCGCCGTCGCGATGCTCGAGGATTGAAACCCGCCCCGTTCAAATATCACGCACCGTCGTCTGTGGATGAAGCCTGCTCGTTGCTCGCCTCGCTCGAGGATGCGAAGGTTCTCGCGGGCGGCCAGTCGCTGATCCCGTTGCTCAACTTTCGTCTCGCGCGACCGCAGAACCTCGTCGACATCAATCGCGTCGCGGGCCTCGACCGCATCTACGCGCGTGACGGCGGCGTGGCGGTCCAGGCGCTGGCGAGGCAGGCGGCGGTCGAGGATTCGACGCTTGCCGCAAATCTCTGTCCGCTGCTGGTGGACGCCATCCGGCTGGTGGCCCATCGCGTGATCCGCAATCGCGGGACGGTGTGTGGGAGCCTGGCGCACGCCGACCCGGCTTCCGAGCTGCCCGCGGTTCTGCTGGCGCTCGGTGGTCACGTGCTCGTGCGGTCGGTGCGCGGCGAGCGGCTGATTGCCGCGGAGCAGCTTTACGCGGGAGTGTTCGAATCCACGCTCGCGCCTGACGAAGTGATGGTCGAAGCCTGGTTCCCGGAGATCGTCGAGCGCCACGCGATCCTCGAGGAGTCGCGCCGCCATGGCGACTTCGCATTGGCGGGTGTCGTCCGCGCCGGCGACAACCTCGCGCTGTTCGGCGTCGCGCCGACGCCGGTGCTGGCCGATCCCCAGGACCCGACACGCGGGCTCGAGCCATCCGGCGACCTTGAGGCCACGCCGGAGTTCCGTCTCCATCTGGTCCGTGTGCTGGCGGAAAAGGCCATGGCCGCTTGAAAGTCAACGGACTTGAGCACCCGCCGGCGACCGATGCGCGGCGGCTGCTCTCCGACCACCTGCGCCATGACCTCGGCCTGACCGGCACACATGTCGGCTGCGAGCACGGCGTATGCGGCTGCTGCACAGTGCTCCTCGACGGAGCGCCGGTGCGCTCGTGCCTGATCCTGGCCGTGCAGGCGGAGGGCCACGAGCTGACGACGATCGAGGGCCTCGCGCGTCCGGACGAGCCACTGCACCCAGTGCAGCAGGCGTTTCACGAATGCCACGGGCTGCAATGCGGCTTTTGCACGCCGGGCTTCGTGATGTCGGTGGTCGGGCTGCTCGCTCAGCATCCGCATCCGACCGACCAGCAGGTCGAAGAGGGGATCGCCGGCAACCTCTGCCGCTGCACCGGATACGCGTCGATCCGCCGCGCGGTGCATCGCGCCGTGGAGTTGAAGAAGTGACCACCCGCTGGTTCGGCGCCCCCGTGCAGCGCATGGAGGACGACCGCCTGCTCCGCGGACGGGGCCGCTTCACCGACGACATCGACGACGGCGCTCTCGAGTGCTGCTTCGTGCGCTCGCCCTACGCTCACGCGCGCATAACGTCGGTCGACGTCGCGACCGCGCGCCAGATGCCGGGCGTGGTTGCCGTTTATACCGCGGAGGACCTGCCCTTCGGCAACGTCGACCTGCCGCTCCTCATCCCGCACCCCAACCTCACACACGGCCGCACGCAGCGATGTCTCGCCTCGGAGATCGTGCGTTACGCGGGCGAGCCGGTGGCGTTCGTCGTGGCCGAGAGCCGCGCGCTGGCCGAGGACGCTGCGGAGGTCGTGGAAGTGGAGTACGAGCCGCTGCCGGTCGTGATCACGCCCGAAGCGGCGGCTCGCGCGGAGCACCTCGTCCACGACGACGTGCCGGGCAACGTTGCGGCGGAGCTGGATCAGCAAGTTGGCGACGTGGCGGCGACGCTCGAGGCCGCGCCACACAAGCTGCACTTGTCGCTGCGCTACGAGCGCGGGGGCGCCGCGCCGATGGAGGCGCGTGCGGTCTGGGCGCGGTGGGACGACCGCGAGCGCAAGCTGCTCGTCTACGACTCCACCCAGTCACCGACCTCGATACGCGGAGGTCTCGCCGTGCTGTTCGGGCTGCCCGAGTCGGACGTCGAGGTCGTCGCGCCCGATGTCGGCGGCGGCTTCGGCTGCAAGATCATGCTGTTCCACCCCGACGAGCTTCTGGTGCCCTTTGCGGCGATGAAGCTCGGGCGTCCGGTGAAATGGACCGAGGACCGGCAGGAGCATTTCACCGCGGTCAACCAGGAGCGCGGCCAGGTGCACGAGGTCGAGGTCGGCTTCGACGATGAAGGGCGAATCCTGGCGCTCAGCGACGACTTCATCCACGACGGGGGCGCGTACACGCCATACGGGATCATCCTGCCGATCATCAGCGCGGCCCAGATTCCAGGCCCGTACCGCATCCCCAACTACCGCGTCCGTTTTCGCGACGTCTACACCAACGCGATTCCAACTTCGCCGTATCGCGGCGCGGGCCGCCCGCACGCGTGCTTCGTCATGGAGCGCACGCTCGACACCATCGCCGCCGAGCTTGACCTCGACCGCGTCGAGGTTCGCCGGCGCAACTTCATCCAGCCCGACGCATTTCCATACAACGTCGGCGTGCTGTGGCAGGACGGCAACGTCGTCGTCTACGACAGCGGCAATTACCCGCGGCTGATGGAGCGTGCGCTCGAGATGCTCGGGCCTCGTCCGGAAGGCGAGAACGTCGGTCGCGGCATCGCCACGTATGTCGAGGGCACCGGCGTAGGTCCGTACGAGGGTGCGCACGTGCAGGTCCTGGTCAACGGCAAGGTCGTGGCCGCGACCGGCATCCCGAGCCAGGGCCAGGCGCACCGGACCGTGTGGGCGCAGATCGTCGCCGATGAGCTTGGCGTCGACGTAGCCGACGTGGAGGTCATCAGCGGCGACACGCGCCGGTTTGCTTGGGGAGTGGGCACGTTCGCGTCGCGAAGTGCCGTCGTGGCCGGCAACGCCATGCACGTGGCGGCGGGAATGGTCGCGGACAAGGCGAAGCACATCGCAGCCGATCACCTCGAGGTTGCGCCCGAGGACCTCGAGCTGGTTGGCGGCCAGGTGCGTGTCAAGGGCTCTCCCGACCGCGGTGTCCCGCTGGCCGCGGTGGCGGTGCTGTCCAATCCCGTGCGCTACGCGTTTGGCGGCGGCACCGAGGCCGCCACGCAATTTGCATCGAAGCCGCGGCCCGGCCCGCCGTTGCAGGATGGCGAGCGGCCCGGCCTTGAGGCCACCGGTTACTACAGCCCATCGGGATCGACCTGGGCGTCCGGCTGTCACGCGGCATACGTGCGCATCGACCCCAAGACGTTTCGGCTCGAGATCCTCAAGTACGTGGTCGTGCACGACTGCGGGCGCGTCATCAATCCGCTGGTGCTGCAGGGCCAGATCGAAGGAGGATTCGCACAGGGCATCGGCGGCGCGTTCTACGAGCGCCTCGCCTACGACGCCGACGGCCAGCTGCGGAATGCGTCGTTCATGGAGTTCTTGATGCCCTACGCGACGGAGGTTCCGCCGATCGAGATCGACCACTTCGAGACGCCGTCGCCGCTCAACCCGCTTGGGGTGAAGGGGGCGGGGGAGGCGGGGGTCATACCGGTCGGCGCGGTGCTGGCTTCGGCGATCGAGGAGGCGCTGGGCGTACCGATCACCGAGATGCCGCAGTCGCCGCTGAAGCTGTTCGAAGCGTTCTCCAAGTTATGAACGATCACGCATCAGTTGTCAGGTTGGAGCGCCATGAGCCTGGCGCGGGGCGGCGAGACGAGGTCGCCGGGGTACTGAGATCGGCGGCTCATGCGGCGCGCGACGCTGCCGGATGCTTCGGCGCCCAGGTCACCACTTCCGACCGCGAGCCGGCGCAGGTCGTGCTCATCGAACGGTGGGAGTCAGACGCGGCGATGCGGAAGTTCCACGAGCGGCCCGAGTTCACGAGCCTGGAACGAACCCTCGACGACTCGCCCAGGGTCGAGGTCTTCACGGCCGCGTAAGAGGTTTTCGCTTAGTCCGAGCTATCAGGCATCAGGGCGCGCCAAAACCCCGGATAGTCCGGACTATCCGAGGCGGACAACCGCCGCCACGATGTTGCCGCCCGGCGGTCCCTGGTGCGAGTTCCGCTCGCCGCCGCTGACGTAGTTGGTGGTG
>DATEHC010000138.1:0-6417 GCA_035279785.1 Candidatus Dormiibacterota bacterium
CCGCGAAGACCCGGTCGATCGCGCCGTCCTTGACCGCCGGAAAGTTGCTAAGGATGAACGCCGGGGTCGCGACCGTGCGTGGGTCTAGCCTCATCTGAAAAAGGATCTCGTCCCCATGCATACCGGGCAGTTGCCAGTCGACCACGACGATGTCCGGCACTTCGCGCTCCAGCGCCGCCACGAAGCTTGCCCCGTCGTTCCAGACCGCAACGTTGAACCCGGCCAGCTCGAGCCCCAGCGCGTACAGACCGGCGACGGCCGGATCGTCCTCGACGAGATACACCCGTCGCCCGCGGCCGCGTTGCCCGTTCAACGCTCTGTCTCCCCCCTCATCCCGTTCGGCCCCCTCTGCAAGCTCCCTGTCGCGAAGCTTTCCCCCGGTCAAATTCCTGCGGACTCCATACGACGCTCTAGACAATACCTCTACAACTTCTGCCTGTCAACCCCTCAGAATTTAGACAGTACTTTTCACAAAGATCTGGATGACTTACACTAAACGAGAGGTGAAATTGGACGGTCCGCCCCTCTATTCGATCGGGGCGGTGGCCAAGATGCTGGACATTCCCGCCGCGACGCTGCGCGCGTGGGAGGACCGCTACTCCCTGATCAACCCGACCCGCAGCGGAGGGTCGCAGCGGCTTTACTCGAGGGCCGACCTGGAACACCTCAGGTACATCAAGGCCCAGATCGATGCGGGCCTGACCGCCGCCGACGCCCACCGGCTCCTCGCCGACGAGCTGCGCGCCGGCAACGCCCCGGCTTCGACCAAGACGGCACCCGACTCCGGGCCGTTGATCCTCATTGCGGAGCGCGACCCGTACGCGGCCGAGCTCGCCGAGTACTTTCTCCGCACCGAGGGCTGGGAGGTCGTCACCGCACTCGAGGCCGCGCAGGCGCAGCTCCAATTTCAGGAGCACGCTCCTGATGTGGTCCTCGTCGACGTTCTGCTGTCCGGGGGCGCCGGATACGGCCTGATCGGCGAATTCGCTGCGACAGGCCAGGCGAAGGTCATCGCCGTCTCCGCGATGAGCGGCGCGGAAGAAGCGCTGCGCGCAGGGGCGGCCGCGTTCATGCTCAAGCCGATCGACTATCTCCAGCTGGTCTCGACCGTGCGCGACCTGGCCGGCACGAGCGCGCTTGTGCGCGATACGCGCAAACATCGAGCCGCGCGCTGATGGACCGGACGGACCGCATCTCCACCGGCAGCCGCCGGCTCGACGAGGTCCTCGACGGCGGCCTTCTCCCCAACGCCATCAACCTCATCACCGGCGTACCGGGAAGTGGCAAGACGATCCTGAGCCAGCAGATCGCCTTCCACAACGCGACCAAGGAGCGCCCGGCGATGTATCTGTCCACCCTGTCCGAGCCCATGGACAAACTCCTCCGCTACGGGCAGTCGCTCAGCTTTTTCGACCGCTCGGCGATCCAGGATGGGCGCCTCATCTACGAGGACGTGGGCAAGAAGCTCGGCGCGGGCGGGCTCACCGATGTTCCAGCGGAGATAGACCGGCTCCTCAAGGACCGCCAGCCCGCGCTACTCGTGATCGACAGCTTCCGCGGGTTCAAGGCGATGTCGCACGACCTCGCCGCCTACCGACAATTTCTGTACGACATCGTCGGGCGGCTGACCGCGAGCGCGGTCACGGCGGTCTGGAACGCGCCCTACTCCCGGGCCCAGGTGCTTGAGGAGGCCGAGGCAGCGGTTGCGGACTCGATCATCTCGTTCGACCTCAAGCACGTTGCAGAGCGAGAGCTGCGCGTCGTCCAGGTGCTGAAGATGCGCGGCAGCGGCTACCGCTCGGGCGAGCACGTCTACCGGCTGTCCCAGGACGGCGTCGAGGTGTTTCCGCGACTGGCCGATCCCAAGTCGGCGACGCCGTATGTGATGAGCGAATCCCACACCCCGACGGGGATCGCGGCGCTGGATCAGCTCCTCGAAGATGGCGGCTACTGGGCCGGCGCTTCGACGGTGGTGGCCGGACCTTCTGGGATCGGCAAGACGCTGATGGGTCTGCACTTCGTATTTCGCGGCGCCGAGCTCGGCGAGCCCGGAGTCCTGGCCACGTTCCAGGAGACGGAGGCGCAGCTCGGCCGCCTCGTACGCAGCTTCGGCTGGTCGCTCGACAACCCAGACGTTCACGTGATGAGTCGCGGCGTGGTCGACCTGAACATCGACGAGTGGGTCTACGACCTCATGGAGACGACTGAAAAGGTCAAGGCAAAACGAATCGTCGTGGACAGCCTCCTGGACGTGATGATCGCCGCCGGCGATGAGATTCGATTCCGCGAGTGGATGTTCTCGTTGACGCAGCGCTTCACGCGATCGGGCATCAGCCTCATGCTCATCGTCGAGGTCGCCGAGCTTTTCCAGCTCGATCGCGTCGCCGAGTACGGGATCACGCACCTTGCCGACAACGTGATCCTGCTTCAGTACGTTCAGGACGGACCCGAGCTTCTGCGCGCGCTGACGGTTCTCAAGACGCGCGCCATGCGGCATCAACGCACCGTGCGCCGCTACGAGATCACGAAGGACGGCTTCGAGCTCGGGAGCGCCGTGACGCCGGCTCGATAAACCTCTCGGGGTTGGTAGCCCGTACGGGATTCGAACCCGTGATCTCCGGCTTGAAAGGCCGGCGTCCTGGTCCACTAGACGAACGGGCCGGATCGATCGAATTATTGCCGACCCGTCGCGAGTGGAAACCGAATGGTGGGCGGCGAGGGTTTCGAACCCCCGACCTCCAGCATGTCAAGCTGGCGCTCTTCCAGCTGAGCTAGCCGCCCGCGCGGAACGACCAAAACGAACGACTTATTGTAGGAGCGATGGCTCCATACATCGGCCGGCGCATGCGCCGGCTCGAGGACGAGCGGCTCATCACGGGGCGGGGCCACTACGCAGGGGACATCAAGCTCGAAGCACTCGTCCACGTCGCCTTCGCGCGCTCACCCATGCCCCACGCGATCATCCGCAGCATCGACACCGCTCCGGCCAGGCAGATGCCCGGGGTGCTCGCGGTCTGGACGGCGAACGACCTGCCCGAGGCGGCCGGCGAGCTCAGCGACTGGGGACCCGAGGACATGATCTACAAGCCTCGACCCATCCTCAATCGCGACGAGGTCAACTACGTCGGCGAGGCGTTCGCGATCGTGGTTGCGGAGACCGAGTACCAGGCGCGCGACGCCGCCGAGCACATCGTCGCGGACCTCGATCCCCTACCGGGCGTGGGCGACGTCGCGACCGCGACGCAGGGCAACGCGCCGCCGGTCCATCAAGACATGAAGGACAACTTCGCGCGGAGGCATGCGATCCAGTTCGGCGACATCGAAGGCGCCTTCGAGAACGACACCATCACCGCGAAAGTCCTCCTCACGACCTCGCGCATCGCCGGCGCGGCGATGGAGCCCCGCGCCGTGACCGCGAAGCCGGAGCAGGACCGCCTCACGGTGTGGACGTCGACGCAAAACATCTTCGGCGTGCGCGAGTCGATCAGCGGCGCGCTGGGGCTCGAAGAGGAAAAGGTGCGCGTCCTGGCAGAGGACGTGGGCGGCGGCTTCGGCGCCAAGGGCATGCCCATGGCGGAGGAGATCCTGACCGCGCTCGTCGCGCGCAGGCTGAACCGGCCGGCCAAGTGGGTCGCGACGCGCAGCGAAGATGGTGCGACCACCGCGCAGGCTCATGGCTCGGTCATCGAGCTCGAGATCGCATCCGACCGCGACGGCAAGCTTCGGGGGGTGCGCGGCCGGCTGACGCACGACCTCGGCGCCTACTCCGGCTCGGGAGCCGGCCAGCCCGACCTGATCGTGATGCACATGATGTCCGGGTACGTCCTGCCGGCGATGGACGTCGAGGCGCAGCTCGTCTACACCAACACCAATCCGACGGGCTTCATCCGTGGCGGCGGGCGGCCGCTCGGCAACTACGCGATCGAGCGGGCGATGGACCGGCTGGCGCAAACGCTCGGGATCGAGCCCGCCGAGCTCCGGCACCGCAACCTCATCCAGCCGGACCAGATCCCGTACAAGACCGGCTTCCCCGCCGGGCGGCGCGGCCTCGTCTACGACAGCGGCGACTACCCGAAGCTGCTCGACCTCACGCTCGAGAAGCTTGGTGACGCGAAGAGCGGTGATGCAGCCACCCAGTCGGACGGACGTCTGGTCGGCGTCGGTGTCGCATGCTGCGTCGAATCGACTGGCTTCGGGCGCGGCGAGCCGGCGCGGCTGCGCGTCGAGAAGGACGGCACCGCCCACCTGTGGGTCGGGTCGACGCCGCAGGGTCAGGGCCACCAGACCATCGCGGCGCAGGTGGCCGCCGACCGGCTGGGCTGGCCGATCGAGAAGATCACCGCGGTCGCCGGCGACACGAGCCACGTGCCGACGGCGGAGCTGACGGCCGGAAGCAGAACCGCGGTCCAGGTCGGCAACGCCACGGCCAAGGCAGGGACCGCGATGCGCAAGCTGATCCTCGAGCGGGCCGGCGAGGTGCTCGAGGCCGATGCGGTCGACCTCGTGATGAACGACGGGACGATCAGCGTCAAGGGTGCGCCGAGCAAGAGCGTGAAGGTGACCGACGTCGTGCCCAAGGAGGGGCTCGAGGTCCTGGAAACCTTCGACCCGAACCGTGGGCTGACATTCTCGAGCGGATGCCACGGCGCGGTCGTCGCGGTCGATCCCGACACCGGCCAGGTGGAGGTGCTGCGCTACGTCATCGCGCACGACACCGGCAAGCCGATCAACGCGCTGCTCGTCGAGGGCCAGATGCACGGTGGATTCGCTCACGGTCTCGGCTACGCGTTGTACGAATCCGCGATGTACGACCCCGACGGAACCTTCCGGACGGGCAGCTTCCTCGACTACACGATCGTCAGCACCGGTGAGGTCGGCGTGCCCGAGCTCATCCACATCGAGACGCCGACGGACAGCAACCCCGAGGGATTCAAGGGCGCGGGCGAGAGCGGCACCATCCCGGTGCCGGCCGCAATCTCCGCGGCGGTGGAGGACGCGCTGCGCAAGCGCAATTCCGCGGCCGTCATCGACCACCTGCCGATCACGTCCGACCGAATCGTCGAGATCCTCGCGAAATAGCCGCAACGCAAGATCCGTTCGCGACGACCCCTCCCATCAACCCGGGCGGCGTGGACTGGCGACGCAACCTCGTGGCGCTCTGGTTCGCCGAGTTCACGGCGATCTTCGGCTTCAGCTTCGCGTTTCCGTTTCTGTCGATCTTTCTGACGAAGGATCTCGGCGTCCATCCTGGGCGTGACCTCGACCTGTGGGTGGCGGCGGCGGCGAGCTCGTCGGGATTGTCGATGGCGATCGCGAGCCCGATCTGGGGGATCCTTGGGGACCGCTACGGGCGCAAGCCGATGCTGCTGCGCTCGATGCTCGGGGGCGCGATCACCGTCGGCCTCATCTTTCTCGTCCAGAACCCCACCGAGCTCGTCGTGCTGCGCCTCCTGCAGGGTGCAACCAGCGGAACCGTGGCCGCCGCGACGGCGCTCGTCGCAGCGGAAACTCCTCGGTCGAGGGTCGGCTGGGCGTTGGGCGTGGTCACGTCCGCGGTGGCGCTTGGCGGCGCGATCGGACCGGTCGTCGGCGGCATCGCGGGCTCGCTGTTCGGCCTGCGGCTCGTCTTTCTCTGCGGCGGGATCCTGCTCCTGCTGTCGCTGATCCCCGTGGTGATCATCGTGCGCGAGAGCCCGCGCATTCGGCGGCCAGGACCGCGCGTGAGCGCGCTCGCTCTCATCGACGAGCGTCCCGGCTTGCGCCGCTCGCTCGCCGTGCTCATCGGCGCGCAGGGCCTGATCAACGTGTGCAACTCAGCGACGCAGCAGCTCGTGGTGCTCCGACTGCTGGAAATGCTGACGAGCGGGGTTTCCGCGGTGAGCGGGATCGGGTTCGGCCTTGCGGGGATCGCGAGCAGCGGCGCCGCCATCGGCTACACGCGCGTGACGAAACGCCTCGGCTACGTGCGCACGGCCGCGGTGGCCGCGGGGCTCGTCGCCGTCGCGGTGGGGTTGATCGGCATCGCGCCCTGGGCCGCGCTCGTCGTGGCGGGCATAGGCCTCAACGGCCTCTTCAGCGGCGTGGTCATCCCGGCGACCGCGAGCATGATCGGCCTCGAGACTCCGCATGAGGCGCAGAGCACCGTCTTCGGCTTCAACGCGAGCTCGGTCGCGTTCGGATTCTTCCTCGGGCCCCTGATCGCGGGCACTGTCGCCGCCGAGGCGGGAGTGCCGGCTGCGCTCTTCGTCATCGGGGTCCTGGCGCTGCTGCTCGCCGGCCTGATCGCCGTGGGCGCGCGCGAGCCCGCGCGCTGATAATCTGCCGCCGTGAGCGGCCAGCCACCCCCGCCGACCCAGCTATCGCCCGACGGGAAATGGTGGTGGGACGGCACCAGGTGGTCGCCCGTGCCGCAAGCCA
>DATEHC010000139.1:0-11059 GCA_035279785.1 Candidatus Dormiibacterota bacterium
TCACGTTGAAGATGCCGCTGGCGAGCGCATAGTCGGAGCTCTCGAGCTCCGCCTCTTCACTGAAGAAGACGCGATTCGCGCCGCCGTGAGCGCGACGTGCTTGCTCGATCATGTCGGCCGACACGTCGTAGCCCCGATAGTCGAAGTCGAGCTCGAGGGCTTCGAGAAAATCGATCAGCGCACCGTACCCGCAGCCGTAGTCCAGCACCGAGAAGTGCCCGGTCTCGGGAAGCACGCGCGCGAGCTGCCTGAACCTCAGCACCTGTGACTCTTCGGAATTCCAGTCGACGCCGCGGGCGCTCGATCCGAACTCGCCAAGTCGAGCGCTGTAATAGCGCGCGACCTTCGTCGTGATCGACTCGAAGCTCAATTCGCGCTCACGTCAAAGCTCTTCATGAAGCGCGGCGCATCGGCGCCGGCGTTGAAGATCAGGTCGAGGACGCTCACACCGTGCTCGAACTTGCCGTAGAGCTGGGGGTACTCCGGGTACCCGGAATAGTCCATGTAGATCAGGTCGATGCCCCCCGCGACAAACAGGTCGTTTTCGATGTAAGCGCGAGCCGCAGGACCGGACAGGTATTCGCGCGCGCCGGCCTTCTCGCAAAGGTCGACGAGCCTCGCCGTGCGATCGCCGCTCGCGCCGTAGTCCGAAGACCACTTGATCTCCGTTTCTATGCCGAGCACCTGGCAGATGCCCTCGATGAACCTTCGGTTGACGTCGCTGAGCCGCTTCGAGTCAGCGCCGGCATACAGCTTCTCGACAGAAGCTTCGAACGCCCGGAAATGCGGCGCGCGTGCGTAGGTCTGCGCGATGGTCTTCCAGTGTTTCTCAGCCCAGCTCGAGTCGTCGATCATGGTCTCCTCGATCGCTTGCTCGAATTTGCC
This sequence comes from Candidatus Dormiibacterota bacterium, assembly GCA_035279785.1. Classification (GTDB taxonomy): domain Bacteria; phylum Chloroflexota; class Dormibacteria; order Dormibacterales; family Dormibacteraceae; genus 40CM-4-65-16. Next base: position 886 of record DATEHC010000139.1, read on the forward strand.
TTTGACCTGGACAGGGATCGTCAGCCAGCGAAGGCCCTCGCTCGTCTTGATGAGGTTGCGATTGCGCCAATCGCGGCGGGTGAACTGGCGGTCGTCGTAGAGGATGAACTCGTCGACTGAGTTGATGATGTCGAAGTATCCCTTCCACGGGATGTAGTTCGACTGGATGATCGCGACACGCTTCACGCCCGGCCGGCGCTCAGGTACGCGATTCAACTTCCTGGCGTTGCGCTGGCTTCTTGGTCGCGGTGCGCTCTCCGCTCTTCCGGGCCACCTCGTCGACCACGTACAGCGGACGGCCCTTGACCTGCTGGAACACGCGTCCGATGTAGAGACCGGTGACACCGAGGCTGGTGATGATGAAGCCTCCGATCACGAGCTCGATGACCATCACGCTCGTCCACCCGGGCGGCGGGGTTGCCACCATCGCAAGGATCACCAGGTAGACCGCGAGGGCGATGCCGCAGGCCGCCACGAGGAAGCCGAGGTACACGATGTAGAGCAGCGGGTTTGTGGTCTGGAAGAAGACCCCGCTCACGGCGTGCCGCAGCAGCCGGCCCAGCGTGTAAGAGCTGCGACCCGCCGCCCGCTCACCCAGCTCGATGTCGATCGTTCCCTGCTCGAAGCCGAGCCAGTGGAGGACGAACAGGTAGTGGCGGTCGGTTTCCCCGAGCGAGAGATATGCGTCCACGACCTTGCGATTGAGGATGCTGAATGTTCCGAACTCGCCGTCGAGGTTCGTGCCCATGACTGTGTTCATGAACTTGAAGTAGAACCGCGAGAGCGCCACGCGCACCGGTGAATGGGCGCGCCGCTTGCGGCGGGCGAGCACGAGATCGAATCCCTCACGCGCTCGGGCGTAGAGGCTGGGCAGAGCTTCGGGCGGATCCTGCAGGTCGCAGTCCATCACGACCGTCCAGACCCCTTGCGAAGCGGCCAGGCCTGCTGTGATCGCGGCGTGCTGCCCGAAGTTTCGGCTCAAGCGCACCGATCTGACATGGGAGTCGTCGTTCGCGAGCTCTTCGAGTACCGGCCACGCGCCGTCGGGGCTGCGGTCGTCGACGAACACGATCTCGTAATCAGAGCCCACCGAGGACAGCGCGGCCGTGAGGCGCTGATGAAGCTGGGGCAGGCAATCGCGACATCCGTAGACAGGGACGACGACGCTGAGCTCGACCACGACCGGGTTGATGATAATGCCGCGTCCGCCCGCTATAGTCCCCCCGATGGCGCGTCAGAGAGACCCTGGCGGACCGATACCGTTCACGAACCCGACGCTCGAAGGGCGCGAGCAGGAATACATGGACCAGGCCCTCACGCGGGGCCGGCTGTCGGGCGACGGGCCCTTCACCAAGCAATGCCACACGCTGCTGGAGCAATCGCTCGGTGTGCACAAGGCGCTGCTCACGACGTCGTGCACGGCCGCCCTTGAGATGTCCGCGCATCTTCTCAACATCGAACCGGGAGACGAGGTGATCGTCCCATCGTTCACGTTTGTCTCGTCGATCAATGCGTTCGTGCTTCGCGGCGCAACTCCGGTTTTTGCCGACATCCGGCCGGACACCCTGAACATCGATGAGACGAAGCTCGAAGCGCTGATCACGCCTCGCACGAGGGCGATCGTCGTCGTCCATTACGCGGGCGTCGGCTGCGAGATGGACGCGATCAGGAAGATTGCCGATCGTCGCGGCATCACCGTCGTCGAGGATGCGGCGCACGGTCTGTTCGCGAAGATTCACGGTCAGTACTTGGGGTCCTTTGGCCGGCTGTCGACGCTGAGCTTCCACGAAACCAAGAACTTCACGTGCGGTGAAGGCGGGGCGCTCCTGATCAATGACCCAAGCCTGGTGGAGCGGGCCGAGATCATCCGCGAGAAGGGCACCAACCGCAGCCGTTTCTTCCGGGGCCAGGTCGACAAGTACACCTGGGTCGACGTCGGCTCGAGCTATCTTCCGGCCGATCTGCTCGCCGCGATGCTGCTCGGACAGCTCGAGGCACGCGAGCGCATCCAGTCGGCGCGCCAGCAGATCTGGGATTACTACGCGGTCAACCTCGCCGAGTGGGCGCGCAACCAGGATGTGCAGCTTCCGTACGTGCCGCCGTACGTCGACCAGGCCTACCACATGTTCTATCTGCTGATGCCCAACCTTGCCGAGCGGCAGGCATTGATCGAGCACCTCAAAGCGCGCAACATCCAGGCGGCTTTCCACTACCAGCCGCTGCACCTTTCGACGATGGGCGTCCAGTACGGAGGCCGCGAAGGCGACTGCCCGGTGACGGAACGCGTCGCCGACACGCTGTTGCGGCTGCCGCTCTACAACAGCCTGAGCAACGCGGACCTCGAGCGAGTCGTCGAAGCGGTGCAGGAGTTTCGCGTCGACCCGCACAACCTGGCTCGGGAGTCAGTCTCCGCCTGACCACGGAGGCGGCCCGCTAGCGCGGCCGGCCGATTGCCAGGAGATAGCGGTGGTAGATGGCGTAGCCCATCGTCCGCTCCAACGTGAAGCTGGTTTCGAGCTGCTTGCGCATCTGGCTTTCGGTCCGGAAGTGACTGCCCCGATCGATGCTCCAGAGGATGCGGCCGGGAATCCAGCGCGGAGCCCAGATCGCGTCGAGGAACAGCAGGCGGCCGTCCGGCTTCAGCACCCGCGAAGTCTCCGAGGTCATGGCGGCGAACTCTTCGTCCGTCAGGTGGTGGGAGACGGCGCGCTGTATCGCCAGGTCGATGCTTGCAGACATCACGGGAATCCGCGTGGCGTCCCCGACGAGCCCGGCGGAGCCGCGCGCGCCTGCGATGCGGACGCGATCGAGCGCCAGGTCCATGCAGGTGAAATCCTTGCCCGCGTCGAAGATCGGAGCCACGATCCCGGTCCCGCCGCCGATGTCCAGGATGCGGATGTCTTTGGGGATCGGCCCGAGGAAGTCGCGGATCTTTGCCTCCGAGATTCGCGCGCCGGTGAGGAACTGGACCAGGTCGTAAAGGGTCGGATTCTCGAGGGCCCTCTCGATCACATCGCCTTCCGTCCCACGACGAAGAGGGATCCGCCCGCGGGCAGCGAGACGCCGCGCGCGATCAGGAATCGCTCGCCCTCGAGGCAACCCTCGAGCAGCCGGTCGACCACGCGAGGCAGGCGATACTCGCCGCCAGGGTCGTAGTCATCCAGGTTCTTCTGCGCTCTCCGGGAAACGGCGAGGGCCGGCAGCAAGGTAGTGACGAATGACGTGATCTGGACCACGTCAAAGCCCGCGGCCTCGACCCGCTCGGCCAGCTCGCGGCGGCGGTATCGGCGCACGTGATGCGCGAAATCGTCGTAAGCGCTCCACAGCCACGGATGCTGAGGCACGGACACGACGAGCCCACCGCCTGGCCTGGTCGCGCGGTGCATCTCGGCCAGCACTCGCGCGTCGTCATCGACGTGCTCGATCACGTCGAATGCAGACACGACGTCGAACTCGGACTCGAAAGGAATGTGTCGAGCGTCCATCTGGTACAGCTCCACGCCCGGTAGCCGCTCGGAGGCAAACCGCAGGCCGGCTGTGTGAAGCTCCGCGCCCACCAGCTCGAGGTTCGGGAGCGACTGGCGCAATCCGGCCAGCACGTAGCCCGTGCCGCTGCCGATCTCGAGCAACTTGCGGGCGTCCGGGAAATGCCGCTTGAGAAGCTGCGCAACGAGCCGGTTCCGCGCGCGGAACCAGAAGCTCGTCTGCTCCTGCTCGGCGAGCCTCGCGAACGACGTGAGCTCGAATCCCTCGTCGGACGCGTCGAGCTCGGGGGCGAACATCAGAAAGCGATCTCCCTGCGGCTGGCGGCCGCATGCGGGACACGTCCAGTCAGGCCGGTCGAAACGAGCCTCGCAGCTGGGGCAGATCTTCATGACCCGCAGCCGGCGGTGGATCGAGGCGTGAGGTTGATGACGACGAGATGGTTCAAGTAATCGCTCAGCTTGTCCGGCTCGAACACTCGATAGAAGAGATAGGTCGCCGCCACCTGTGTGCGGCCCGTGTAGTCGGCCCCGCGTTCGATCGTGAGGTCGGCCTGGCACCCGTTCGGGTCGAATCCACTGAGGTCATAGCGCGCCGTGAAGAACTGCGACTGGCCGAGAAAGCTTGCGTCGTACGCGCGCGTGTCGAGGCCGACGTGGCTCTGCCCGCCATACACGTCGCCGAGCATGGCCGACCACTCATAGAAGCGGTAGAAGTCCTCCGGCCCGGGCGCCTGATCTTCAACCCAGAAGACCGAGTACCGGCCGGAGCCGTCGGTCCGCCGCAGCTGCTGCATGACCGAGACGTCGGTCGCCCAGCGCGCCTGCAGCGCGGCGTAGTCCTGCAGGCCGGCCAGCGCGAGGACTGCGCTGACGGCGATCACGAACGCGGCTCCGAGCCACGCGACCTTCAGCAAAGCGGCGATTGCCTCGACGGTCATCACACCGACGACGGCAAGCGGCAGGGCGATGAGAAGGTCGTGTCGCGTGTCCCAGCCGTGCACGCTCGGGAACTTGTCGACGGCCGCGTAGGGAAGGACCGCCAGGAAGAGCGCGCCGGCTCCGACTGCCAGGCCCGCAGTCCACTGCGCGGGCAATGTCGGTGGCTCGCGTAGAGCCCGATACGACAGCAAGGCCGCAGCAGCGGCAACCAGAGCGACCGCAGCCCATACGGGCCATCTCGATACCAGCGTCAGGGTCTGGGCGAGCTGTTCGAGGATGCCGTTGACGAGGAAGCCCTTGAAACCGTGGGCGAGAACCCGCGGCGAAGCGGTGATGGCGTTGTAGTTGGCGTACAGGCCGCTCGGCACGAACAATGTCCGCGCGAGCCACCAGTACGCAAACGGGGGGATGAGCAGGCCCGCGAGATACAGCCGGCGTCGACGCAGCGCGTCGACCCCGCCTGCCCTCCAGATGACCAGCAACAAGACGAGGAGAGATGCGAAATACAGCGTGAGCAGCGAGTTGAAGCTGAAGCTCAGGAGAAACAACACGACCGCTGCCACGCGAGCGGCAAGCGCCGCGGCCGGGCCCTGACGCTCGGCACGCACGAGCAGCAGCGTCGCCGCGAGAAAGACCGCGTAGTCCATTACCGATGACGCCGTCGCCAGCAGGATCCAGTCCTGGAATCCGGGGAAAACGCTCGCCAGCAACGCGATGAGCAGGCTCGGCCGTCGCGGGAGTCCGACGTCGAGCGCGATCGCGTAAGTCAGGTACGCGATGGCGACGATCAACCCGAATACGACGAGACGAAAACCGAGCACGTCCCCAGGCACGTACGCGAACAGGTCGAAGAACGCGGCGTTGAACGGGGTGATGCCCGCCTCGCGCACGAGCGCGTTGACGCTTGCCCAGTCCCCGGATTGAAGCTGGCGGAACAAGAGCCAGTCGTCCCAGTAAAGGCCGTCGTTGAGCAGCAGCGGAAAGTGCGCGAGGATCACCGCGCCCAACAGCAGGCCAAAGTCACGCAGCGTCGCGCGGGCAAGGGCGCGTCGTTCGGTGCGTATTGGGGTCGGATGCGCTGCCAGCTGCCGCGCCGGCGAGACGGCACGGGCCGCCATCGGATCGGCTGGCTCCATGAGGTTGGAGGGGATCTTACCGCTTAGTATTTCGGGTCTCGGGAGCGACCAGGCCGTTCACGCCGGGCGTTGAACGTTGCGCGACCACGGAAGGAAAGGGGGATTTCGGCTCTTGAGCGATGGCGGCGCTCGGGTGGCGCTGAAGATTCGGCTGGCCGTTCTGGCTGTGACGCTTGTCGGGGGACTTGTCGTCGTGGCTCACGCTTCGGCCAATCCGCGTTTCGCTGCGACGTCCACGTTGAAGGCCCCGATCCGCACCGCGGCGCTGACGCCGGCGTGGACCACGTACCACCTCGACAACGCGCGCGATGGAAACGACACCACCGAGGGCGTCGTTTCCGGACTCACCACGGGGTGGACGGCGCTGACGGCCGGAGGTTCAACGACCCTTGACGGATCGGTCTATGCATCGCCGCTCGTGTACGGCACCTCCGTGTACGTGGCGACCGAGAACAACACGATCTATGCCTTCAACACCGCGAACGGCCACGAGCTGTGGCACGTGCACATGGGCGCACCCGAGGACGGCGGACTGCTGCCATGCGGAAACATCAACCCGGTCGGAGTGACCGGGACGCCGGTCATCGACCCCGCGGCCGACGGGGGGAACGGCGTGCTGTTCATGGTCGGCATGACCAGCGAGCCGCACTACCGGCTCTTCGGCACCGACCTGGTGACGCATGCGGTGGTTGTCGACTCGGTGGTGGACGCGGGCGACGTCAGGGTCCAGGGCCAGCGCGGCGCACTCGCAATCAGCGGCGGCTACGTCTACATCCCATACGGCGGTCGTGCAGGCGACTGCTCGGACAACGTTCCCCCTTTCACGCCGTACTACGGCATCGTCGTCGCAGCTCGTGAGAGCGACGGCACGGGGTTGTACGAGTTCGTCCCGAGCGGGACGACCGCGGCCGGCATCTGGGCGCCGGGCGGCGAATCGGTCGACGGCTCGGGCAACGTCTACGTGGCCACCGGCAACGGAAGCGGTCCGGGCTCGGAGAGCGTCTTCAAGCTCTCACCGACGCTCGGCGTCCTGAACCAGTGGAGGCCGACCAACGCGAATTTTCTAGACAACAACGACATCGACGTCGGGTCGATCAGCCCGGCGCTGGTCGGGGGCGGCGATGTGTTCCAGAACGGCAAGTACGGCCACGCGTTCTTGCTCGGCTCGTCCCTGAGCCAGCTCACCGCCGACCCGGGCCTGGTGGACTGCGGCGGCGTCACCAGCGACGCGTCCTTCGGCGCCACGGCGTACGCCTCTCCTTATATCTATGTGCCGTGTTCGGCGGGCGTGTTTGCCGTGCAGCAAAGCGGCAGCACGATCACGAACGTCTGGCACCAGCTCAGCTCGTTCGCCGGGCCGCCGATCGTCGCCGGGGGCGCCGTCTGGACGCTCTCCGGGAGCAACCTCTACGGCTTCAAAGCCGCCAATGGGACGCAGATCGCGAACGTGAGCGTCGGCTCGTTCAGCCGCTTCGAAACGCCCGCGGCAGGCGGCGGAAAGATCTTCGTCGCCGGCAACAATTTCCTGAAGGCCTTCAACTTCGTGACCGGCGGCTGCAGCACGGCAGGGCTCAGCGCCGTTCCGCCGACGTCTCAGGCGCAGGGCATGAGCGTCACTTTCAACGCGACCGCGAGCGGGCCGGCATGCTCGGCGCCGCTCTTCGAGTTCTGGCTCCAGAATCCCGCCGGCACCTGGACCCTCGAGCAGCCGTTCAGCAGCACGGCATCGTGGACGTGGACCACGACCGGCTTCCCCGTCGGCGCGTACACGGTCCACGTGTGGGCCAATCAAACGGGTGACCCGCAGACCACGTACGAAGGCCTGGGTTCGCTCCCGTACTCCCTCACAGGCTGCAGCTCCGCATCGCTGACGCCGCCGGCGGGCTCGTTTGCGGGCGGCTCCACCATCGCCTTCACTGCAGGCGCGTCCGGATGCTCCAACCCCGAGTTCGAGTACTGGGTCCTGCCTCCGGGGAGCTACTGGCAGACGCTTCGGTCCTACGGCCCCGCGACGTTCAACTGGAACACGTCCGGCCTCGCGCTCGGCACGTACCAGATCGCCGTCTGGGCTCGCCAGCAGGGAGGCGGAACCCCGACCTACGAGACGGCCGCGGGGGGCGGCTACACGCTTACCGGCTGCACCTCACCGTCCGTCTCACCGCTGCCCGGATCGTTCCCCGTGACGAGCACGATCAACTTCACGGCCGGCGCGAACGGGTGCGCCCCGGAGTTCGAGTATTGGGTCCTGCCGCCGGGCGGGTCCTGGCAGGTCCTGCGGACGTACGGCGGTGCGTCCTTCAGCTGGAACACGACGGGCCTGGCGCCCGGGACCTATCAGATCTCGATCTGGATCCGCAGGCAGGGGTCGAGCGCGGCGTACGAGACGTTCACCGGCGGCGCCTACACGTTGACCGGCTGCAGCTCGGCCATGCTCACACCCGCGCCCGGCTCGTTTGCTCACGGGACCACGATCAACTTCGTGGCCAGCTCCAGCGGCTGCGCCAACCCCGAGTACGAGTACTGGGTGCTGCCCCCGGGCGGGTACTGGCAGGTGCTTCGAACCTACGGCGCCGCCGCCTTCAACTGGAACACCGCGGGGCTGCCCCTGGGCACATACCAGATCGCCGTCTGGGTTCGCCAGCAGGGTTCGGGAACGCTCTATTACGACTCCGGCGCGGGGGGCGCTTACACGCTTACATAGAACCAGGGCGCGTATGCGCAAGATGGTTCGAATCGCCGCCGTTTTGCATAGAGTTGTCGGCCTTGTTCTGGCAGGTCACCCGCCGGCTCGCCGTGACGGCCCTTGGCTTTGTTTGCCTGGGCGTGGTCGCGGCGCCTTACGCAGCTCCGGTCCGCATCGCCGCGGTCCCGGCCGCTTCCGGCGCCTGGCTCACCCGCTTGAACGCGTGGCGGAGCAACGTCGGAGAAATTCCCCTCACCGAGAACACGACCTGGAGCGCGGGCGATTACGACCATTCCGTATACATGGTCAAGAACAACATGGTCACGCACTACGAGACGCCGGGAACGCCGTACTACACGACTGACGGCGACACGGCCGCGCGTAACGGCAACATCTACGTCAGCTCGTCGACCGCCACCACGGACGACCAGGCCATCGACTGGTGGATGGCGGCTCCCTTCCACGAGCTCGGAATGATGGATCCGCGAATGCAGAGCACGGGCTTCGGCTCGTACCGAGAGGTCAAGTCGGGTTGGGACCTGGGCGCGACCCTGGACACGCTCCGCGGCAACTCGTTCTCGCCTGGAAGCTACGCGAACCCCGTGTTCTTCCCCGGGAACGGAACGACGGAGCCGCTCACGACTTACGGGGGCAACGAGTTTCCCGATCCGCTGCAGGCGTGCCCCGGCTACAGCGCGCCAACCGGTCTGCCGCTGTCGATCCAGGTGGGCGGCAACATCGCGACGACCGCGGGTTCGGTGCACTCCTTCACCGGTAACGGCGTGCCGCTCGCGCACTGCGTGATCGACTCCAACAGCCCATCGGTCGGCAGCAACCTGACGTACCGCGGCGCCGTGGTCGTCATCCCGCAACAGCCGCTCCAGACCGGCGTGAAGTACGTCGTCTCTCTGACCGTGAATGGCGTCCCGTATTCATGGTCGTTCAGTGTCGGACCGTTCAACGCGTGCACCGGCGCGACCGCGACGGTTTCGCCGGCATCGGTGTCGACCCCGGGGCAAACCGTCACGTTCAACGCGACGTCGAGCGGTTGCACCAGCCCGCTCTATGAGTTCTGGCTCGAAGACCCGAGCGGGAACTGGTCGATGAAGCAGCCCTTCAGCACCAACTCGAGCTGGGCCTGGAACACGACTGGATACCCGGGAGGCACGTACACGATGCATGCCTGGGCCAACCAGGCGGGCACGGATCTGAGCCTGTACCAGGTCTTCGCCGAGGTCAAGTACGTGCTGCCGGCGCAACCCGCGTGCACCGCGGCATCGTTGAGTCCGAGTCCGGGCTCGTTTGCGCAGGGCACGCCGATCAGCTTCGCGGCGACAGCGACCGGATGCGCCAACCCCCAGTTCGAGTACTGGGTCCTGCCCCCGGGCGGCTACTGGCAGGTCATGCGGGCGTATAGCACCACTCCGGGCTTCGGCTGGAGCACCAGCGGTCTGGTGCCGGGGGCCTACCAGGTCGCCGTCTGGGTGCGCCAGCAGGGTGACGGTGCGCCTTACTACGATGTCGGGGCTGGCGGAACCTACACCTTGACCGGCTGCACCTCTGCATCCTTGACCCCGGCGCCCGGGTCGTTCGCCGGCGGGTCGATGCTCGCGTTCACGGCGAGCGCGTCGGGCTGCTCCAACCCCGAGTTCGAGTACTGGGTCCTGCCTCCGGGGAGCTACTGGCAGGTGCTTCGGTCTTACGGAACGGGCACGTTCAGCTGGAACACGTCTGGCCTTCCGGTCGGCAGCTATCAGATCGCCGTCTGGGCTCGCCAGCATGGCGGAGGCACGGCGACCTATGAGACGGCGGCCGGAGGCGGCTACACGCTCACCGGCTGCACCTCGGCTTCCGTGACCCCGCTGCCGGGCTCGTTTGCCCGAGGCAGCACGATCAGCTTCAGCGCCGGTGCGAGCGGATGCAGCAACCCC
>DATEHC010000140.1:0-8136 GCA_035279785.1 Candidatus Dormiibacterota bacterium
CCACGAGTTCTCCGGCGACCGCAAGACGGTCGACGTGCACGTTCGCTGGCTGCGCGAGAAGTTCGCCGAGGTCGCACCCTTCGAGATCGTGACCGTCCGCGGCATCGGCTACCGGCTCGACCGCCAGGCCGGGGCCGCCTAAGCGGTGGCGGTCGGAGCCCAGGCCCGAACACCGGCCGCGGTCACGCGGAGGCCCGCCGACCGGTTCCGGTCCTTCGTCGGGTTCGTCGCCTCGGTAGTACCCGCTGTGCTCGTCCTCATCACCCTGACGCTGCTCCAGCAGGCCGAGCCCGCGATCAGGCAGTTTGGCTGGCGCTTCCTGATCGGCACGGAGTGGAACCCGGTGACGGACGTCTTCGGCGCGCTTCCAGCGATCTTCGGAACGGTGGCCACCTCTTTCATGGCGCTCGCGATCGCCCTTCCGGTGGGAGTCGCGGTGGCCATCATCCTGGTCGAGCCCGGCCAGGGAAGGATCCGCGGCCTGGTCGGCACCGGCATCGAGCTGCTCGCCGCCATCCCCAGCGTCGTCTACGGGATCTGGGCGCTGTACGTCCTGGCGCCGTGGACATACGAGCACATCGAAGTCCCGGTTGCCGAACGAATGACCTTCGTCGGATGGCTGCAGGATCCCACTGAGCGAGGGCTGTTCACCGCCGCGCTCGTGCTCGCGGTGATGATCCTTCCCACCTTGACGGCTATCTCCCGCGACGTCATCCGTGCCGTGCCCCGAGGGTTGAAGGAAAACGCCATCGCGCTCGGTGCGACGTGGTGGGAGACGACGTGGGGCGTGATCCTCCCGTCCGCGCGCGCGGGCATCTTCGGCGCCACGATCCTCGCCCTCGGTCGGGCGCTTGGCGAGACGATCGCGGTGACGATGGTCATCGGCAACGCCTACGTCATCCCGCACTCGATCTTCCAGCCGGCATACACGCTCGCGAGCGTCATCGCCAACGAGTTCACGGAGGCAACCGGGCCGGTCTATCCGTCCGCGCTGATCGAGCTGGGCCTGATCCTGATCCTGGTGACGCTGGTCGTGAACGTCTTCGCCCTCGTCCTCGTCCAATCGACCTCGCGCGATTCACGGCTCGCGGCATGAAACGCAACCAGCGCCGCCGGTTCTTGAGCCGCGGTTGGCTGTTCGTGATGTACGCGCTCACCGTTCTGGCCCTCATTCCCCTCGCCCTGGTCCTGTGGTTCACGATCGACAAGGGTCTTCCTTCGGTCATCCACCCACAGTTCTTCACCAACGTCGAGCTGCCGCCTTGCGAGCCGAAGTGCCCCGCCGTGTCGGACGCGGGAGTGGGGCACGCGATCGCGGGCACCGCGATCATGGTCGGCCTCGCGTCGCTGATGGCAGTGCCGCTCGGGGTGCTTGCAGGCGTCTACCTCGCCGAGTACCACGTCGCGCGCTGGTCGGCCTGGGTGCGCCTCGCGTGCGACGTGCTGGTGGGCACGCCGTCCATCGCGATCGGGCTATTCGTCTACGCGTTCCTGGTCGTGCCCTTCCATCACTTCTCCGGCTTCTCCGGCTCGGTGGCGCTGGCGATCCTGATGCTGCCGATCGTCGCGAGGACGACCGAGGGGGCGGTGGCCCTCATACCCAACGGGCTGCGCGAGTCGGGCCTCGCGCTCGGATTGGCGCGCTGGCGCGTGTCGCTGCAGCTCATCCTGCCGGCCGCGGCGCCGGGCGTCATCACCGGCGCGCTGCTCGCGGTCGCGCGCGCGGGCGGTGAAACGGCGCCTCTGCTATTCACCGCGTTCGGAAACCACATTCTCGTGCTCAATCCGAATCAGGCGATGCAGGCGCTGCCCATGACGGTCTTCCGCTACGCGCTCCTTCCTTACAAGTCGCTGCAGGCGCAGGCGTGGGGCGCGGCGCTGGTGCTGATCGTGCTGGTGCTTGCGGTGAATCTCTTCAGTCGATGGGTGCTGCGCAGACAGATCGCGCTCGCGAGCTCGCTCTGACGAGAACGTAAAGGACCTCGACCATGCGGCGCATCACAGTTACACTCACCACAACGTCAGTCACCGCCGCGATGGAGATACCGTCTCACCAAACGTTTTAGCTGACGAAGGAGCAACGGTGGCAACAAGAATCCTTGAAATCGCGGAAGTGAGCGTGATCAGAGCAGCGGGTGGGGTCGTGGTGCGCAGGTCGAGGTCGGGCGAGACCGAGATCGCGGTCATCCACCGGCCCGAGTACGACGATTGGACCCTTCCGAAAGGCAAGGTCGAACCCGACGAATCGCCCGAGGACTGCGCCCTTCGCGAGGTGCGCGAGGAGACGGGGTTGCGCTGCGACCTCGGCCGCCCGCTGGGCTGCACCGCGTACGTGGACAGGCGCGGGCGCGACAAGGTCGCTTGTTACTGGGTCATGGAGGTGCGCGGCGGACGGTTCCGTCCGGGCATCGAGGTCGACCGATTGCTGTGGCTGCCCTTGCAGGACGCGGTCAAGCGCCTCACGTACGGCCGCGACAAGACGCTGCTGCTGCAGCAGGACCTCTAGGGCAAGCGCCCGAGGGGCTCCGTAAACTCGTCAGCGTGGCGCAAACGCTGACCAGATCTGATCCACTCGTCGTCGCCGGCGTCGAGCTGCGCTCACGCCTGTTCGTCGGCACCGGCAAGTACGCGACCGACGAGGCGATGGTCACGGCCCTGGAAGCCTCCGGGTGTGAGCTCGTCACCGTCGCGCTGCGCCGGCTGGACCTCGACAACCCGAAAAAGAAGACCATCCTCGACGTCGTCGACTGGACCCGGTATCGCATCCTCCCCAACACCGCCGGATGCCGGACGGCCGACGAGGCGATCCGAATCGCGCGGCTCGCGCGCTCGATGGGCCTGTCGGACTGGGTGAAGCTCGAGGTGATCCCCGACCCGCGGTACCTGTTCCCCGATCCCGAGGAGACGCTGAAGGCCGCGCGCGTCCTCGTCGATGAGGGCTTCAAAGTCCTGCCGTACATCAACGCCGACCCCGTGCTCGCTCGCAAGCTGGAGGAGATCGGGACCGTGACGGTGATGCCACTCGGCTCCCCGATCGGCTCGGGACAGGGCCTGCAGACCCTGGAGCAGATCCGGATCATCGTCGAGGGAGCCCGAGTCCCCGTGGTCGTGGACGCCGGCATCGGCGCGGCGTCCGATGCGGCCCTGGCGATGGAGACAGGCGCGGACGCCGTGCTCGTCAACACCGCGATCGCGCTGGCGCAGGACCCTGTGCTCATGGCGGAGTCGATTGCGCTCGGCGTCGCGGGCGGCCGCAAGTCTTATCTCGCCGGCCGCATACCCCGGCGCGGTGACGCCAGCCCGAGCTCTCCGACCGAGGGCGTGTCGCGGCCCAACTAGTCCGGCCGATCGTGATGGCGATCGTCTCGAGCGCCGACGCCGGATCCCGTGCAGCGGGCCGGGCGACCATCCTCCAGCTTCGTGCGCCGCAAGCCACTGCCGCGGCAGTCGAACGCGAGGCGGCGCGATTGGTTCCCGCGTCACCGGTGCCGGTGGTCATCAGTTCCCGCATCGACGTGGTGCTTGCGTCCGATGCCGCGGGCGTGCACCTGCCCGAGCGCGACATATCCACCGCCGACGCAAGACAGTTGATGGGACACAGGATCGTCGGACGCTCGGTCCACTCGGTCCACGCCGCGAAAGAGGCCGAACAGGAAGGCGCCGACTACGTGGTCTTTGGGCCGGTATGGGCGAGCGCGAGCCACCCCGACGTGGCGCCCGTGGGCCTGGACGCGCTCGCGCGGGTGGCGCGGTCGGTGCGAATCCCGGTCCTGGCGATCGGCGGCGTCACCGAAGAGCGCGTCGCCGAGGTCCATCGCGCCGGCGCCGCGGGATTCGCCGCGATCGGGATGTTCAACTAGGTTGGTCACCCTGCAGATCAATGGCAAGAAGGTCGAGCTGGAACGGCCGACGCCGCTCGTGCTCTACATCGAAGGCCTCGGAATCAACCCGCGCACCGTCGCGGTCGAGCACAACGGCCAGATCATCCAGCGCGCGCAGTTTGCGTCGGTCGTGCTGCAGGAAGGAGACAAGGTCGAGATCGTGCGCATGGTCGGCGGCGGCCAGGCCGGGCGCGCGCAGGGCGCACGTCCAACTAAACGGCCAGTCGTTCCTTGATCGCCGCCTCGGCCTCGGCTCGTTCGTCCCACGGCTCCGATCCGTGCGCGGTGCGCATCGAGCGTTCGTGCCCCTTCCCGGCGAGGAGCACCGTGTCGCCCGGGCCGGCGACCTCGATCGCTCGGCGGATGGCCGCGCGGCGATCGATCACCACCTCGTAGTCGCGGCCCGGTGCCTTGCCGCCGGCGCCCGACTGCACGTCTCGAGCGATCTCCACCGGGTCTTCGCTGAGCGGGTCGTCGGTGGTGATGATGAAGAAGTCGGAGAACTCGGCCGCGGCGCGGCCCATCCCGGGCCGGTCATGGTCCGAGCGCGCGGTCGAGCCGAAGACGACGATCAGCCGGCCGCGCGTGAACGGCCGCAGCTCGGCGAGCGCGCTGGCGAGCGATCCGGCGGCGTGCGCGAAGTCGATGTAGACGCGAAAGTCCTGGCCGAGGTCGACGGGCTCGAGTCGCCCCTTCACTCCCTCGAAACGCGCGAGCCCCCGTCCGACGTCCTCGACCGGCACGCCGAGCGCGAGGCAAACGCCCGCGGCGCACAGCGCGTTGTAGACGTTGAACTTTGCCGGGACGTTCAGCGAGACCTCGGTCTCACCGAGCGGCGTCTTCATGCGAAAGCGTGAGCCCGACCCCGTGATCGCGAGCTCGAGGGGATGAATGTCGGACGCGGTCGTCATGCCGTACGTCCACCGCCGCGGAATCGGCCGTCGGGCGAGGCGCTCATAGCTGATGTCGTCGCGGTTGAGCACGGCCGTCTTCTCGATTCCCTTGTCCGCGGATCGGGCCGCGAGGTCGATGAGGCGCGCCTTGGCGGCCAGGTAGTCCTCCCACGACGCGTGGTAATCGAGGTGGTCGTGGCCGACGTTGGTGAACGCCGCGACGTCGAACTCGCACGCGCGCACGCGCTCCTGCACGAGCGAGTGCGATGTGGTTTCGATGACCGCGGCCTGCGCGCCGGCGTCGACCATCCGCGCGAGCCACGCCTGCACCTCGGGCGCCTCCGTGGTCGTCTGACCAGTCACGTTGTCGACCTGCTGGCCGCTCACCCTGAACGCGACCGTGCTCATGGCGCCGGCCACGATTCCGCTTGCCTGCAGCACGTGCTCGGCCATGTGCGTGACCGTGGTCTTGCCGTCGGTGCCGGTGACGCCGGCCAGCCGCAGGCGCCGCGACGGGCGGCCGTAGAACTCCGCGGACAGTTCGGCGAGCCCGATGCGGGTCGAGGGCATCCGCAGCACCGGGACGCCTTCAGGCAACGGGACGCCGCGCTCGATCGCGAGGGCGACCGCCCCGCCGGCCAGCGCCTCGTTGAGGTAGTGGTGTCCGTCCACGTGAATCCCCGCGACCGCCACGAACAGGTCGCCGGGACTGACGCGCCGTGAGTCGTACGCGATGCCGGTGACTTCGACGTCGGGATTGCCCTCCAGCACCGCCCCCGCGCCGCGGGCCAGCTCCTCCAGCCTCATCTATTGGTCTGAGGATAATCTCGCGTCGTGACCGTGGCGGAGATCGGGGGCAAGCGTTTCGAGTGGGGCTCGCGCACGTACGTGATGGGCATCATCAACGTAACGCCCGACTCCTTCAGCGGCGACGGCCTCGGCACCGACGTCGACGGGGCGATCGACCAGGGAATCCGTATGGTCCGCGAGGGCGCCGACATGCTGGACGTGGGCGGCGAGTCGACGCGCCCGGGGCACACCCCGATCACCCCGGCCGAGGAGATCGCTCGGGTCGACCGCGTGGTGCGAACCCTCGCTCGCGACGCGGGCGTTCCGTTGTCCATCGACACATATAAAGAAGAGGTCGCCGCGCGGGCGATCGCGGGCGGTGCTTCGATCCTCAACGACGTGTGGGGCCTGACGCGTTCAGCGGCCATCGCCGACCTCGCGGCTCGTCACGATTGCGCGCTCGTGCTGATGCACAACCAGGACGGGACGGATTACGAGGGCGACCTCATGGACGAGGTCAAGCGATTCCTCTCGGTCGCGGCGAAGCGTGCTATGGCCGCCGGAGTGGCGCGCGAGAAGGTGATCGTCGACCCCGGAATCGGCTTCGGCAAGACGGCGGACCACAACTGGGAGGTCATGCGCCGGCTCGAGGAGCTGAAGGAGCTCGGACACCCGATCCTGATCGGCACGTCGCGCAAGTCGTTCATCGGCAAGCTGCTCGACCTGCCGGTCACGGATCGCCTTGAGGGCACCGAGGCCACAGTCGTCGCGGCGGTGCTGCGCGGCGCCGACATCGTGCGAGTGCACGACGTGCTGCCGATGACGCGCGCGGTGCGCGTCGCCGACCGAATGAAGTGACCACAGTCGTGCTCGGCCTCGGCTCCAACGTGGGAAGGCGCGCGCGCAACCTCAGCGCGGCGCGCCGGCGCCTGCGCGAGAAGGGAGTGCGCATCGTGCGCCAGAGCCGGGTCATCGAGACCGAGCCCTGGGGCCTCGCCGATCAGCCGCGGTTCCTCAACCAGGTCGTGGAAGGCGAGTGGGGCGGCACCCCACGGCAGCTGCTGCGCGCGGCGAAATCCGTGGAGCGCGAGGGCGGTCGCGTGAAGACCACGCGCTGGGGACCGCGCGTCATCGACGTCGACATCCTCTTCTTCGGCGATCAGAGGATCGACGAACCCGACCTGGCCGTCCCCCACCCGCGCATCGCCGAGCGGCCGTTCGTCCTCGAACCTCTCGAGGAACTTGGGATCAGCCCGGGCGGGCGTTCGTGAACCGGTAGCCGATACCCGGCACGGCGAGGATGTAGTAGGGGCGTGACGGCTGCGTCTCGATCTTTCGGCGCAGGTTGCGAATGTGCACGTCGATCACGCGCGTCTCGATCGGATACTCGTAACCCCAGATGGAGTTGAGGATCTTCTCGCGGCTCAACACCTTGCCGGCATTGCTCGCCAGAAACGTGAGCAGGTCGAACTCCGTATGCGTCAGCTCGACCTCTTCGCCGCCTTTGTAGGTGCGCCGCTCGTTGACGTCGATGACCAGGTCGCGAAACTCGAGCCGGCTCCGCATCGCCTCCGCGTTCTCGAGGCGCGCCCTGCGCAGGTGCGCCGCCATCCGCGCCACGAGCTCCCGCAGACGAAGGGGTTTGGTCACGTAATCGTCGGCGCCGATCTCGAGCGCGACCACCGCGTCGATCTCGTCGGAGCGCGAGCTCATCATGATCACGGGCACCGCCGGGTCGACCTTGCGCAGCTCGCGGCAGACGTCAAATCCGGCCGCGTCCGGAAGCGTGACCTCGAGGAGGACGACGCTCGGATGCGTGGACTCGACCTGCCTCAGGGCCTCAGAGCCCGCGTCGGCTTCGACGACCTGGTAGCCGTCCTGCTCGCACACCTGCTTGATCTCGCGCCGGGTGGAGCTGTCGGGCTCCACGACAAGAACTTTTCGAGAGGATTCCGCCACAGCCATACATCCAGCTTAACCGGTCTGAAGGATTGTTAGGGAATGTTGCGTTTCAGACCCCGAATGGAGGCTCGCATTTTCCGCTCGGCGTTGAGCACCGCCGCGCCCGAGCCGGACAGGACGAGCTCCCACGCGCCGCAGTACGCGACCTCGTTCCCGCCGAACTCGGACTTGAAGACGCCGATGCCTGCCCAGGGATGGTTGGGGTCCGCGCGCGGCGGCGGGATGCCCCAGAGGTCGAAGTCGCGGCATCCGTCGTCGGCCGCCGCGGAGATGGCGGACCACCACGCGAGGTCGTTGCCCATCAGCTCCCGCCGGCGGCCGCTGCGTCCGGCAAAGAGGCTGTACGCGCGGCCGTCGTGTCTCGCGACCAGGACCGTGGCGAGCGCCTCGTGGTCGTCCGGCGCGAACGCTGTGTAGGTCTTGCACCAGGGCAAGAGCTCGAGCAGGAGCTGGTAGTAGCGCCGGTCCGGCAGCCTGATCGACTCGCGGCGCTCGACCGCAGCCGACTGTCGCGCGAGCTCCGCCGCGTCCTTGCCGACCTCGACCACGACGCCGCGCTTGATGCCGGTGCGGATGTTGTAGCGACGGCCGTGCTTGAAGGTCTTGAGGAG
>DATEHC010000141.1:0-2410 GCA_035279785.1 Candidatus Dormiibacterota bacterium
GGCGGACCGAGGAGTCCCGTGACTACCCAGACCCCGCTGAGGACGGACAGCATCTTCGGTCGGAGGTGCGCCGGATAGACCCTGGGCACGATGCCGTAGGCGAGCGAGTAGAGCGCGCCGCCGCCGTAGCCCTGGATGAACCGAGCGACGACGAGAAGCGGCATCGAAGGAGCGAACGTGGACATCAACGTGCCGAGGAGGAAGTACGCCGAGTACCAGAAGAGAGGACGCGAGGGGCCGTGGCGGTCGGCGTCCGCCCCACTCGCGGGTATGGAGACGATCCCGGCGAGCATGTAGCCGCTGAACACGAGACCGTACAGCTGGATGCCGCCAAGGTCATGGACCGCTCTGGGCAGGACGGTCGCGACGAGAAGCGTCTGCAGTCCCGCGGTGGTCTCGAGAAGGCACAGCGCAGCGGTCGTCAGCACGAGGTTGCGATCGACAAGGCTCCGCCACTGCGACGTGACGGGCGCGGTCAAATCGATCACGTTTGAAGAAGCCAGCTCCGAGTCGGCACCCTAGCATGGGCTCGTTCGAAGCCAATTTCGCCGCGGAGGAACGCATCGCCATGAGCGACACGAAGAAGAAGCGCTACGACGGATTCACGGAAGAGGAACGCTCCGCCATGCGCGACCGCGTCCAGGAGAAGAAGGTGGAGGGGCGCTCGAAGGACGAGGAAGCGGCCGTCATGGAGAAGATCGGCGAGATGAAGGAACCCGATCGCGCCATGGCCAAGCGGCTTCACTCGGTCATCACGACCAGCGTGCCGTCGCTGGCCCCAAAGCTGTGGTACGGGATGCCTGCGTATTACAAGAACGGAAAGCTCGTGTGCTTCTTCCAGCCCGCGTCGAAGTTCAAGACTCGGTACGGGACGCTGGGTTTCAGCGACGCGGCGAAGCTCGACGAAGGCAACCTCTGGCCGAACGCATACGCACTGACCAAGCTGACCCCCGTCGAGGAGAAGAAGATCGTCGCGCTCGTCAAGCAGGCGGTCGGCTGAGGGCTCACATGGGAACCACGACGCAGTCGGCCAAGGCCGACATCGACGCGATCATCCAAGGCGTGAGCGACTGGCGCGGCAAGTCACTCGCGCAGCTGCGCACGCTCATCAACAAAGCCGACCCCGACATCGTCGAAGAGGTGAAGTGGCGCAAGCCTTCCCGGCCCGAAGGAGTTCCGGTCTGGTCGCACGACGGCATCGTGTGCATCGGAGAGACGCTCAAGAACGCGGTGCGATTGACCTTTCCGAAGGGTGCTCAGCTGAAGGACCCCAAGAAGCTCTTCAACACGCGGCTGGACAGCAACTCCGTTCGGGCCGTCGACTTCCACGAAGGTGTGAAGGTGGATGAGGCCGCACTCAAGGCGCTCATTCTTCAGGCGGCGAAGTTGAACTCGGACAAGAAGTAAAGGCGCCGGCGACCGCGCGTCACCGACGGTCCTGTTGATCCGGCCACGCGCGTCGCGCGTATCCGTGGAGAGGAGTCCTGGCTTACGGGGGGACAGGGCTCAGGGCAAGATTGGCGAGATGGAACGGCGCACCGCCGACGACACCGCGGCAACGCGGCTTGTGGCTGCCATGTCGTCGGGCGACGAATCGGCCCTGGGCCAACTGTTCGACCAGTTCGGAGGGATTGCGTTCTCGATAGCCATGCAAATCCTGGGTGATGCCGGCCGCGCTGAGGACTGCGTTCAGGAAGCGTTCCTGAACGTGTGGCGAAGACGCGCGACCTTCGACGCGTCGCGCGGCAGCCCGCGTTCGTGGGTGCTGACCGCGGTGCGCAATCGAGCGATCGACTTCCTCCGGGCCGGCTCGAGCCGCGAGGCGCGCGAGCTCAACCTCGACGCTGACGTCCGCGACACCGCACCGAGTCCTGAATCTGTCGTCACGCTGGACATGGAACGCGAAGCGGTACGAGCCGCGCTCCGGCACCTCCCAGCCGAGCAGCGCTACACGCTCGAGCTTGCTTACTTCGGAGGATTCACGCAGGCGGAGATCGCGGGGAAGATGGCCGTGCCCCTTGGAACTGTCAAGGGCCGGATGAGGCTCGGCCTGGAGAAGCTCGCGTCGTATTTGCAAGCAAGCGGACTCGTCGATGTCTGAGCACGAGGAGTTCCGAGAGTCCGTGCCGGCATGGCTTCTCGGCGCCCTGGACGAGGACGAGGCAGACCGCGTCGAGGGGCACGTGCAGGATTGCGTGGAGTGCCAGGCCGATGTGGCGCGGCTTCGACCGGCCGCCGTCGCGATCGGATTGGCAAGTCCCGTCGCCGCAATGCCCGCCGGCCTGCGCGACAGGATCGTCGAGCGGGCGAGGAGTCGGCAGGAAGTCGCGAACGTCGAGACCGTTCGCCGCCCGGCGCCGCCCGCCATCGTCCGGCGGCCACCGCCGCAAGCCTGGCTGCGGCTGCCGGG
>DATEHC010000142.1:0-3641 GCA_035279785.1 Candidatus Dormiibacterota bacterium
GGATGGGCAAAGCCATACTGGGAAACATGAGCGGCGCAAACACATTCACCATCGGGTGGCTCTATGCCGACCTGATGAACATCTACGGGGATCGCGGCAACATCCTCACATTGAGCAAGCGCGCCGAGTGGCGCGGCTTGAGCACTAAGGTGGTCGAGCTCGGCAGGGGCCCGGCGGAGCAGATGCAGGACGTGGACGTCTTCTTCTTCGGCGGCGGCCAGGATCGCGAGCAGGCCCTCATCTACGACGACCTTCGGCAGCACAAGCAGGAGGCGCTGCGGAAGGCCGTGCTGCAGGACGGCGCGCAGATCCTGGCCGTGTGCGGCGGCTACCAGCTGCTCGGGCACTACTACCAGACGGGCGACGGCGAACGCTTCGACGGCATCGGCATGCTCGACGTCACGACCGAGGCCGGCAAGAAGCGCTTCATCGGCGACGTCGTCGTGCAAACAGCGCTCGAAGGCGTGACGCCGCAGACGCTCGTCGGCTTCGAGAACCACAGCGGCCGCACCTTTCTCGGCAAGGAGGCGAAGGCGTTGGGCACCGTGCTCAAGGGCAGCGGGAACAACGGCTCAGACAGGAAAGAGGGCGCGGTGCAGGGCAACATCATCGGCACCTACATGCACGGATCGCTCCTGCCGAAGAACCCGCACCTGGCCGACTACCTGATCGGCCGGGCCCTCAGGCGACGGGGCGTCTCCGAGCTTTCACACCTGGACGACTCGGCGGAGCTTGCCGCACACGGCTGGATCCTTCAGCGCGCGCAACGACGGTAGTCCGCACGCCGTTCCCATTGGAAGCGTGCGACCGGCGCGGGACGAGCGCCTCGCGCAGCACCTGATCGATCGACTCGAGCATCACGAACTGCATCTGCTTGCGCAGCTCCGCGGGGATGTCGTCGAGGTCCGCCTCGTTGTGCGATGGCACGAGCACCCTCCGCAGTCCCGCGCGATGCGCGCCCAGCACTTTCTCCTTGACGCCGCCGATCGGCAGCACGCGGCCGCGCAGCGTGATCTCGCCCGTCATCGCCACGTCGTCGCGGACCGGGCGCCCGGTGAGGATCGAGGCCATCGCGGTTAGCACGGTCACACCGGCCGACGGTCCTTCCTTGGGCTGCGCGCCCGCGGGCACGTGGATGTGGATGTCGTTGCGGTCGAAAACGGTCGGGTCGATGCCGATCTCGCCCGCGTGTGACTTGAGATAGGACAGGGCCGCCGCCGCCGACTCCTTCATGACCTCCCCGAGCTGGCCGGTGAGCTTCAGCTCGCCCTTGCCCGGGGTCAGCGTCGCCTCGACGAAGATGATCTCGCCGCCGGTCGGCGTCCACACGAGGCCGGTGGCGATGCCGGGGCGGTCGATGCGCTCGGCCACGTCGTCGAAGAAGCGGCGCTTGCCCAGCGCGGCGCGGACCTTCTTGATGCCGTCGAGGGTCTTGAGCTTCTTGCCCGATGCGATCTCCGCCACGTCGCGGCGGATCAGCGAGGCGATCTCGCGCTCGAGGTTGCGCACGCCCGCCTCGCGCGTGTACTCGCGGATGATCAGGCGCACGGCCTCCTCGGCGACGGTGATCTCTCCCGGGCGCAATCCGTGCGCGCCGAGCTGCTTGGGGATCAAGAAACGCTCGGCGATCTGGACCTTCTCCTCCTCCGTGTAGCCCGAGAGGTGCAGCACCTCCATCCGGTCCCGCAGCGCGGGCGGGATCGTCTCGAGCGAGTTGGCGGTGGTGATGAACATCACCTTGGACAGGTCGAAGGGCACGTCCAGGTAGTTGTCGCGAAAGTCCTTGTTCTGCTCCGGGTCGAGGACCTCGAGAAGCGCTGAGGAGGGATCGCCGCGCCAGTCGGCGCCGATCTTGTCGACCTCGTCGAGCATGAACACCGGGTCGTTCGACTCCGCGCGGCGAATGGCCTGCAGGATGCGGCCCGGCATGGCGCCGATGTAGGTGCGGCGGTGGCCGCGGATCTCAGCTTCGTCGTGCACGCCGCCAAGGGAAGCCCGCGCGAACTTGCGGCCCATCGCGCGCGCGATGGAGTGACCGAGCGAGGTCTTGCCCACGCCCGGCGGCCCGACGAAGCAGAGGATCGGCTCACGCCCACGGTCGGTCGAGCCGCGCTCCTGCTTCAGCCTCCGCACCGCGAGGTGCTCCACGATTCGCTGCTTGACCTTGTCGAGGTCGTAGTGGTCGGCGTCGAGGATTCCGCGCGCCTTCTTGACGTCGACCTCGCCGCCGGTGGACACGTTCCAGGGCAGCGACACCATCAGCTCGAGGTAAGTCCGGATCACCGACGACTCGGGCGACGCCGACGGGATGCGCTCCAGTCGGGCGATCTCGCGATCAGCCTCGCGCTTGGCCTCCGCGGGCAGGCCCGCCTTCTCGATCCGTTCGCGCAGCTCCGACAGCTCCGCGTGCTCGCTGTCGAGCTCGCCCAGCTCGCGCTGGATGGCCTTGAGCTGCTCGCGCAGGAAGTACTCGCGCTGCGCCTTGCCCATCTGCTCTTCGGCCTGCGTCTGGATCTTGCGTCCGAGCTCGAGAACCTCCAGCTCGTGTGACATGTGGCCCAGCAGCCGCTCGAGCTTGGCCTTGGCCGAGTCCAGCTCGAGGATCTCCTGGCGCTGCTCGGTGGAGATGCGGATGTGGTTGGCGACGTAGTACGCGAGGTGCAGCGGGTCGTCGATCGCCGCGGCCGCGCCCGCGAGCTCGGCGGGAAGGTGCGGAGCGAGCGAGACGAGCTGCTGGAACGACGCGATGGCGCGGCGCATCAGGGCCTCGCGCTCGATGGTGCGGATGTCCTCGACGATCTCCGGGTGCATCTCGACCGCGCAGGACAGGTAGGGCTCCTCCGACTCGACCTCCGTCAGCCGGATTCGGCGCAGCCCCAGCACCGCCAGCTGCACGGTCCCGTCGGGAAGCTTCAGCAGGTGCTGGACGCGGACCATCGTGCCCACGTGATGGACGTCCTTGAACCCGACGTCCTCCTGCTCCTCGTCGAGCTGAGTCGCGACGGCGATGTGGCGCTCGAGGCCGCTCAGGTCCTCGAGCAGCTCGAGCGATTTCTTGCGACCCACCGAGAGCGGGATGAAGATGCGCGGAAACACCACCGTCGACTTCAACGGCAGCACCGGGAGGTGGCTGGGCACCGCGCCTTCGAGGTTGGGTGCCGGGACCTCGCTCATGAAAAGGTGATGCTACGCCCCGAGGTCAGGAGTTCGGCCAGAACTGCCCCGGACCCCAGTAGGACTGCAGCGCGACCGGGCTTTCGCCCGCGGCGAACACGACCGGCGTCTCCTTGCCTGTGGCGAGCTGCGTGGCCCCGAGCTGCATGGCGTAGACGGGACCGGTGGCCGCCGATCCGCCGGGGCAGTCGCCGCACAGCGTCTCGCCCCAGAACCAGACCCAGCCGTCCTTGACGAACGTGACCTCGGAGCGCGGAGCATCGATCACCGGCTGCGGGGCTGCGGCGCCGAGGGCGAACGTGTACGCGCGGATGTTGCTGGCGCCCGCGTATGCCGTGTACGCGACCTGCGTTCCGTCGGGGGAAACGCCCGCGAGGTAACCCCATCCGCCGGCCGCTCCGCTCAGTCCGTCTTCGGGCGTCCACGATCGCTGCGGGCCGATGAGCAGCTTGTGACCCATGCGCGAC
>DATEHC010000143.1:0-26406 GCA_035279785.1 Candidatus Dormiibacterota bacterium
TGCCGGCGCTCGCGGGTAATCGCAGGGCCTACGGGTAGAGGCCGCGCTCCCTCGTTGCGCCGGCGACTCGCGCGACAGCCTGCACGTACGCCGCCATGCGCATGTCGAGCTTGCGCTCCTCGCGCGTCTTGAGAACCTCGCCGAACGCGCGGGAAAGGATCGCCTTCAACTTCTGATTGACCTCATGCTCGGACCAGAAGAACGACTGCAGGTCCTGCACCCACTCGAAGTACGACACCGTAACCCCGCCCGCGTTGGCGAGGATGTCGGGCACGAGGAAGATGCCGCGCTCGCGAAAGATCGCGTCGGCCTCGGGCGTCGTAGGTCCGTTGGCCCCCTCGACTATCAACTTCGCTTTGATGTCGCGCGCGTTGCGTGATGTGAGCTGGTTACCGATTGCGGCCGGCACGAGCAAATCGCAGTCGAGCGTGAGCAAGTCCTGGTTCCCGACCTCCTGCGCGCCGGGGAAACCGCGGATCGTCTTCTCGCGCGCGCGGTATTCGAGCAATCGCTTGATCGAAAGTCCGAGCGGGTTGTAGACGCCGCCGTAGTCCTCCGAGACCGCGACGATCGTGCACCCCGCCTCCTCGAGCAGCTTCGCGCTGATGCTGCCGACGTTGCCGAATCCCTGGACGACGACCTTCGTCTGATGGGGCGCGCGGCCGAGGTGCTCGAGCGCGGCCATCGCGCAGATGGTGACGCCGCGTCCTGTCGCCTCGATGCGACCCGCGGACCCGCCCACCTCGACCGGCTTGCCAGTGACTGACGCCGGCACCGAGTAACCGAGGTGCATCGAAAGCGTGTCCATAATCCACGCCATCGTCTGGCCGTCGGTGTTGACGTCCGGCGCGGGGATGTCACGGTCCGCGCCGACCAGGATCGAGATCTCCGTCGCGAACCGGCGCGTCATATGCTCGAGCTCGTTCAGCGACAGCTCGCGCGGATTGACGATGATGCCGCCCTTCGCGCCGCCGAACGGGATGTTCACGACGGCGCATTTCCACGTCATCCACATGGCCAGCGCCTTGACCTCGTTCAGGGAAACATCGGGGTGATAGCGGATGCCGCCCTTGGCCGGTCCCCGGTTGATGTTGTGCTGCACGCGGTAGCCGGTGAAGATCCGCGTGTGCCCGTTGTCGAGCTTCACCGGAAAGTGGCACGTGAACTCGCGCTGCACCTCGCGCAGCACCTCACGGAGCCAGGGCTCGAGCTTGATCAGCTCGGCCGCCTCGTCGAACTGCGCCTGCGCCGTGCGCCACTCGTCGGCCTCGACGACCGCCTGCGTGTTGAGCGCGTTCATCGGGGTCCCCGGAAAATCGGAGATTTCTTGGGGTGATTCACATCAGTACTGATGATCGCGGATATTCGGCGTCGGGGTCGCAGATAACGTTGATGCAGGCAGGCAGGCCCGACTTGAAAGCCCGCTCCAGGGCCGGTCGGATGTCCTCCGGCCGCTCGACCATCTCGCCGTAGCCGCCAAGCGCCTCGACCACCTTGTCGTATCGCGTGCGGTTCCCGAGGTCGGCGGCGATGCTCGTGCCGAGCATGCTCATCATCGGGTGCTTCTCCAGGGCCCAGATTCCATTGTTGCCGACGACGCAGACCACAGGAATGCCGTGCCGGACCATCGTGTCGAACTCCATCGCGGAGAAGCCGAACGCGCCGTCACCGGAGAGAAGGATCACCTGCCGATCGGGACGCGCCAGCTTGGCCGCGATCGCATAACCCGGTCCGGACCCGAGCGCACCGAACGGCCCGGGGTCGATCCACAGGCCAGGCGCGTCGCGCTCGATGAGCCGCCCCGCGAACGAGACGAAGTCGCCCCCGTCGCCGACGATGATCGCGTCTCGATCGGCGAAGCGGTCGACCTCGGCGATGAGTCGTGCCGGATGCACGGGTGATCTTCCGTCGCCCGTCATCGCCTCGTCTTTGCGGCGCGCCTCGACCTCGGTCCCGCGCAGCTGGGCAACCCAGGCATCGCTGCGCGGCGCGCCCGCCACCGCTGCGGAAAGCTCCCGGAGCGCGGCCTTCACGTCGCCGTAGATCGCGACCTCCGCCGTGCGGTGCTTGCGCAGGTCGTCGACGTCGACGTAGACGAGCCGCGCGTCTTCGCCGAACACCGGCGGCTGGCCGAAGTTCAACCGAAAATCGAGGAGGACTCCCACCAGGACGATCAGGTCCGCTTCGCGCAGCGCCTGGCCGCGTGCGCGGGAGAAGAACAATGGATGGCTCGGCGGGAGCATGCCCCGCGCCATGCCGTTGACCGTCAGCGGCACGTTTGCGATTTCCACGAGCGAGCGCAGCTCCGCCTCCGCGTGGGCCCACCACACGCCGCCGCCGGCGACAATCACGGGACGCTCCGCACGCCGGATCAGGCTTGCGGTCCGCTCGACGAGAGAGCGGTCGGGCGGAGGCCCTGGGTCGACGGTCAGGTGCTCTGTGGCCTCGGGAAGATCGGCCGCCCCGAAGAACACGTCGATGGGGACGTCCATGAAGGCAGGTCCCGTCCGCCGGCTCAGCGCGGTGCGCACCGACTCGGCCGTGGCGGCGTATGCGTCCTCGGCCGACTCGAGCGTGAATGCATGCTTGCTCAGGCTGCGCACGACCTCGACGTGGTCCATCTCCTGCAGCGAGCCCATGCCCCACCGCGCCACGGGCGCGCGGCCGCCGACGACGAGTATCGGCGTGTCGGCGCTCTTGGCCTGGGCGAGCGCCGTGGCCGCGTTGGTCACGCCGGGCCCGGCCGTCACGGCGGCGACCCCGCACTCGCGCGTCACCTTGGCCCAACCCTCCGCCGCAAACGCCGCCGACTGCTCGTGGCGAAAGTCGACGATGCGGATTCCATGCTCGGTGGCGCCGGTGAGGATCGGCCAGATATGGCCGCCGTTGAGTGTGAACAGGTGGCTGATGCCGGCGCGCTTGAGCGCGAGCGCGATGAGCTCGCCGGTATTGCCGGAGTCCGCCAAAGCTAGTCGATCATCGCCCAGGGCATGGCCGACGTGTTGAAAGCCGCCCGCGGCGGGCCCTCGCTCGGCATGACGATCACTCCGCCCTCGGCATGCAGCTTCTTGGTGAGATGGTCGACCGCGCCCTGCGCCACCGACTGCGCGTCCATGCCGTGCTCCAGCTCGACGACCATCAGTCGAGCCAGACCGAGCCGGATGAAGGCCTCGCCCAGGCCCGTCCCGCACACGCCGCCGAAGCGATCGTCGGCGTAGAAGCCGGCACCTGGGATCGGTGAGTCGCCGATCCGCCCCGGCAGCTTGCCCGTCCTTCCTCCGGTGGAGACGGCGACCGCGATGTGTCCCTCCGCGTCGCGCGCGACCGCGCCCACGGTGTCGGCGCCCTGCAACAGCTTCTGGCGCTTGCGGTCGGTGATGAAGATCGCCGGGTCGGCCATCTCCAGGCCGTGCTCGCGGGCAAACCGCGATGCGCCCGCCGCGGCGAGGAGCACATGGCGGCCGTCCTCCATGATCGCGACCGCCAGGTCGATCGGATGACGGACGTCGCGGAGGCAGGCCGCACCGCCGGCGCGCAGCTCCGCGCCTTCCATCACTCCTGCGTCCAGCTCGACCACGCCGTCGCTGTTCAGGCACGCGCCGATGCCGGCGTTGAGCAACGGCTCGTCCTCCATGTGCCGAACGGCGGCCACCGCGGCAGTGAGGGCACCGTCTCCGATGCGCGCCCAGCCCGCGTCGCGGGCGCGCTCCACGGCGGCCTGGCGTAGGGGCTTCTCGGCTTCTGGAATGGACCCGGCGCCGCCGTGGACGATCAGCGCCGGACGGGCCAAACCCGCATACCTAGAACAGGGGTCCCCGCGAAGTCACGCCGAAGGCTCTGACTTCGTGGGAATTGGTTAGTAGGCCTCGGCCTGCAGCTCCGGCCAGTTGGTCCGGCGCTCGATGAATCGCCGCTCGGCGACACGTCGGTCGAAGGGGAACACCACGCGGCGCCCGGCGCTGGCGCGCTCCGGGTTGCGGCGCTCGCCGAATCTCCGCTCCACGCCCGCGCGGCGGTCAAAGCCGCTGCGGCGCTCGGGACCACGCGAAGTCGTGTCCACCCTCTTCGACGCGAGATGCTAGCGCACGCGGCGGTTGAGTTCGCCGAGTTTCTCGTCGATTTTTTGCTCCGACCGCCGGCGCTCCAGCTCGTCGCCCGGACCGAGGTCGACGAACCGCGCGTAGGCCGCCAGCCGAGGGTGCACGTCGCGCACCCGGAGAAACATCTGCTGCGCCACCCAGCGATAGTCGGGATGGCCCTGCGGTGTCGTCCGAAGCTCGCACAGGTGATAGATCTCGCGCAGGCTGACGCGCACGTACCAGCGGACGCGAAAGGCAAGCGGGACCACGTACTGGCCCAGCGCGACGCCGAGGTCGCGCTCCAGGCGGCGGTGGGTTTCGGCCGCGCTCTCGACGGCGTTTGCAAACCGGTCGCCGTGGCCCAGATCGACCAGCCCTGGGGGCAGGTCGTAGCCGAGCTCGGTGCCGAGGTGCTGTCGGTCCTGGGTCAACATCCGGTGGCGATGCAGGTCGCGGTAGGCCGCGAAGTTGGCCACGATCTCGAACGTGTACACCGCATGCTCGAGCGCGCGCGGAGGCCGCTGGCGACGGTTGGAGCGATCCGCAAGCATCCGCTCGAGCACCTGCGAGGAGTCGCCCTCCTGCTCGCTCAGCGCCCGATTCGAATAGGGATACAGCGCCGCCGCGACCACCTTCCGTTCGGCATCGCGGTCGAATTCCACGAGCCTGACCAGGGGATCGATGGCGCCCTGCCGGCCGTGCGAAGCCACTTCTTCGAGCCGCTTTCTGACGCCCGCGATCCGTGCTGCCGTGGGCGCGCCGTACCGGTCGTCGAGCGCCCGCCGAACGAACGACGGGATGACCAGCGACAGCTCGCGGTGCATGTCCGCGGCAAGTCGGCGGCACTCGGGCAGCTCGCTTGCGGCGAGCTTGGTGATCAGGTACTCGAAGGCGCGACCGTTGCCGAAGAGTCCGAGGTTCGTAAGGGTTCCGGCCGGCAGCAAACCGCGAAGCAGGTCGAGGGCCTTGGCGCGCGTGGCGGACTTCCATGCGCGGTCGGTCTCGCCCTCCTCCTGCGGAAATCGGTCGCGGATCGCCAGCGTGACCGGCTCGACCAGCGAGCTGTACATCTCGAACAGCCCGTCGGCGGCCGGCTCGTAGTCGGGATGCGCCAGCTCTTCGCCGCGGAAATAGAGGTACCGCCCGTCCGGCCCTGGCCGGTCGAACCGAACGTACCGCGTCGACTTTTCGAGCGGAGAGATGCCGATGCGGCTGTCTTCGAGCGCCTTCGCGGCCAGGGTCGAAACCTGCTCGGTGGCGATGTGCGCGCCGGCCAGCTCCGCGACCGAATCGTCGCCGTAGCCAACCAGAACGCGCTCGTAAAACTCCTCCGCGCGGCGCACGGCGACCATGTCATCGTCCACGGGCGGAGAGCCCGCGAGCCGGTCGAAGCCCGAGTCCGGCTCGTTGATGAACTCGTCGAGCAGCACCCGGCGCAGGCTCTTCTCGGTGCGCGAATACCGGGAGAACAACGCGCCCTTGACGACCTCGGGCAGGTTGCGCAGGGCAAACACCGGCCGGTCGAGATTGGTGAAATAGCGCTCGAGCAGCGACGATTCGACGGCGTTGAACTCCGGGGGCGCCATGCACAGTAAGTATCGCCGCCCCGAGTTCGGGCGAGCCGGTCGCCTTCCTAGATATTGTGTCGGGCTGGGCGCTATGCACAGCCTATGGCCAAGGTGATTTGAGTTGTCCCCGGGTTCTCCCCAGCTCTGTTAAAAACCGACTGCGAAACGCGGATGGTTGAGGTCGATTGGGTGAAGCGCTGGGGTGATCTCGTGGAAGCGCGGGAGAGCTCGCACGCGGCCGGCCACTCCCACGCGGGCTACTGGGACCGCCGCGCGTCGAGCTACGCGCGATCGACCCAAAGCCGCGTCGACGACTTCCT
Source organism: Candidatus Dormiibacterota bacterium (assembly GCA_035279785.1). Lineage (GTDB taxonomy): Bacteria > Chloroflexota > Dormibacteria > Dormibacterales > Dormibacteraceae > 40CM-4-65-16. The sequence continues at coordinate 5,968 of DATEHC010000143.1, forward strand.
GCGGATCCTCGAGCCGTACCTCTTGCCGCACAAGACCCTGATCGACGTCGGCGCGGGGACGGGCCGGCACGCCGTCCCGCTGGCGGAGCGACTGGAGTGGGTGACGGCGATCGAGCCGTCGGAGGGAATGCGCTCGCACATCGCGCCGCGTGACAACATCACCGTGGTCGCGAGCAGCTGGGAGGACTCCGAGGTCGCGCCGGCGGACCTGGTCATGTGCAGCCACGTCCTCTACGGCATCGCCGACCCGGTGCCGTTCATCTCCAAGCTCGAGGCTTCGGCGCGCGAGCGGGTCTTCGTGATGATGCGCGAGAGCGACCTGCCTCACCCGGCCACAGAGGTGTCGAAGCGGCTTCAGCTTGAGACCGGCTCGCGCCTGCCACGCTTCAGCGAGCTGTTCATGCTTCTGCTGCAGATGGGCATCGCCCCCGACGTGCAGTTCATCAGCTATCCGATCACCACGCGCTACGCAGACTTCGAGGGGGCGGTGACGGACGTGCGCGCGATGCTCGGCGAAAGTTGGGACGACGCCGGCGGCCGCGCTGCGCTGCACGAGATCCTTCGGCGCGACGGCGATGCGCTGGTCTACGACGGCGGCGTAGCGCTCTCGGGAGTTGCGCATTGGCAGCCACGGAAGACCTGAATCTCACCTTGCGACCGGTGAGGCCGACCGACCGCGAGCGCATCGCGGAGATCTCGAGGGACATCTGGGGCGGCCGCGACTACGTGCCCAAGGTCTTCGACCGATGGGTGGCAGACGCCGGCGCGTCCTTCCAGGCCGCAGACCTCGAGGGGACCGTGGTCGGCGTGCATCACCTGCGGCCGTACGCGCCCAGCCTGGTCTGGTACGAGGGGCTGAGGGTCGCGAGCTCGCATCGCCGGCAGGGCATCGCCCGCGCGATGCTGAGCTCGGTGATCGCCGAGATTCGCGAGCAGGGCTTTCGCGAGATCAGGCTCGCGACGCTCGAAGAACCCGCTATGCGCCTGTTTGAGTCCGCCGGGTTCCGCGAGCTTGTCGAGGTGCGGTGGTGGCGCGCTCCGCGCGTCGAGGGCGGCGAGCCGGCGCGAATGCCCGACTCGGCGGAGGCGGCGCGGCTGTGGCCTTTCGTCGCGTCCTCTCCCGGAATCGACCTGTACCACGGACTGTCGCCCGACCTCAACGGCGCGCGTGACCTCGACGCTGCGGAGCTCGAGCGCCTGGCGCGCGCGGGAATGCTGCGCCTGGGACCGAGCGGTCGAGCCGTCGCGTTGATGCGCGAGCCGTGGCGCATCAACCTCGCGGTCGCGCTCATCGCGGGACGCGGAGGCGCGCTGCGCGAGCTGTTGATGGCACTGCGTTTCGAGGCCGATGCGGACGGAGCGGACCACGTCACGATCAGCGTTCCGCCGGATCATCCGGCCGAAGAGGACCTGCGCGCGTCCGGATACGATTTCGACGATGCCGAAGCCAATGCGCACGTGTACTCACTAAAGCTCTGAATACCCGCCCCACCCCTGGACCCCTCCCCATAAATGGGGAGGGGCATGGAAGAAATGACGCGTAGGTACGTCATCCTCGGCAACGGCATCGCCGGCCAGACGGCCGCCGAGGACCTGCGCAAGGCCGACGCGAATGCCTCGATCACGATCATCGCGGCCGAGCGTCACCCGCTCTACAACCGCGTCGCGCTTCCGCGCTACCTGCGCGGCCAGGTGCGGCGCGAGAAGGTCTTCATGCGCACGGCCGAACAGTCGGCGCAGCAGAACATCGACATCCACTTCGAGACGTGGGCGACCGAGGTCGACCTCGGAGACAAGACCGTGCTCACCAACCGCGGACAGGAATTCAAGTACGACGCGATCCTGATCGCGACCGGCGGCCGGCCGAAGCCGCCGCCGTGGCAGGGCGCGTCGGACGTGACCGCGACGCTGGGCTTCCAGACCCTGGACGACACCGATGCGATCATCGAGAAGGCGGACGCAAGTGAGCGCGTGCTCGTGATGGGCGGAAGCTTCATCGGCTACGAGCTGGCCGAGGGCGTGAGCTTTCGTAAGAAGGCGCACGTGACCTGGATCATGCGAGGGCCCTGGTTCCTTCGTTACGTCCTCGACGAAGAAGGTGGGCGGCTTTGCCGGCAGCTCGGCGAGGACCAGGGCGTGCAGTTCATCACCAACGACGAGGTGCGGAAGTTCAGCCGCAGCAATGGGCGCTTCATCGCAGAGACCGTCAACGGTCATAAGGTGGAGTTCGACCTGCTCACCTACGGCGTCGGTCTCGACTACTACACCGAGCCTGTGCGCAACGGCGTGGAGCTGAAGCACGGAATCGTCACCGACGCCAAGCTCCGCACGTCGGCGCCCGACGCCTACGCGGCAGGCGACATCGCGGTGTTTTACGACCTCATGGTCGAGCGCCACAACCAGATGGGGACGTGGGACAACGCCGAGGCGCACGGCAAGGTCGCGGCGCTCAACATGGCAGGCGCCAACGAGGACTTCTTCGACGTTCCGACCTACACGACGACGATGTTCGGCTCGACGCTTGCGGTGATGGGCGTGACGCCCGACGTGCAGCCGGGGCTCGAGTCGGTCCGCACGTTCAGCTTCGAGGAGAAGTTCTATCGCAAGCTGTTCTTCAAGGACGACCGGCTCGTCGGCGCGATCATGATCGGGCCGCCCAAGGGTCGCAAGAAGCTGATCGAGATCATGCGCTCGCGGCAGAAGATCGAGCGGCCGAAGCAGGAGCTGCTCGACCCGGCGAACCTCAAGGACTGACTCGGTGGCGCCGGAGTATCGCTTCCTCACGACCTGGCGGGTCAAGGCGACCCCGCGCGAGGTGGCGGAGGTTCTGGGCGACGCGCCTGCGCTCGCGCGGTGGTGGCCTTCGGTCTACCTCGACGTGAAGGAGCTGGCGCCCGGCGATCCGGCCACGCGCGTCGGGCGGGTGATCGACCTGTACACGAAGGGCTGGCTGCCGTACACCTTGCGCTGGAAGTTCACCGTGACGGATTCGAATCCGCCGCATGGATTCAGCCTGCGCGCTGAAGGCGATTTCGAAGGCACCGGGGTATGGACGATCACGCAAGACGGCGACGAGACCGTCGCGGTTTACGACTGGCGCATCGCCGCGTACAAGCCGCTGCTCCGGTACGGCAGCATCGTGATGCGCCCGATCTTCGCCGCCAACCACCGCTGGGCGATGGCCCGCGGGCTCGAGAGCCTCGAGCTCGAGCTTCGCCGGCGGAGGGGCGAGACCGTGCCGCCGCCGCCGGGGCCAACTTTCACCCGCCCTTAGCTCGTTAGCCGTCGTATCGTTTGCCTTGGACAAATGGCATTCGCTTACAGCGAAACCACGCAATCGATCCGGCAGGCCCTCGGGTCGGTGCTCCGCGGTCGCCGTGAGGCTACCCGGCGAACTCTGAGCGAGGTGGCCGCGGAGGCAGGGCTCTCGCCGGCGCACCTGTCCGAGGTCGAACGCGGGCGCAAGGAGATGTCCACCGAGCGCCTCGTCGCCGTCGCCCACGCTCTCGGAATCAGGCCGGCCGAGATCTACTCCGACCTGGCGCGGCTGCTCGGCGCGGACGCTGAGCAGCGGACGTGGCCCGAGGACCCGCCGGTCAAGCTGCGGCTAGCCACGGCGGGGCTGCCTCTCGAGGCGCTGCGCAGCGTCGCCGACTTCAGCGCCTATCTGGCGATGGTGAACCCGCCGCCACCGCCCAAGGAACCAATCGGCTTTTTGCGGAACAGGAGGTAGTCGAAGTGAACCTGATCCCGACGGTGATCACCAACGACGGCCGCGGCGAGCGCGCCTACGACATCTACTCGCGACTGCTGCGCGACGGCGTCATCTTCGTGCGCGGCGTCATCGACGACGACCTGGCGAGCACGGTGACGGCGCAGCTGCTATTTCTCGAGAGCGAAGCGCCGGAGCAGGACATCCAGATTTACGTCAACAGCCCGGGCGGCTCGCTGACCGCGGCGCTTTCCATCTACGACGCGATGCAGTACGTCAGTCCGAAGGTCGCGACGCTGTGCACCGGTCTGGCGGCCAGCGGCGGATCGCTGCTCCTCGCCGGCGGTGACCCGGGCATGCGTATGGCGCTCCCGCACGCGCAGATCCTCATCCACCAACCGTTCACGCAGGGGATCCAGGGCCAGGCGACCGACATCCAGATCCACGCCCAGGAGATCCTGCGGCAGCGCGAGCAGCTCGCGCGGATCTACGCGAAGCACTGCAAGCGCGAGATCGAGGACGTCGAGCGCGCGATGGAGCGCGACTTCTTCATGTCGCCGGAGCAGGCCAAGGAATGGGGCCTGATCGACCTGATCGTGGAGAAAAACCCGCACATGGTGAAAGCCGCAGCCACCAAGTGAAGGTCGTCGTGCTGGGCGGCACGCGCTTCATCGGTCGCGCAACCGTGGAGGAGCTTGCCGCCTCCGGCCATGACCTCCTGCTCGTTCATCGCGGCCGGCTCGAGCCCGACGACCTCCCGCAGGTTCCCCACCTGCACTGCGAGCGGGCCGAGCTGGTTGCGAACCGCGCCGAGCTCGAGGCGTTCGGCGCCGACGCGGTCGTCGATTTCTTCGCGCTGACCCGCGAGGACGCGGAGGGAGCATTGGAGGCGCTCCCGAGCGCGAAACGCCGGATCGTGATCTCGAGCATGGACGTGTATCGCGCATTCGGCGCCGTGATCACGGGCCACGAGACCGATCCCGTGCCGATCACGGAGGAGTCGCCCGTCCGCGAGAACCGGTACCCGTACCGCGGCATGGTCCCCGGCCGCGACAACTACGACAAGCTCGACGTCGAGGACGTGTATCTCAAACACGGCGCGCTGTCGGTGCGGCTGCCCATGGTCTACGGCGAGCGCGACTACCAGCGGCGCGAGGAGTTCATCCTGCGGCGCGTGCGCGCGGGTCGGAAGCAGATCCCGTTTGGGACCGGGTCGTGGCTCACCTGCCGCGGCTACGTCCGCGACATCGCGACGGCGATCCGGCTTGCGCTCGACAAACCGGCGGTGACGGGCGTCCTGAACCTCTGCGAGGACCGCAGCTACTCGATGCGGCTGTGGGCGCGAATGATCCTCGAGGCGGCCGGGTCCGATGCCGAGCTCGTGACCGTCCCGGACGACAAGCTCCCAGAGGACCTGCAGGAGACGGGCAACCTCCTCCAGCACGTTGCCGCCAGCTCGCGGAAGGCGCAACAGCTGCTCGGCTGGAAGACCTCGGATCCCGCCGAATGCTTGCGCACCAGCGTGCTCTGGCACCTCGATCACCCGCCGGACGACGCCAGTGACGACTTCGCCCCGGACGATCTGGCCCTGGCTTCCGTCTAGTCTTCTTCCCATGTCGCGGCGCTACCGGCCGTTTGACCCGTTCGATCGCGGCGGCCCGTTCGAAGCCGGCCGGGAGATTCGCGTGCCCCAGATCCCGCGCCGCTTCTGGGGCGGCGTGGCGCTGTTCGGGCTCGCGGTCCTCATCTTCATCGCGGCCAGCCCGATCATCGGGTTCATCACCGAGCTGCAGTGGTACGACGCGCTCGGCTACCGCGACGTGTACACGACCCGGCTCACGCTCGAATGGTCGCTGGGCATCGGCGCGTTCGTGCTCGCGTTCGCGTACCTCGCGGTCAACGTCGCGATCGCGCTACGGTCGCGCACGGGCGCCGCGCTGCGCGCCGTCGGCATCCGGCGGTCGATCTTCCGCGGACCTGCCGGCTGGGTGAGCCTCGGCGTCTCGGCGGTGATCGCGCTCATCCTTGCGGGCGGCGCGTTCGGGCAGTGGCAGTCCCTGGCTCTGTTTCTCCACTCGACGCCGACCGGCGCCACGGACCCGGTCCTGGGCCAGGACATCTCCTTTTATCTCCTGACGCTTCCCTTCTTGCACGCGGCGACGAACTGGTCGCTCGGGCTCGACTTCATGACGCTGCTGTTGATCGCGGCCGTCTACGCGTGGCGCGGAGACAGCTTCGACTTCAGGCCTACGCCGGCGGCGCTGGCCCATCTGTCGGTGTTGATCGCGTTCTTCGGCATCACGCTCGCGGTGATCACCTGGCTCGGCCGCTACGACCTCCTGTACGCGCACAACAGCGGCGTGGTCTGGGGCGCGGCGTACACCGACGTCAACGCTCGGCTGCCCCTGTACGCGTTCCAGGCCGCGGCGGGAATCGTGCTCGCCGGGGGCCTGATCGCCAACGCGTGGATCCGCCGCCTCTGGCTGCCGGTGGTCGCGGTCGGCGCCTGGATCGTCCTGACCATCGTCACCCAGGCCGTCCCCGCGTTCGTCCAGGGTGTTCAGGTCACACCCAACGCCCAGACCTACGAGCTGCCGTACATCCAGCGCGAGATCGCCGGTACGCGGGCGGCGTACGGCCTCTCCACTGTCACGGTCAACGACTTCACCGGCGACCAGCCGCTGACCGCCCAGGACGTGCAGAACGACCAGGTGACCGTCAACAACCTTCGGCTGTGGGACTTTCCCGAGCTGAAAGAGACCTACGACCAGAACCAGACGCTGCGCACCTACTACACCTTCAACGACATCGACATCGACCGCTACGTCATCAACGGCCAGTACCAGCAGGTCGAGATCAGCGCGCGCGAGATCGACACCACCAAACTTGCCGCCGCCGCGCAGAACTGGGTCAACATCCACCTCCAGTACACGCACGGCTATGCCGCGGCGGGGAGCCCCGTCAACGCCAGTAAGTCAGAGGGTCTTCCGCAGTACGTCGTCAGCGACGTTCCCCCGACTGGTCCGCTGACGATCACGCAGCCTGCCATCTACTTCGGGGAGAGCACCAGCGGCCCCGTCATCGCCCCGTCTCTCGTTCCGGAGTTCGACTATCCCTCAGCCCCGGACGTGTACACCAGCTACAAGGGTTCGCACGGCGTGCCCATGACCAGCCTCAACCGGGCGTTGTGGTCGCTGCGCTTGAGCGATTTCAACCTGCTGGTGTCAGGGCAGGTCACGGACAAGAGCCTGATGCTCTACCGGCGCAACATCGTCGACCGCGTGTCGGCGATGGCGCCGTTCCTCACGCTCGACGGCGATCCCTACGTGGTGGTCGTGAACGGCAAGCTCTACTGGATCATCGACGCCTACACGACCGGTTCGACCTATCCATACGCGCAGACGCTGAGCTTCGGCGGCAACGACATCAACTACATCAGAAACTCGGTGAAGGTCGTCGTCGACGCGTACGAGGGCACAGTCAACTTTTACGTGGTCGACCCGAAGGATCCGCTGATCAAGGCGTACCAAGCGACGTTCCCAACCATGTTCCAGCCGATCTCCTCGCTCTCGACCGGTCTTCGCGCACACCTACGCGTTCCCGAAGACCTGTTCAACGTCCAGGTGGCGGTTTACGCCGTCTACCACGTCAACCCCGATGCGGTGGGAGCGAAAGTGCTGTTCGCGCGAGAGGACGTGTGGCAGATTCCCACGGCCCAGAACTCCCCCACGACCGCCGCCGCGCCGGTGACGCCGTACTACGTTCTGTTCCGGCTTCCCGGTCAGCAGCAGGCCGAGTTCCTTCTGATCATGCCGTTCACGCCACTGAACAAGAACAACCTTGTTTCGTGGCTTGCCGCGCGCAGCGACGGATCTCACTACGGCGAGTACACGTCTTACGTTCTTCCCAAGGGCACAGTCATCGACGGGCCGCAGCTGGTCGCCAACCGCATCAACCAGAACACAACCATCTCCTCCGACTTCACGCTGTTCAGCCAGGCAGGCTCACAGGTGCAGCAGGGCAACCTGCTCGTGGTGCCGATCGGGAACTCGTTCCTCTACTTCGAGCCGGTCTACCTGCGAGCTCGCGAGGCGTCAGCGCTGCCCGAGCTCAAGAAGGTGATCCTCGCCAACCAGACACAGGTCGTCTACACGGACACGCTCGAACAAGCCATCCAGCAGCTCGTCGGAGCCACACCGCCGCCTGTGAACACGGGACCGCCGCCCTCCACGTACACAGCGGCGCAGGTGGCGCAGATCCAGAGCCTGATCGCTCAGGCCAACCAGCATTACAAGGCCGCGTATGCCGCCCTCCAGCGCGGCGACCTGACGACCTTCGGGACGGAGATGCAGACGGTCGGCCAGATCCTGCAGCAGCTGCAGGCGATCAGCGGCGCGACCTCGACGCCGACGACCGGAGCCTCACCGTCGCCCAAGGCTTCACCCGGTCCGTAGGGGAACGAAGAGGACCGGGAAGAGCGAGCGGTAGCCGACCGCCTCGCCGTGGCGTTCGTAGATGCGGAGGTCCTGCGGCTCTTCGTTCGCGATCGCAACGGGGATCACCATCCGACCCCCATCCGCCAGCTGCTCGATGAGCGGCGCCGGGACGTCGCGCGCGGCGGCCGCGACGAGGATCACGTCGTAGGGCGCGCCCGCCGGCCAGCCGAGGCTTCCATCCCCGACCGCAACCTGCACGTTGTCGAAGCCAGTGCGTCGCAGCGCCTCCGATGCGTGCTCGGCGAGAGCGGGCTCGCGCTCGACCGTGAGGACCTGACGGCACAGCCGGCTCAGCACCGCGGCCGCGTATCCGGATCCCGTGCCGACCTCGAGGACATTGTCCGCGGGCTGAATCGCGGCGGCCTGCGCCATCAACGCGACCACCAGCGGTTGCGAGATGGTCTGGCCGCACTCGATGGAAAGCGCGCGGTCCTCGTACGCGTGCCGGCGCATGCGCGGAGAGAGGAACTCCTCGCGCGGTACCGAGGCCATCGCCTGCAGCACGCGCTCGTCGGTCACCCCGTGCGGGCGAAGCTGCTCGGCGACCATGCGTTGCGCCGGTGTGCTCATCGAGGCGACCTCTGAAGCGAGCGTACAATCTGCCCCGTTCCCTTGGCGTCGTCGCTCAACCTCGTGCCGCAGAAATGGCGCCGCCCCGTACGGCAGCGCTCGCGCCTTGTCAGACGTACGGGCCCCGCTCACTCCCGCGTGGAATTCGCGCACCCGTCCGAGCAGGAGTTCGCGCGATTCCTCGACTACTACCGCATCCGCTGGCAGTACGAGCCCGTCTCGTTTCCGATCGCGTGGGACGGCTCACGTGTGGCCGAGATGTTCACGCCGGACTTCTACCTTCCCGAGCACGACCTGTACATAGAGCTGACGACGATGAAGCAGTCGCTCGTCACTCCCAAGAACCGGAAGCTGCGGTTGCTGCGCGAGCTGTACCCGGAGCTCAACGTGCGGCTCCTGTACCGCCGCGACTACCAGCAGCTCCTGGCCAAGGCCGGCTACAGCGCGCTCGAGGTTCAGCACCTGCGCAAGGAGGACGTGGGTGAGATCCTCATCTCGCCGGTGGAGCTGGAGTCGCGCATTCGCGCGCTCGCGCGCAAGATCTCGCGCGACTATCGGGGGCAGTCGATCGTCCTCGTCGGCGTGCTCAAAGGAATCACCTTTTTCCTCGCCGACCTCGCGCGGCAGATCAAGGTGCCGTTCGTCATCGACTACCTGGACCTCAAACGCTACGCGGGAGCACAGCCGCAAGACCGCGTGCGCATCATGCGCGACATCGACTACCCGATCGAGGGCCGGCACGTGGTGCTGGTCGAGGACATCATCAACACCGGCTTCACCATCGACTACGTGGTGTCGCAGCTGCGCGAGCGCGGGCCGGCGTCGCTCGAGATCGTCACGCTGCTGGACCGTCCCCTGCGGCGCATGGTCAAGGTGCCGGTCAAGTACGTGGGGTTTCAGATCCCAAACGACTATGTGGTCGGGTACGGCCTCGACTACCGCGAGCTGTACCGCAACCTGCCCTTCATCTGCACCCTGCGCACCAGCGTCTACGACATGCCGCCGGCGCCTGCCTGAGCGAGCGCCTTTCGCGCCTGCTGGACTGGATGGCGGCCCAGGACTTTGCCACCCTGGCGCGGTCGGGATTGTTAAGGGATGTCGAACGGATCACTGTTCAGGCCTACCTGGACGCGCATCCCGGGCAGACCCGCCCGCAGGCATACCACTGGCTTCGATACGAGGATCCGGAGCCGGTCGCGCGCCTGGCGGAGGGCGTCAAAAAGCTCCGTTCGGAGGATGCGAAGTTCGACGCCGGGGCTGTGGACAAAGCCTGCGCGGAGGCCTCAAAACTGGGCTATTCGAATTAGCCGCCCCGTGTGAACGTTTTGGGGAAAAGTAATGCCCCAAGAGACCTTCCTGTTTACCCTGAAGTCCCCTATGCGTTTTTCGGTTTCCATCCCGGATTGCTCCGGACCTTCCACCTACTCGACGTTCGGTATCCTCAGGTTTACCGTACTCAGCCGCTTGGGGCGACGCGAAAGTTAACAGGCGTCTAAGAGCACGTCAACAAACAAAAAAATCGAACCGCCAGGCAAATGTTGGTGGCTTGACACAGAGAGATGGGAGTCGTTAGAGGAGGAAGCTGACCGATGCGCGAAGTTGTGATCGTCGAGGCCGTCCGGACACCGATCGGCAGGCGCAACGGAAAGCTGAAGGACGTCCATCCCGTCGTCCTCGGCTCTCTCGTCCTCAAAGAGCTCGTCAATCGCGCGGGCATCGAACCGGGCCAGGTCGACGACGTCGTGTTCGGATGCGTCTCCCAGGCCGGCGAGCAGAGTCTCAACGTCGGACGCAACGCGTGGCTGACCGCCGGCTTCCCCGTGACGACGCCGGCGACCACCGTCGACCGGCAGTGCGGCTCGAGCCAGCAGGCGGTCCACTTCGCCGCCAACCTCATCCAGGCCGAGGTGTGCGACATCACCATCGCCGGCGGCGTCGAGTCCATGAGTCGTGTGCCGATGGGATCGAATGCGATGCAGCCTGGCCATCCGTTTCCGCCCGAGCTCACCGAGCTGTACGACCTCGTGCCTCAGGGCCTATCGGCCGAGCTGATCGCGCGCAAGTACGGCATCCCGCGCAAGGCGATGGACGAGTTCAGCGTCGAGAGCCACCACCGCGCACACGAGGCCACGGAGAAGGGCTACTTCACGTCGCAGATCATGCCCGTCGACATCTCCAACGGGCAGCCGGAGATCTTCAACCGCGACGAAGGCATTCGCGCCAACGCCAGCTACGAGTCCACCGCGGCGCTGCAGCCGGCGTTCAACCCCGAGCACTCGATCACCGCGGGCAACGCGAGCCAGATCTCCGACGGCGCCGCGGCGGTGTTGCTCATGTCGCTCGAAAAGGCGAAGGAGCTCCACCTCAAACCCCGCGCGCGCATCCGCGCGCAGGCCGTGGTCGGCACCGACCCGGTGCTCATGCTCGAGGGACCGATCCCCGGCACGGCCGCGGTCCTGAAGAAGGCCGGACTCGAGCTGCACAGCATCGACCTGTTCGAGGTCAACGAGGCTTTCGCCTCGGTTGTGCTGGCGTGGCAGAAAGAGACCGGCGCCGATCTGAAGAAGACGAACGTCAACGGCGGCGCGATCGCGATGGGCCATCCCCTCGGCGCGTCGGGCGCGATCCTCATGAACCGATTGCTCTACGAGCTCGAGCGGCGCGACCTTCGCTACGGGCTGGAAACGATGTGCTGCGGCGGCGGAATCGGCACCGCGACCATCATCGACCGGGTCGTCGAATGAAGACGTATGGGTCGATCGAAGAGCTGCGACCTTATCTGATCCGCGCCGGCATGAAGGCGCGGGTCGTCAACGGCGAGCGTGCGACGCTTGCCGTCATCGACATCGAGCCCAACGGCGTGGCCGAGCTGCACCATCACGAGAATGAACAGTTGGGCTTGATCGTCAGCGGCGAGCTGACCTTCCGGATCGGCGGCGAGGAGCGCACGCTGCAGCCCGGGGACGTCTACCAGATTCCAAGTGACGTGCCACACGACGCCAAGGCCGGACCGCAGGGCGCGACCGTCGTCGACATTTTCATCCCCGTTCGCGCCGACTGGGAGAAGCTACCGCGCGAGGATCCGTCGACCCCTGATTGGCCCCCGTCTTAGAGGTCGAGAAAGAGCAGGCGAGTCCACCACGTAGCGCAGCAGCCGCTTCTCCCAGCGGCCCGTGCCCTGGACCCCGATCCGCGGCGTGACGTAGACGCGCCGCTTCGCCGCTCCGTCGTCGATGACATAAAGGTCCGGAGGCCGTAGCGGCGCGCCGTTGAGGGCGCGATCGATGCTCAGTGCTCGCGTGACCAGGCCCGGCCCGCCGCACCGGCCGACCCCCGGTCCGGGCTCGAGCGCGCGGACGAGGACGGCCTGCGGCACACCCGCCTCGCGCGTGACGAAGTTCAGGCACCAGTGCATGCCGTAGGTGAAGTACACGTACGCGTGGCCGGGCTCGCCGAACATCACCTCGGTCCGCGCCGTCCGCCGTCCGCCCTTCGAGTGCGCGGCCAGGTCGTCCGGACCCAGGTACGCCTCGACCTCGACCAGGCGCCCCCACAGGACCTCGCCGTCGATCTCCCGCACCAGCACCTTGTCGAGCAGGTCGCGCGCGACCACGGTGGTGTCGCGAGCGAAGAACGACGGGCCGAGGACGGAACCCTTAGGTAGTGGCGGTGGGTTCAGGCTGAGGTCGCTCCAACCTCTTCTTGGCCGAGTGCCGGCGCCGCTTGTCCACGTACAGCGCTTTGTCCGCGGCCTGGTACATCGCCTGCCAATCGAGCCCCTGCCGCCATGCGGTGATCCCGATGGAGAACTCGACGCGCACAGGCAGCTTGGAGGTGCGGTTCAAGTGCTCGAGGGCCTCCCGCACCCGGATGCCCACCTCGCGCGCGTCGCGCTCGTCCGCGTCGGGCATGGCGACGCCGAACTCGTCACCGCCGAGACGCCCGCACGTATCGGTGGCTCTCACCGCGCGCTGCAGCTCGGCCGCGAGGACGCGGATCGCCTCGTCACCGACGTGGTGGCCATACGTGTCGTTGATGTCCTTGAGGTTGTCGAGGTCGATCATCATCAGCGCGAGCCGCCGCTTATGACGCTCGGCCGACGCGACGGCGCGGTCGATCGCGCGCTCGAACTCCGGACGGTTGGCCAGACCGGTCAAGTAGTCGGTGCGCGCCTCCTTGGTGTGCTGGCGCGCACGATCCAGCGCAACGGCCACGTGGTCCGCTACGGCCGCGACGAACTCGAGGTCGCTGGACTCGAAAGTGCGGGGCGAGCGCGTCGCAACCGTCATCGCTCCGAGTAGGACGCCCTTGGTGCGCAGCTCGGCGCGAATCGCGAGCCACTCGCCGGCGATGCGGTCGACGCGGGATTCGGCGGGGCCGGACGAGATCTCGACCACCCTCGTCGCGCCTGACCGGCCGGACTCCGAAAACTCCTCCTCCTCGCCCGGCTGCATCCCAATCGTCTTGGCGAGGCGCAGGCGCGCGCCTTCGCGGATCCAGACCGCGCCGGCTTGCAGGCCGAGCACCTTGAGCGTCTCGCGCAGCCCAACCTCGGCGATCTCGTTCACGTCGAGCGACCGGCCCAGCGCGCTGGCGATGTGGTAAAGCCCGTGCAGCTCGGTCTGGCGCGCGCGGTGCTTGCTCTCGGTGAAGTCGAGATAGCCCCGGATGAAGCTGGAGTTCAGGTGCTCGACGACATCGCCGAGCCGGCTCTGCGCGAGGAGCAGGACCTCGTCGGAGTACGGGCTGTCGCCCATCTCCTCGGTCACACGGGCGATGACGGTGCGCCGAAAGACCGCCAGGCCCTCCATCAGCGACTCGAGGGGCACGCCCTTCTCGGCGTAGCGCCGGGCGTACTCGCGGGCCTGCGTGTAGTACTCGGGCCACGGCAGCTTGGAATCCGGCCGCAGCGACTGGAAGAGCACCTGCAGGAAAGCGGTGGACATGCGCACCAGCTCGTCGTGCGAGCCATTCCGGTATCCCTTCAGGAGCTCGGGTTCGATCGCGTTGACCGCCTCGGCGACCACGACCGCGCTCGGCATGGCGTCAGCGGAAAGGCGGTCTCCCACTTCGGCGAGAAGGTCGCTGGCCCGCTGCGTCATATCGGCGCACTATAGAGTGACGGGTAGGCATTCGAGTACCTGCGGGGCACGATAACCAAATGTGTGAGAGGCGTTGATGGCAACAGTTACCAAGGGAAGCCTGGACAAGATTGAAGAGGTGCTGGGCGATGACGCCCGCGACCTACTCGAGCACAAATGTGAAACCGTGCCGAAGGAGCAGCTACACCTGCCCGGCCCCGACTTCATCGACCGGGTCTGGAAGGACAGCGACCGGCCCACCCGTGTGCTCCGAAGCCTCGAGTCCATGCTCGACCACGGCCGCCTGGCGCGGACAGGCTACCTCTCGATCCTGCCGGTCGACCAGGGCATCGAGCACACCGGCGGCGCCTCGTTCGCGCCGAATCCGATCTACTTCGACGGCGGAAAGATCGTCGAGCTCGCGATCGAGGGCGGATGCAACGCCGTGGCGTCGACGTTCGGCGTCCTGGGGTCGATCGCCCGGCGGTACGCCCACCGGATCCCGTTCATCTGCAAGATCAACCACAACGAGCTCCTGACGTACCCCAATCACTACGACCAGATCCTCTTCGGCACGGTCAAAGAGGCGTGGGAGATGGGCGCCGTCGCCGTCGGAGCGACGATCTATTTCGCCTCGGAGCAGTCGGACCGGCAGATCCAGGAGATCGCTTTCGCGTTTCACGCCGCCCACGAGCTCGGCATGGCCACAGTGCTGTGGTGCTATGTGCGCAACCCGGCCTTCAAGAAGGACGGCGTGAACTACGAGACCGCCGCCGACCTGACTGGCCAGGCCAACCACATCGGCGTGACGATCGAGGCCGACATCATCAAGCAGAAGCTGCCCACCACCAATCGTGGCTTCGAGGTCATCGGGTTCGGTGTCACCCGGCCCGAGGTCTACACCAAGCTCTCCACCGACCACCCCATCGATCTTTGTCGTTATCAGGTGATCAACGACTTCATGGGCCGGTCGGGACTCATCAACTCGGGGGGCGAGAGCAAAGGCGCGTCAGACCTGAAAGACGCGGTCCGCACCGCGGTGATCAACAAGCGCGCCGGCGGAATGGGTCTGATCAGCGGCCGCAAATCCTTCCAGCGCCCGATGAAGGAGGGCATCGAATTACTACACGCAATTCAGGACGTGTACCTGAACCAAGCGGTAACCATCGCGTAAAGCTCGCGTTCCTCGGTAGCGGCGCGGCGTTCTCGCTCGACCGGTACAACGGGGCCGTGGTGGTCGACGGCCGCGTGCTCCTGGACGGCGGCGCACCACTCCTTCCGCACATGCATCGGCTCGGCGTCGACCCGGGCAACATCGAGGTTGTCTTCCTGACCCATTTCCACGGCGACCACACGCTCGGACTTCCGACGTTCGTCCTGCATCGCGTGTTCGTCGATCGCCGCCCGCTCACGTTTGTCGGGCCGCCCGGCATCGAGGGCTACCTGGAGCGGCTGTGGGAGGTGAGCTGGGGGCCGGACTGGAAGCGAGTCATGAAGCCACAGTTCAAGGCGCGGTACGTCGAAGCCAGGCCTTCGGGTACCGCCGCCGGCGTGCGCTACCAGACGATCAGGCTGGACCACGGGACGATGGGCAGCAACGGCTACCGCATCCACATCAACGGCAAAGTCGTCGCCTACTCCGGGGACACGGAGTCGACAGCCCCGCTCGACCGGCTGGTGGAGGGCGCCGACGTGGCGATCGTCGAAGCGACGGGGCCTGGCGACGTGTTCAGCCATATGAGCTGGGAGAACGCCGCGCGCCTACGCAAGCGCCACCCCGACACGCGGTTCCTCTTCAACCATGTGTACTCGGGCACGACGACGGGCGCGGTCAAAGACCTGCAGGTGATCGAGGTCTGAAGAACCGATGGACCGCCGCGACGCTCGTCGGCGCCGTGGCGGGCGGGTTCGCGGGGGCCATCGTGTTCGGCTTGATGGTTGGGCTGGGCGGCTTGCTTTCCAGTCGCGTCGGAAGTCCAATACCTACCATCGTGCTTGCGATCGCCGGCGCGTACGGCGGCTGGCTCCTCGGCGTGGTGGTGTTTGGAGCGATCCGTGGCGGAAACGACAAAACCGCTTCTTGACAAGCTCGGCGTGAAACCGGGGATGAGGTTGGCCCTCGTCGACATCGACGACGCAAGCTTCGTGAAAATGCTGCGCGAGCGCACATCCGACATCGTGCGCGGCAAGCCCCGCACGCTCTGCGACATCGTCTTCATGGGCGCCGGCACCAAGCGAGACCTGGAGCGCCTTCGCGAGGTCAAGAGGTGGATCGAGCCCAATGGAGCGGTGTGGGTGATCCGGCCGAAGGGGCCCCTCAGCCCACTCAAAGACACCGACCTGATTCAGGCGGGGTTGGATGCCGGGCTGGTCGACAACAAGATTGCCAGCTTCTCCGAAACACACGGCGCGATGCGGTTCGTGTTTCGATTGAGGGACAGGCCGAAATGACAGTGCGACTTCGCCCGGGAGAGCTGGAGGACGTGCCGTTGATCGCGGAGCTGATCCGCGGCCTCGCGCGCTACGAGAAGCTCGAGCACGAGGTGGTGATGACGGAGGAGAAGCTCACCGACTCGCTCTTCGGTGAGCGCCGATACGCCGAGACGATCATCGCCGAGGATGACGGCAAGCCGGTCGGCTTCGCGCTGTTCTTTCACAACTACTCGACCTTCCTGGCCCAGCCGGGGATCTACCTCGAGGATCTGTTCGTCCTACCCGAGCACCGTGGTGGCGGCGTCGGCCGGCTGCTCCTGGAGCGCCTCGCGCAGCTCGCAGTCGAGCGCGGGTGTGGCCGTCTCGAGTGGGCTGTGCTCGACTGGAACGTAGACGCGATCCGGTTCTACGAGCGCCTCGGAGCCAAGCCCAACTCCGAATGGACGATCTACCGCCTCACCGGAGAATCGCTCCACCGGGTTGCGGCGCCGGGCGCGCGCAGGGCGCACTTCGAAGGACAATAGGTCGGCGATGGGCGTCGACGTCCGCTCACCAAAACCTCTCGACACGCATCCCGGCGACGAGATCGTCGCGTGGGCCCGGGCGCAGCTAGGCATCGCGCGCTCGATCCTCGACAACCCCGGAGGCGGGCTGCTGTTCGCAACCCAGACCATCGGCCAGGTGCGCTCCGGTCTCACCGAGCGCGACGCGGCGCGCTGGGCAGCCACCCTCGCAGCACTGGGTCGGGCCGAGGATGCGGCCATTCATCGAGAGTTCGCGAGCGCGCGAAACCACATCGACGAGGCGCTGACGAAGCTCGGTTAGCTTTCCGCGGCTGCGGCGATCGTCTCCTCGAAGCGACCACCGAATGGACCCACGCCGGGAAGCGTGACGCCCGCATCGCGGTAGCGCGCGATCGCTTTCCGCACCTCGCCGGCATCGCCGATGGCGGCGAGAACGTCAGGGTCGTAGCCGCCCGCCTCCATCGCCTTGCGGTAGAACGGCAGCGCGGCGTACCGGTCGAGCGTCTTCTGATAGGTCTCCAGCGCGGCGGACCGATCGGAGGTCACACAGGCATCGATCGCGGCGACGACCTCGAATCCGTCGAGCGACTTGCCCACCTTCTCGCGGCCGCTTTTCACGTGCGGAAGCACGTGCTCCTCGATGTATCCGGGCGCGCACATGTAGAGGACGACGCCGTCGGCCAGCTCGCCGGCGAGCTCGAGCATGCGCGGGTTGAGGGCCGAGATCATGATCGGCATGTCTGCGCGCCGCGGGCCAAGGTAGGACCAGCGCGCCGTGAAGAACTTGCCCTCGAACGAGCAGGCGCCCTCGCGGATGCTCTGGCGCACGATCGTCAGGTACTCGCGCATCGCCTCCACCGGATTCTCGAGCTGCTGACCCCACATCCCTTCGACCGTCACGCGATGGCTCACGCCGACGCCGAGGATGAACCTCCCGCCGGACAGCTCGTCGAGGGTGGCCGCCATCTGGGCCATGGCCGTCGGGTGCCGCGTGTAGATGGGGAGCACGCCCGTGCCGAGCTTCACGCGATTGGTCGCCGAGGCGTAGGCAGCCAGGACCAGCGAGGCGTCGCGCGCGGTCGGCAGCTGCGTCGTCCAGAGCGACTCGTAGCCGTGCTTCTCGACGATCCTCGCCCGCTCGACAGACTCCTCTAGGGTCCTGACCGCCGGGCTGAACGCAGCAAGTCGACTCAAGGCTCCCCGAATATATCTCTCCATGTCACTAGCCCAGGCGCTGTTCATGGGTCTTCTTCAGGGCGCGAGCGAGCTCTTCCCCGTCTCGTCCCTCGGCCACGCGGTCATCGTTCCGACTCTCCTACGCTGGAGCTTCAAGCAATCGGACCCTTCGTTCGTGCCGTTTCTCGTGCTGCTCCACCTCGGCACGGCGACCGCGCTTTTGATCCTCTACCGCGACCAGTGGGTCGCCATCATCCGTGGATTCTTCACCGCAGCCTTTCGCGGCGAGATGCGCAACGACAACGAGCGGCTCGCCATGTTGCTCCTCACGGGCACCATTCCCGCCGCGGTGCTCGGCGTGCTGCTCGAGAGTCGGATCAAGTCTCTGTTTGCGTCTCCGTACGTGGCCGCGGCCTTCCTGATCGTCAACGGCGTCTTGATGCTCGCATTCGAGCTCCTGCGCCGGCGGTCGGAACGCGGAGCGACGCGTGCCGAGCAAGAGGAGCAGTTCGCTCGCGCCGAGGGGATCAGCTTTCGTGCGGCCGCAATCGTCGGCGCGTGCCAGGCGCTCGCCTTCATCCCCGGCATATCGCGTTCGGGCGTCACGATCGGCGGCGGCCTGGTCGCCGGACTGCGTCACGAGGAAGCTGCGCGCTTCTCTTTTCTTCTCGCTACACCGACGATCCTCGGCGCGGGGATCCTCGAGGTGCCTCAATTGTTCGAGCGCGGCGTGCCGGTCGGCGAGTACGCAATTGCCGCCGTGCTTTCCGGGATCGCGGCCTACGCAAGCGCGCGCTTTCTGCTTCGCTACTTTCGATCCGGCCGGCTCGATCCTTACGGGTGGTACTGCATCGGCGCCGGGGTCGTCAGCCTTGCTTTGTTACGCTTCGGTTTGTGAAAAGCAACACGGTTGCGGCTGTTTTGGGGATTCTTGGGATCATCTTCATCATCGCGGCGGTCCTCTACATCATCGGCGGCATCCTGCCGACGTTCACCTCGTCGGGAACGGCGGGCACGCACACGAAGCACGCGATTCTTTGCGCCGTGCTTGCCGTCGCCAGCTTTGTGGCCGCGAACTTCGCGCGACCGAGGACCGTCTAGCTCTCTACCTGGCGGCGACGCGTTGAGGGACGAGCCGGCCGGTCATGTCCGGCTCGCCGAGACGGATGTCTTCGTGATAGACCGCGTCCGCGTTAACCTTCCACGGATCGAGCGCTGACCCGGTCGCGATCTTCCGCGCTACCAACAGCGCGGTCATCATCGAGTGGTCCTGGTTGTTGTACTTGTGCATGCCATTGCGGCCGGCGAGATGCAGGTTCGGCAACGCGCGAGCCAGGTATTCGCGGACGACGTTGACGTTGGCCTGGTAGTCGTCGTCGTAGACCGGATACGCCTTGCGCTGGCGGACGACGACTCCGTCGAACACCTCGGCGGCCGAGCAGATCCCAAGCTGTGCGAGCTCGTCCTTGGCCAGCTCGACAAGGTCGGCATCCTTCGCGGTCCACAGACCGTCGCCTTCGAAGCAGAAGTACTCGAGGCCGAGGCATGTCTTGGTCGGGTCCGGAACCATGTCCGGGCTCCAGTTCTTGAAGTTCTGGATCCGGCCCACGCGCACGCCCGGGTCGTGGATGTAGATCCAGTTGTCGGGGAACACCTCGGCACGATCGACCATCAGCGCGATGCTGATGAAGTCGCGGTAGCCGAGACTGTCCGCGGCCTGCCTCACCGTGGCCGGCGCGGGCGGGTCGAGGCGCGCGACCAGCTCACGGATGGGGATGCTCGAGATGAAATCGCTTCCCTCGAAGGTTTCGCGGCGGCCTGCCTCATCGGTGGTCGTGATCGAGGTCACCTCGCCGCGGTCGTGGGTTATCGCCGACACCGATCGACCTAGCCGCACCGGGTGCCCCTTCTCCTCGGCGATGGCTGCGACCCGCTCCCACATCTGACCCGGCCCGCGTCGTGGATAGCGGAACTTGTCTATCAGCGTGGTCACGATCTCGCGGCGGCCTTTCGCGTTGCGATGAGGCATGAGCGCGGTGCGTATGACGACCCACAGGTCGAGGCTCTTGATGCGCTGCGCAGCCCAGTCGGCAGACAGCTCCTTGGTGCTGATACCCCACACCTTCTCGGTGTAGGTCTTGAAGAAGATGCTGAAGAGCCGCCATCCGAACTGGTTGCGGACCCAGTCCTCGAGCGTCTTGGGGTCCCTGACCGGATGGATGCGCGCCCATGCATAGCTGGCAAGGCATCTGGCCGCCTCGAGCGGGCCGAGGTTCCAGAGCGCGTTGACCGCCTTGATCGGGTATGCGAAGAAGCGGCCGCGGTAGTAGATGCGCGACAGGCGCCCGCGGGTCAGCATCTCGTCGCCGAGGATCTCGGTCCAGAGGTCCTCGACCTCCTGGTTCTTGGAGAAGAAGCGGTGGCCGCCGATGTCGAATCGGTAGCCG